>CAJQLF010000027.1 GCA_905479115.1 uncultured Flavobacteriales bacterium
GTCCTTTTGTGATGAACACGCAAGACCAAATCAACCAGTGCTTCCAGCATTATCGAGCAGGTCGCATGGGAGAACTATAAGAAGATTGGTTTGACTTAGAATGGCAGGGTGGCTGACACCCATGGTGCAGCAAACCCAAAATCAGCTGTTTTGACGCCAACGATTCCATAATCCCATAGCCAACCGTTGCGCTGGCTCAGGTTCCGGACCCCCATCGAGACAATGACTACGTTTTGGTTCCTAAAATTCGAGTTCGGCAAGTATCTGTATGTCAAGTTTACCCCAGTCACCAGCGTCGTGGATCGGTAATTGTTGATGAAGTAATTCTCGGTAATAAACCATCGGTTCTCAGCGATTTGAGTCATCGCGCTAACACTCAAAAGCAAGGGCCGGACATAATTTTGATCATATTCGGTCACCGTATATTGCGGGTAAGTATTCCCCCAGGTGTTTTCCAATGAATCCGTCGTGTATGCTGTGGCTTGAATTCCGGTTTCAATCTTAGAACCTGTTCCAAGATTGATGGTGATGTTGCGATCATCCGTTCCCCACGTGATGTTTCCAAAAATGAGTCCGATTGGCCGTTCCAATTCGCCGTAATAATCTGAAAAGCCGATACCCCCGAAAGAGGCATGCACATTTGGAGCGAGTTCTTTGCCTATTTTCAAGGTACCACCTGCGCCAACGAATGAAATTAAACCTCCCAGGGTTAGACGATCGTTGATGCCCAAGCTGACAGAGTTCAATGCAATGTTAGTCTGGAAATAACCTTCCCCTTTCTTTAATTGAATTCCAGAAGGAGCGAAAAAGTATCGACTCGATTGGGGGTTGATCGATATCGACCGACCCATAGCAGATTTGGATAGCCTGGCAAAGGTGTTTCCATCCATTTCAATCAGTCCTTTGACCAAGTACTTCGGAATGAGCACCACCCCAATATCGGGCGTTTTCAACCGAATCTCCTCCTCGTTCATGGAGCGCAGTTCTCCCATCCGAGTCGAACCATCGTGCATGAATAACCGCACGTACGAAACCTTCTCTTCTCCAGAGTCTCCATTCGTTTCTTGTCCAAAAACTGGACTTAAAATGCAGCACATTCCGATTAAACACACCCTTGACAAAAATTTCATTTTGTTTGTTTTTACTGGTTCATATCGCTTTTAAGAAACCCGTTCATTGGAATCCTTGAGTGCGCCAAATCTGTTGTATCTCTCAAATATAGGACAGAAGAAATCAATCATTCTGACGATGGCTTTCAACGGTGCGCAGGAGCGCATCGCGGAATGCCGTCAATTGGACGCCTAATTCGTTCTCAACTCTCTGGGAACTCACCTCCCAGTGATAATTGCCCCGACGCACCCATTCTGTGGTGAGATCAGGACGCCTTCCCCGCATTCGCGCCCAAAATGCATGGATCCGTGCAAAGGCCATTTGAAGCCAAATAGGAGCCACAATCATGTGGTGACTTTGTCCACTTACGTCCGATAGCTCCTCGAAGAATTCCCCATAGGACACATTGTGACCTGCGAGCAAGTAATTGCTGCCCGATCGGCCCTTTTCCATGGCCAATAAATGGCCTTGGACCACATCGTCAACGTATACATAATTGCCTTTCCAGTGCCGACCGCCAGGAATCAGGCGCCAGTTGCCATGAATGTATCGCTTGATCATCAGAGAGACTGAGGCCGGCTCCCCCCACAAATACGGTCCAAACACACGGGTAGGACTGACCAATACGACGTGCATCCCCTCTTCAAGCACATGGCGAAGAACCACAAGATCAGAAGCAGCTTTAGAGGCTTCGTAAGCATTGAAGTAGTTGAGGTCCCTTGGCTTTTGCTCAGAAACTTCCCCCGAGACAGAAGGACCAAAAACACCTCCACTGGAGGTGACAACGGTCCGTTTTATGCCTGCTGATTTTGCAGCCTTCAGGACGGTGTCTGTGCCGTGCGCATTGACATTGAAATAGGTCTCTGATTGCTTTTCCCATACGGTAGCACACGCAGCCATATGGTAGAGCTGATCGCACCCCTCAAAGGCCGAGATCAAGGCTTTTTCATCCTGCAAATCCGCTTCCACACACTCCACGCCCCAGGCCTCCAGAGGTTTCGCTTTACGGGGGTTCCTGACAACCGCTACGACGCTGTTACCAGCCTCAATCAGCGCGTGAATTAAGTGAGCCCCAATGAACCCCGTCCCCCCCGTGATGGCTATTTTCATGGCCTTATTGCTGTTTCCATTTCATTCCAGGGTGACGCAAGAAGCGCGCCGTCGAATTGGTCCATGCCATGAAGATGTGCACCAGAATAGCGGGCCACAAACTCGAAGTCTGCAAGGTCACCCAGCACAACAAAAACCCAAGTGGTATCGCACCAATCGCTTCATCTCGGCCTTTGGGAATGTGAGTCGCGGAATACAATACGGTATTGACAGCTACCGCAGGCCAAGCCCCCAGTGTATCGACCAGTGGAAACAACAAAACTCCACGGAACATAAATTCATATCCTGCCAGATACAATGCCCATCCCAACCAATTAATCGCCATCATTCGAGGCGTCCATTCCTTCGCTTGCATCTGGGGATATTGGGGGTCAAACTTTCTGGCGCCTAACCACGCGACCGCAACAACCGCAGCGCCAAGTCCCAACGTCCATTTCCAAATCGCTGCGCTGTGCTCCGATGGCCAGCGCAAACCGAGGTCTGCCGTGCTCCAGTCCAGAATGTTCCACATGACCGCAGCCGGGACCACGCCCATTGTGATAAAACCCCAAGCTTTTACACTGAAGATGTGCCAAAGACAAGCATCATCGTACTCCAACGCTTGGTGAAATCGCGTTTTCACTGTTTCCGAGTGAAACACAAACCAAAACACCAAAAACCCCACCAACGAGAGTGTAAGCGGGAGAACGGAAACCCAATCCAACGGTTGCATAGGGGGAATCAAACTCATTCGGCTTTCGTTATTTTCTTTTTGGTTTTCAGGTAATTGTAAACCGCTAGTCCGGTGGTCAATGGCCTCGGAAACACGCGCAGCATACCCAAAGTAAGCCAATTCTTGAACCCGGGAACTACCACGGCCTTTCCTTGCAGGGTCATCTTTACACTCTCCTCGGCTACTTTCATTGGCGTCATCGCACTGACTCGTGACATGGCCGATCCGTGCTTCAGTTGATCGATAACGACCTGGTTGGTCAGCATGGCACCGGGCTGAATCACTGAGACATTCACTCCAAACCGTTTCATTTCACTGCGCAGCCCGATGCTAAATGATTTAACGAAAGCCTTGGAAGCGCTGTAAATGCTTTTAAATGGCATGGGAAAGTTGGCCGCCATACTCGATACGTTCATGACATTGCCTTCGCCTCGCGCAATCATCTGGGGGAGAAATTCCCTGCACATCTCGACGGTCGTTTTCATATTCAGTTCCATCATCAACCGATTGGACGCATGGTCCGAATGTTGAAACTCCGAAGTGCCTCCCGCACCGACGTTGTTCACGAGAAACACCACCTCTGCCCCCTGTTCATCAATCATTTGCTTCAAGACGACTGAGCAATTTGGAACGGACAAATCCAATTCAATCCCTATTCCAATAACCCCAAATTGTTTGGCAATGGTCTCAACCACGGCCTCCACGTTGTCACCAGGACGCGACACTCCAATAATATTAAACTTCCGCGCGGCAAGCGATGTTAAAACGGATCTACCCAGTCCCGAAGCCGAGCCCGTTACAAGCGCAAAATCATTTGATGCCTTCATTCTCCTGTAAATAATTCGCGGCAAGTTAGCGCATCACTGCAATCCAGCCCACCTGCGTTTCCATATTCACAGATTGCGCCTCTTCCGATCCCCATCGGAACGACATTCGATAATTATAAATGCTGTTCTCAACGTAATAATCTCCGGACGAGCCCATCCCCTCGTATCCCCCGTGCCACTGAAATTCCGGGTCATTCGACTGAAAAACGAGGTGTCCCCAGCGGTCAAAAATCTCCATTGAAAAATCATAAATCGGGCACGAGGATTGAACCTTCAAGACCTCATTGACCAAATCATTGTCTGGCGTGATTGCATTGGGCACAAAGACATCACAGGGGCAATCTTCTCCGATTACAGAAAAATCAAAATCAATTTCAAATGTGGATTCAGCTGTGCAACCTGCGGCATCTTCCACCGCCACTTCGTAGGAACCAACAGAAAGAAAAGAAAACACCCCAGAATTGGATTCTTCCCCGCCGCTGAGAACAAATGAAACAGGCGCCAGGGCACCATTGGCTTGAGCGCGAATGGACCCGTTGTCAAACCACGTGCAATTCACATTGCTCTTTTCGGCAAAACTGATGGTCAAATTGCTTTCGTTTTGAACCACAGCTTCGACCGCCCCCTCGCAACCCGTTGCATTCATCGCGACTACATTGAACGTGCCACCGTGCAGCCCTGAAAACGCCCCATCCAACGACCACGTAACACCGCCGTCTATGCTGTATTCAAAGGGAGTTGACTCGTTTGCAATCACTTCTACAAATCCCGTTCCGTCGCTGCAGTATTCATCGTCGACTTGCACCAAGCTTAAGGCCGGTTCATCCCGGAACAAGGTGGCCGATTGCGTTACTTCACATCCGTTTTGGTCCGTCACCGTGACGGAATAGATGCCTTCGACCAACCCATTGAAAACATTCCCCGACGCGCTCGGACCGGGCGAGCAGGCATACGCGTAAGGCTCCTCCCCACCCACTGCATTGGCCGCAATGACCCCATCGTTTCCGGCGCAACTCTCGTCACTGAGCGCGAGACTCGCATCAAATCCGATGCACAGGGTTTCCTGGCAGGAAGTCACCGCATGGGTCAGAAGATTTTGGAGGCTGGTTTCGACATAGGTCTCCATCCGGTCCACTTGGCCTTCGGAAAACATGAACAAACACGCATCGTCGCAGTAATCCATGTATGAGGGCCAAAGTATGGGTTGGGTGCAATTGACAATGGTCTGACCTGCCGGGCATCCGAATTGCGGACCATCTGTCACAGGTGTATCCGCAACGTCATCCGTACTAGCGCATCCGCCGCCCCCCCAAGGGTGCTCCAAAAGCAAATAATGCCCCACCTCGTGGGTGAGGGTGCGTCCCATGTTGTACGTGGGACTGATGGCGTTGCCACCGCACGATACGCTTCCAAAGTATGCGGGATCACACGTCACACCGTCTCCATTGCCATTGCCACCGTAAGGAGAATAGCCCAAGGTTCCCCCTCCAATGGGGCGCACCCAAAAATTCAAGTAGCCCGTCCAATCGGCATCCTGGTCATTTTGGTCGTTGTCGACTTGGTCCACGGTCACAGCGTACGCTCCATCCGTGAGTCCGTAACCGGCTGGATGATTGAGGGTGGCCAAACAAAAACTAATGCAAGATTCTTTGTTGTCAATGCCGGGCCAAATATCCGGTTGCAAATCATACCATGTGGCGATATCCGGATTTGTCGCATTGAAATCTTCGTTCAAGGTTTGCACCTGCGAGAGCGCCATCTCGATTGCGCAATCAAGCGGCACCCCTGTATTTTGAAAGTGAACAGCGACAGGAATTATAAGCGGCGTATCACACTCGTCGCGGTTTCCATTGGCGACAATTTCATTGATTGCTTCGACTTTCTCTGCATGCAATTTGGCAAATCCCGGCAATCCCATCATGAGCGCATGGACCGAGTCTGCTCCACAACTGCGCTGGGCTTGGAGGTTTGACAGGGCCGAAAATTGAAAAGAGCACGCGAGGAAAAGTCCGAAAACAAAGTGATTCGTAGTCAAAGCGATTGGGGTTTTCACGTGCAAAGAACCGAAGAAAATTACCGAAGGTTGCGCTGGTGTTGGCACACTTTGACCGCCGTGCAACCTCAAGTGCGCAAATTGATGGAATTTCACGAAATTGGGGCATGTTTAAGCCGCTCCATCCGATGCGTTTGCTGATACTAATTGCGGTCTTTTGGATCTCATCTGCTACAGAAAGTGAGGCGCAATCAGTTTCCTTGGAAGGCAACGCCATTAGCCTTGGTGGAGGATGCTATCGATTGACCGCTGCACAAAACAGTCAAAAAGGAGCCGTTTGGTACCCGGGGACCGTCGACATTTCGGTTAGTTGGGAGATGAATGCGCAGGTCTATCTCGGAACCAGCAATGGAGGAGCCGACGGAATGACCTTTGCCCTTCGCGACCCCGATTCTCCTGCCCTGGGAGGAGGAGGATCCTTCATGGGTTACGGAGGTAATTTCGCCAATCCAGCCATTGAGCCCAGCGTTGCCGTGGAAATGGACACTTACCAAAGCGGTGCGGGCAGTCCCGGTGCAGGCGATCCTACATACGACCATTTAGCGATTCACCGCGACGGAAACCTGTCCCATCTTTCAGCCAATGCACTCGCGGGCCCGACAGCTGCTGTCCCTCCCTTTGGAAACATCGAAAACGGTGTCGAACATCATTTGCGTGTTACCTACGATGCCACCTCCCTGCTCATGACAGTCTACTTTGATTGCAATGAGCGACTTTCGGAAGTCATCGACTTAGAGGACATCCTTGGAGCCACGGAGGTGAAATGGGGATTTACCGCCTCAACTGGTGGATTAAGTAACCTCCACCGCGTGTGCGATGCTGAATGGACCGTGATGGAGGACGTGGTTGCACCTGATGCTGTCGCTTGCGCAGGTGACCCCGTGGAATTAAGCATCTCCGAGGCTGCCGTCGATCCAGTTTGGTCGCCTTCGTTGGGGTTGTCGAGCGTGTTTGGTAACACTGTTACAGCCACGTTGTCATCCAGCCAAACCTATACCGTTACCTACGAAGACGTGTGTGAGGAAGAATACACCTTAACCGTCGATGTCGACATTGTAGAGTTACCCGAAACGGGACTTCCAGCCGACACCGTGGCTTGCAACCTTGCATTCATCGAACTCTTGAATGGTCCCTGGCCTGCAGGCATCATAGGGACATGGAACGATGGAAGCAACGATGCCGTCTACGCAGTCTCAGGAGCAGGCAGTTACACGTTGACATTGGAGGATGTAGAATCCGGTTGCATTGCCTCTTCTGATATCGATGTGGTAGCGGTCGAATTACCAGAATTAACCTTGGGGCCTGATCAAATGACGTGTCCCGGTGAATTGGTCTCCTTTGACTTCAGCGGTTACGACCCCAATTTGAATTTTACGTGGAATGCCGCACCCGGAAATGCTTTGTTCGCGACCACGCAGCAAGGGACCGTCATCGCCGAATGGGGGTTGTCCGTTTGCACCGCTGCCGACACGGTAGAGATCGGACACTACCCAACGTACCAAGTGAGCTGGGAAGAGAATCCCATTGTGTTGTGCTTGGATGAAATCGAAATAGCCAGTGCACAAGATCCCAATTGGACCGGGGGAACCGTGGAGTGGTTGTGGAATGATGGATCCACGAACGACGCATTGGTCATTGGAGAAGCGGGCACCTATAGTCTGGACGTTACCACGGACAATTGCACCTACTCGTATGCTATTGAGGCCGTGGATTCTCCCAATCAAGGAGTGGATTTGGGTGCGGATGTGTTGCTTTGTGACACGGAAAGTGTAACCTTCAACAGCGGCTACGCTGGAGCCAATACCCTGTGGATCAGCGGCGGTGACGCAGCAGGTTCCTTCACATCCTCGACGACCGTCGCCAATGAATCAACCACCGTCATCGCTCAAGTGACCGTCGGCACCTGCATAGAAGGGGATACCGTAGACGTCTATCACGTACCGTTTTTTGATGCTGGATTGCCCGATGCATTGGACTTGTGCCTGAACGATAGTGTGGAACTTAGTGCTGCGCTCGGTGCAGAATCTTACACGTGGAACAACGGCCCTTTGACCCCCCAGCATTGGGTCGATGCACCAGGCACTTATGAAGTCGAAATGGCACTCGAAGGGTGCATTTTTGCGGATGAAGTATTGGTCACACCGTCGAGCAATGCAGGGGTCGACTTGGGACTGGACGCCGTTGCTTGCGACGGAGAGGTGGTGATTCTCAACAGCGGATACACTGCTGCTGAAACTCAATGGTGGGAAAATGGGTTGAGCGTGGGCAACGGTGCTGCATGGTCTGTCCTGAATCAAGACGCCACTGTCGTGGCTGAGGTTACCGTGGGTGTCTGCGTTGAACGCGATACGGTGATGATTGACTATGCGCCCGTTTTCAATACCGGGCTTCCGAGCAGCTTGCCCCTGTGCAATGGCGACAGCATTTGGCTCGTTGCGAATGTGGGCGCTCCGGAATATCAGTGGAGCACAGGTGAAACAGCAACGGGCATTTGGTTAACCGCGCCTGGTGTTTACACCTTGACAACGCCCATTCAAGGGTGCGACTATTCCACCAACGTAAGCGTGCAGAATATCCCGCTACCGGTGTTCAACCTGGGGCCTGATCAAACAATTTGTGCCGGAACGTCTTCGCTCTTAAGTACCGGACTCTTCAATGCTGACGCCACCAGCTGGTCCACCGGCTCAACGGAGCCGACATTGGACGTTTCGAATGCGGGAACATATTCGGTGGTGGTGACAGAAAATGGCTGTTCGGCGGAAGATGAAGTAATCGTTTCGGTGCAAGCCTTGCCCGAATTTGATCTGGGGGAAGACCAAGAGCTGTGTCCCGACGAGGAGGCGTATTTGTATATCTATCCTCTGCCAGAAGCAGCCACAGTGAGCTGGAGTACAGGGAGCTCGGCCTCCTCCATCACGGCGAGTTCGCCGGGAGTTTACAGCGCACTTGTGAATTGGAACGGGTGCATTTGGACGGATGACGTGGTGATTGAACGCGCCGCTCCCATCCTCATCGATATCGCCGAGCCCTTGAAGTTTTGCGAAGGAGAATCCATGGTCGTGAGCGCCGCCAATCCTCCCAACCTCTTCCCCATTGCATATGAATGGAGCAACGGACTGCAAACTCCCGCAATCACGATCGACCGACCAGGCTTGTATGCGGTGACTGCTCAAAATACATGCGACTCCATCACCAAGGAGTTTGAGGTCAACCTTGAGTATTGCGAATGTCCGGTGTATGTGCCCAACGCATTTACCCCGGATAACGACGGTGCCAATGACCTTTGGCTGCCCGTGCTGGGATGTGAGCCTACAGAATACCGCTTGGAAGTATTCAATACCTGGGGCGAATTAATTTTTGCCACGGAAGACGCGTCAACCGGTTGGTTTGGACAGGTCGAAGAAAACCCGGAGTCCTCGAATCACTCGGGTTATTTTACCCGAAGCAATGTTTACCATTGGCGGATTTCGCTCGTCTTTCCGGACGAAGAAAACCCACTGACTCCGGCGCGGCTTACCTACGAAGGACACGTCCACGTCGTGCACTGATCGGACGGCGGTGCAATCGCTATTCTTTCACCAAGCGCAGCACGTGAATTTCGGTGCCGTTCGTGACACGCATCATAACGACGCCTGCGGGCCAATCCGTTGCATCCACGACCGCTTGAGGTGAGGACCAAGAACCGCCATCGATGGCGCGTCCAAGTCCGTCCAGCGCTTCCCATTGTGTTGGGCCCTGAAGTCCTGAAACAGTCAATTCACCGGACACGGGGTTGGGGAATGCAAAAACGCTGAAGGCCATTTCTGCTTCCTCCAAGGATACAGAAGTGCTCGCATCCACAATTTCAGTCAACGTCTCGAACCCAAAGGTGCCATCGTAAGCAAAAAAGACATCCAGAGGTTCGCCCGACCCGTCCAGGGATTCCAGCGTGCATGACCCATTGACACCGCCCCAAGCTGTTCCATTCATCCCATCACCATACGTGTCGATCAGGCTAAAGGAATAGCAGCCCGCAGAGGGCAATGAAATCGTAAATTCATAGACTGTTTCATCGCCGTAGCTGCCAGGAGCAGCAGATTCAACGAGGTTGTCTTGGCTATCGCGAACTTCCCAACCCGTTTCTCCTCCCCAATTATCCGTTAGCAACGTGACCCCCCATTGGGTGGTGGAAGTGATTGAATTTTCGACAGTTGCATCCAATGCGTTGTTGGCAGAATTCTCGTCTTCGACGAGCACCTCCAAGGTGAAATCCGTCGAACCGTCGAACATGTAAGTGCCCAGTGTAAAGGAGGCAGAGGCGTAGGTCGACAACTCACCGGACCAATCCGAACTGAGGGCGACTTCTCCATCAATCGCCATTTGAACGGTCAACGCCTGAGCGTCTCCTGCAAAAAGGGTGTCGGCACCCCAGTTGGTCAATTGCACCTCAATTGGCGTGGCTTCTCCACTGCATATGGTGCCCGGACCCGTGAAAGACGTCAGGGCCACATCGTAGGCAGCTTCTGGCTGCATGGCCAACTTCCAATTGGTGCTCATGTAATCAAAGGTTCCCGGATCCAAGCTCATCCCATTGATCAGGTACGCCTCGTCATTGAGGACAAACGAAGCCGGTGCCCAGCGCGACATCCCAGGATGTTCGGGCCAAGCACTCCAGCTATCCGCCCCCGGGTTATACTGCCAAAGCTCGCCGGTTTCCATGGAGTTGTGGTCATCGCCGTCACCGCTCAATGCATAGCCCATTCCTTCGTGGATGAACTGCGAACCTGCGACACGGCCTTCAGCCGGAAGCGTCGCCATCTCGTCCCACTCCTCGGTCGCGGGATCATACCGGTACCATTCATTGAAGATGTTGGGGCCATTGTGGCCGAATCCCACATATATCAATCCATCAATTCCAAATTGGTACGGGTGATGACGCTCCGAACTCGGGAAATTGGGTTTCTGGCTCCAAGTATCCGAAGCCATATCGTACTCCCACCAATCGTTCATGTCGCCGTTTTGGCCTCCACCCAATCCTACAAATATTTTGTCATCTTCCGCAATGAAGGCAGGGTGCGTGCGCGCGGAGCAGGGACAAGAAGCCTTTTCTGTCCACGCCATGCTGTCGGGATCAAACACCCACAAGTCATTCAGGTAACCGCTTTCAGAAAGACCAAACCCCATCCAAGCCTTGCCGTCCCAATCATCTCCAATCGTGTATCCTCTTGCTGGTCCAGGAAAATCATCCAAGGCAGTCCATTCATCGGACGAGGGGTCGTATTGATAAAAGGCATTCGTAAACCCTTCAGTGGATTCACCGGCAACGATGTAGCCCATGGAGTCCAGGGCAAAACCGTAGCTGTGGTTGGACACAAACCCGTCCGACAAAGGGGCGACACTGGTCCACCCCTGACCAAATGAAACCAAGGAACATGCCACGGATGCACCTGCAATCAAAAATCTGAAAATTTTCATGGGACGAAGATAGATAAACGCTGAACATTCCACCCGTACTTTTGCACCCATGCGTGGAACACAATGCTTATGGCTTTTGGTGGTAGTTTTTGCCTTTACGTGCGAGGCCTTTTCGCAGAACCAACAACTCAGCGGGTACATTCGCGACGCTTCCAGCGGGGAAGCGCTCATTGGCGCCACCGTGTGGTCCGAATCAGAACGAATTGGAACGGCGAGTAACACCTACGGTTTTTACAGCATCTCCCTTCCCCAAGGACCGCAGCGGTTGGTGGTGTCCTACATCGGGTATGCACCGCAATCCTTCGAACTCACAATCGACGAAGACGTCAAGGCGGACTTTACGTTAGCCGCAGGCGTTGCCATTCAAGAAGCGGTGGTGACGGGCGAAAGTTTCAATAAAATCGAGGACCGGGTGCAAATGTCCCAAGTCGAAATCCCCATGGAGCAAGTGCGCCGATTGCCTGCCATTGGAGGAGAGGTGGATTTGCTCAAGAGCTTGCAACTGATGCCCGGAATTCAATCCGGAGGCGAGGGAACTTCCGGATTGTACGTCCGAGGTGGAAGCCCCGATCAGAACTTAATCGTCCTCGATGGAGTGCCTTTGTATAGCGTGAGTCACTTGTTTGGTTTCTTTTCCGTTTTCAATGCCGATGCTGTCAAGCAAATGAGCATCACCAAAGGAGGATTTCCAGCCCGCTTTGGTGGGCGGCTCTCCTCGGTATTGGAGGTCAACATGAAAGAAGGCAACATGCGGGAATACCACGGTACCGCAAATGTTTCCATTCTAGCGAGTAAGTTCATGTTGGAAGGACCCATCGTCAAGGACGTCGCCTCCTTCATGATTAGCGCGCGCCGAACGTACCTGGATTTGCTCATCAACCCGATCATCGCTTCCATCAACCGGCAAGAACCCGACATCCAAACCAACCCCCGCTACTTTTTCTATGATATCAACGGAAAAGTCAATTGGAAACTGAGCGAGAAAAACCGCCTGTACATCAGTGTATTTAATGGAAAAGATGACTTTGGTCTGGCCTCAACCGAGATAAATGGAGCCTCGCGTTCTTCTTTCGATTTTGGACTGGACTGGATGAACAAAGTCGCCGCCGTGCGATTGAACCACCAAGCCAGTGCCAAGTTGTTTGCCAATATGACCCTTACTCGGAGCGAGTATGCATTCAATACAGGCATCCAGTTCAGCGAGTCGGAGTTCAGCGGCAGCGATTCTTCTGCTCAAAGCCTCACGAGCTTGTACCAAAGTGGCATCATCGATTATGCGGCGCGGTTGGATTTCAATTGTGCGCTTAACAACCAACATTACCTGCGGTACGGTGCAAATGCCACATTCCACACGTTCAACCCCGGGGCCACGACCTTCCAAGCAGATTTTGGAGAAGGCTTCCCCGCCATCGACACCACATTGGGCTCTCCCAACGTGGGTTCAAGGGAGTTTTTCGCGTTCATCGAGGATGAAATCCAATTGGGGAGCAAGCTCAAGGCCAACATTGGATTGCATGCCGCTTTGCTAAGCGTGAATGGCACTGCATTCCCTTCGTTGCAACCCCGAGCAGCTGTCAATTACCGACTGCGCGATGGAAGCGCGTTAAAGGCCTCCTACGCGCAAATGAACCAATTCGTTCACTTACTGACGAACGAAGGGCTCTCCCTCCCTACCGACCTCTGGGTTCCCGCCACCGATCAGGTTTCCCCGCAAACCAGCGAGCAATGGGCTGCGGGGTGGGCCAAAACCTTTGGCGAAATAGAATGCAGCGTCGAAGGCTATTACAAACGCATGACGGGCCTGCTGAGTTACCGGGAAGGAGCGAGTTTCGGAAACGCCGTCAATGCCAACTGGGAAGACCAGGTGACCCAGGGAATCGGCAATGCCTCCGGCTTCGAATTTTTACTGCAGAAAAAGCAAGGGCGCACCACAGGATGGATCGGGTACACCTTGAGTTGGGCCAATCGGCAATTTGACGAGATCAACAGCGGCAATTGGTTTCCATACACGTATGACCGGCGCCACGACGCCTCCGTCGTGCTCATGTACCGCATTTCTGATCGCATCGACTTTTCGGCGACGTGGGTCTACGGCACGGGCCGTGCATTAACACTTCCAGAATCCAGATTCCGGACATTCGCACCCATCAGCATGACGGGGTACTCCCCTGCCTTGGACGGGGTCAATGTGGAAGTCCCTAGCTCGAAGAATGCGTACAGGATGAGCTCCTACCACCGTGCTGATGTATCGTTGACCTTCACGAAAGAAAAACCCTTGTACAATCGCTCATTCATCGCCAGTGTTTACAACGTATACAACAACCTGAATCCGTTTTTTGCCCTCGTCGATGAAAATACCGACGGTAGCCGAACCATTCGAGAATACGGCATCTTTCCCATCATCCCCTCCATCGCTTGGCGCGCAGAATTTTAATGAACATGAACAACCTCCGCCCCCCTATTTCCATCGGTCTGTTCCTTTTGGTTCTTGTTCTTTTTGGTTGCGAGCGACTCTCAAACGGCGTCGTTCGTGAGATTGATTTCCCAGAGCACACGCCAGAGATCGTGGTCACCTTGATGGCTCGGAATCAGATGGACTCCTTGGTTTCACGAGCGCATTCATCGGCAGGAATTCTGGACTCCATTGGCAGCAAACGCATCAAATCAGCCCTCTACACCCTCACCCACGAGGACGGCACGAGCCTGACATGGGGTGGCCAAGAAGATTGGACCAGTGAATTGGGACATGTACTGACCGACGTTGAACTCGCAGCTGGAATGTGGAGTTTATTGGTGGAAGCCGAAGGGTTCGAATCGGTAACGGCAGAGCAACGAATGCCGCCGGTCATCGATACATTGGGCGGATACGCATTGGCCTACGACACCACGCTGGTGGATTTTTCTGTCGAAGAATACGACTCGGGAAAATTCTTCCTTACCCGCACCCTCGATCTCGACGTCAATCTTCCCAACCGAAGCGGTGAGTCGGATTTTTTTGTACTTCGCATTTTAGATGAAGAGGCGCTTGCCGGCGATGAGTTTGAAGAGGAAGAGGAGATGAATGGTGGTTACGCGATCCTGACCACGCAAATGGAAGATGATCCACGGCTGGAATACAATCGTCTCCTGCAGGGGTATATTTTTGAGGATGCGGGTAACTTAAATGCTGCGAGTGACCTGCCTTTTCGGATCTTTCAGGAAAGATGGGGCGAGGGCTTGAAAGACGTCATGCAATCCTCGATTATTCTGGAGGTCGCGGCTATATCGCCGGAGATGGCATTGTACTACCAACGCCTTGATTTGATTTCAAACCCGTCGGGAGGCCCTCTCTTTACGGAACCTATCTTGGCCTATAGCAATGTCAGCAGCGGATACGGCTGCTTTGGATTGTATACGAGCATCGCATTGCCCTTTGTTTTTGAGTAAAACCGATGAGGTACTTCTCTCCGTGTTTGGTTGCTCCTGTCTTCATGATGGGGCTGGTTCTGATGACCCCGCGAGGGATAGCTCAAGGTGAAATGGGAACGGAACAACCGTTTGAATCGCCTTCCGGAAGGGTGATTCAAAAAGGCCGAGTTCAAACAGAAATTGGCGGCTGGATCCAATGGGCCACACCCGAAGGAGAGGAAGTCGAAGACTTTAGCTACTCCATTCCGATTGGCATCATCCGATATGGCTGGAGGGACCGACTCGAGCTGCGCGTAGGAGCACAATTTGCTGAAAACCTCGGGGAGGCTGAAAGTGCTCGAGCGGGCTTAAAATGGTCCATCGTTCCTGGTCCACAGCGCCTACAAATCGCTTGGATCTCCGAAATCGAAAACCGGCTCAACGACGTCTCTCTGCAAACCCGAGCGCCGACAATTCACCGCATGTGCGCCAGCTGGACGAACGAGCAGCGTTGGTCGGCCCGAGGACATTGGGGACTGCGCTGGGAAAGTGATTCCACGGATATGGTGGTAGCCGGGGCCTTGGCACGCGAAGTGGGATGGCAAGGGTGGACCGTTTATGTTGAGCCCATTTGGCGCGAGAGCACGGGTGGGCGGATTCACGTGGGCGGTTTGCTTCAAATTGGAGAGGAAAGCCAAATGGACGTTGGTTTTCAGCGCGACTTGAATACCGGCGACTTCCGGTTTACTTTTGGTTACTGCCGCAATCTTTGGCAGGCAGAAACTGCGAAAGAAACTTCAAAACAATCTCAAAGATGAAAGCACACCGTTTTCCTAAAGCTTTGGTTCTATTGGGCCTTGCGGGCGCCTTGGCTGGATGGACTTTCAAGTTGAATCACCTCATGGGAGCTCCAACCTTGTTCAATTGCGGCATCGGCTTGCTCACGATTGGGCTGATTTGGTGGGCCGTATTGCTCTTTCGTGGCTCGGAGTGAGAACCAAATGGCGTGGGCAGCGGTTTCATCTCTATGCTGCCCATTGAACCGGAAAACTTAACAAACGAAGGACTGGACCTTGCTCCAGAAACCATTGACCGCATCATCGAGATGGCCTGGGAAGACCGGACGCCGTTTGAAGCGATCGAGATGCAGTACGGATTGAAAGAAAATCAAGTCCGAGCAGTCATGCGCAAGCACATGAAACGCAGTTCGTTTCACATGTGGCGCAAGCGTGTCAAAGGGCGCACTACAAAGCACCATGCCAACCGAACAGCAGGCATAGATCGCTTCAAAAGCTCGAATCAAAAGGGATAAAAAAAACACGCCCCTGCGAAGCAGAGGCGTGCACTGAAATGAAAATTACGCAACCTATTTAGAAACCGTAATTAACAGTTAATTGAATATTTGGCAGGACTCGGCCGTATCCTATGGTGTTCGGAATTTCGTCCATCACATTCGTATTCTCAGGCATATCAGAACCCGTGGCCTCAATAACGGCTCCTGACGTGTGGAGGCCACCGATGTCAAACCCTACCGTGACGCCTTTCACCGGTCGAGAGCCAAAGCCCACTCCAACATAACCGACAGGGTTGTCTCCGTAACGAATACGGTACGAGTGGTTCTCGTTTTCAACGTCCAGCAATGTGCCCTCAATTCCGCCAATCCCAATTCCGACATTGAATCGAAACCAATCATAGGCTTCAAACGGACGGTGATTCAAAAACACGCCCATCCAATTTGTTTCAGCCGTTCCTGAGAATGTGAACCCTCCTATTTCTTGATCCCACGGATTATCGCCAGCAAATGCCCCCACACCGACTTGAACCGTTGTTTTCTCGGAAAGGTTATGCGAGAAGCCTAAGGAAGGTCCGAAAGGACTAATTCCGACTCCCACACCATAAGCAGCAAACTCCTTTCCCCCATCGTCTTGGGCTTGAACATCCGTGATGAACATTGCAGCGGAAATCATAGCTCCGGCGCATAAAAGAACTTTTTTCATCGAAAAAGATTTTAAGATTTAACGGGGTCAAGTTGCATCATTGTTCCGCTCATTTCGAAGCCTTCGCCCCTTGTTTTTAACACGCGACTGTGATGTGTGTCACAATATCACCCGTACTTCATCCTCGAAATGACGGGAGTCATTTAAACTTAAGCAGAAGGCGATTGGAATTTTGACATGAAAAAGTTACCGCATTTGACTTCTTAACCCTAATTTCGCGCCCGAACTGGCCCCGTAGTTCAACTGGATAGAATATCAGATTTCGGCTCTGATGGTTGGAGGTTCGAACCCTCCCGGGGTCACGAATTAGCCTGTAAGTCATTGATTTACAGGCTTTTTCTTTGTGTCTCGCCCGATTTTACCCCGGGCAAATCATACTAGGCTTAGCAAGGAATCATGCACGCAACTGCCGTCCTCAAGCGACGAAAAAGAATCTCAATACAACGCCTCCATATCCACGCATCCGAAAAACACCATTCATACTAACCTTAACCCGAACGCGAAGGGCTGTAAATATTCTAATGCAGGGTTTGCTTAGGTCGCACATGATATCAATCACCAATCTGACACCTTGGAGCGGCCCGATCCAACAGGCAAAGCGGCATCACCTGAAATTTGTTCGTAAAAAAAAAGCCTGTAATTCTGAATGCAACAAAAAATCTATTTGTTTTGTAGCCAAAATCCTGCTGCAATGAAAAAAATCTGGTTTCTACCCCTAATCGTTTTTGTGCTTTTTCTACATTCATGCGCCGAACAGGAAGGCTGCATCGATATCAACGCCTGCAACTTTAGCTTAGACGCTGTAGTAGATGATGGGTCATGCTACTCCCCCGGGGATGATTGCGATGACGGAGACGAAAATACATCGTACGATGTGTATGGAAATAACTGCCAATGCGAAGGAGTCACCCCTGGTGTTTCCGGATGCATCTCTGATGATGCTTGTAATTACAACGCTGACGCAACCGACGATGATGGCTCGTGCTACTACCCAGGGGATCCTTGCGATGATGGGGACAGCTCAACAACCAATGACGCATACAATTCAAACTGCGATTGTGTTGGAGAATCCACGGGGTCTGCTGGATGCACCAATAGCGGGGCGTGTAA
Organism: uncultured Flavobacteriales bacterium; assembly: GCA_905479115.1. GTDB lineage: Bacteria > Bacteroidota > Bacteroidia > Flavobacteriales_D > Sanyastnellaceae > UA16. The sequence continues at coordinate 17,761 of CAJQLF010000027.1, forward strand.
CTACGACCCTAATGCAACCGACGATGATGGATCGTGCTACTACCCCGGAAGTCCCTGCGATGATGGGGACAGCTCAACAACCAATGACGCATACAACGCCAACTGCGATTGCGTCGGAAATCCACCAACTGATTCTGGGTGTGCTGTGAATGCAGACGGCTTCATATCCGTCACGTTCGGAGTTATGACGGATGAGTGGTCGGAAGAATGTTCATACCGCATTTTTGCGACCGGCGATGAAACTGTCACAACCGACTGGATCTCCGCAACTACGGACGACGTTGTGAATTCTGCTACTTGGGGTCTTTCCACCGGAAATTGGACCATGGAGGTCAACGATACATATGGGGACGGCAAGACGGACAACGGATACTATTTCGCTGAATGCCAAACAACGACAGGAGCCACCGAGGTCCTCTTTACGACAGACTTTACAGACGGCTTTGAAAGCCAAACTTCGTTTGAGCTCACCAACGGAATCATCGGTCCACCCTTTGTCGATGAGAACAACTAAACACTTTATGAGAACCTAAGAGAATGAAGAAATTTTCAATGATACTCTTGGCCTGCACCTGCTTAGCAAGCGTGCACGCCCAACATGAAGTCGTTATTTCATTTGGCACAACCTTTTCATCCATGAAGGGTGACGATTACGGCAGCGCCTCAGACTATTATGAAACACCTATTCAACTTATTGATTTTGGTTACGCCTATGACTGGACCTACAATGGCTCGTACAGCAGAGGTGTCGGAACTTCCTTCGCGATTGAGTATGCCTATTACCTCACGCCATATTGGAAGCCTTATTTCCGAATCAATTCAGCCACACAAAATGTGACTTATGAACGAGCCTTCCAGATAGGGTACGGAAACGACAACGCATACGACACGTTCGATTTCAGCATTCTCACAAGAGACATCGGATTTGGTTTATACAGAGAATGGAACAACGGTTTGAGCGTTGGTTTGGGGTTGAATCAAGTAACCGGGAACCAAATTGATGTTGAAGAACGCTATCTGGACATTCTAGAAGTTGGAAACGCTGAATTCGCTGACTCAAGCGTTGACTTTCCATATGGCTCATTCTGGAAAATGGAATGGTCTGTCAAATACCAAATGGGCAAGTTTGGGATTGAGTTGCGCAGGCGCGGATTGAGCGATTACTCATTGACCAGCGAAATTCAAGAAAGAACAAACACTCAGCGAGGTATGGACAGCTATTACTTAGGGCGTTCAACCAAAATTCGGTCAACCAGCATTCTACTGAATTACTCAATTTTCATTAATAAATAAATCCATGAAAAACCTTTTTCTGATTGGGTTGGGAGTCATGTTCTTAGCGTCTTCATGCTCGGAATACAAAACCCTTCCGCAATACGTTAGCGTCGAAAAGCTGAATAACCTGACCCCAGGAATGAACAAGCTGTCGGTCGCAAACACCCTTGGCGTGCAGCCTTATGATGCCTTCCATGCTACTGAAAGTGGCTGTGAATTATACAGCTACAAGTACCTCCACCGCAAACAGGAGGTGAATCCGGACCGAGCAGAAGATCCGGGGTCTCTGCGCGGAAACACGCCGGTCTACGAAGACATGAACGACGTCTATATTTTCTTTGAAAGTGGTGAATTGTCCCGTGTCATGACGGACAATTCCGCAACCAACAAGACCTTTGTTAAGTCCCTTGAACAGATTTGTGAAGGACCAATCTATGGGTGTACGGATATGGAGGCGTTGAACTTCAATGATGAAGCCGGAGAGGACGATGGATCGTGCGAGTTCTGTCCGTGCGATTACTACAAGAACCCTGACTATGATGCTGAGCGTGAGTGCGGTGAGCAGTGCCTCCCCTACGATGATGGCAGCGAAGATGACGAAGACGAGGAGGAAGAAGAAGAAGAATGCAGCCTGTGTGATGTCGTCCAAAATGCTACGGGTGAAGTGACGTTGAACATCAACGCGTCAAGCATGACAACGGGTGGCACCTCTGCCAAATCAGCTGGCCGGTCTGGAAATGCATCATCTACCCCTGCCCGATCCATTGCGGGTAATCGGGCGAAAAGCGGCAAGAAGAAAAGCGTCGACCTTCCGTCCATCACCCGAGGTGCTCCAGGTGCGTCAGACCTGTCGCGTTCGAGAAATAAGAAACTCGAAAAATTAGAAGCGCAATTGGCGAAGTCGGAAGAAAAAGATGCCAAGCGAGGCAAAGAATCCCGACAGACTAAATTGATCAAAAAAGCAATTGAGAAAATTGAAGCTCGCGAAGCTCGTGGTTAATCCCGAAATACAGAAAACAAGATGAATACTCACATTTCACTCCTAGCAGGCGCAGTCCTGATTTTCCTTTCGAGTTGTGCAACCACAAAGTACATTACTCCGGAGTTCACTACTACAAGTAAGATCTACGACTTGTACGTGGGCATGACTGAACAAGAACTCATCAACGTCTTGGCCATTCAACCGTATGAGATTTCGTACAACGTGAACCAAGGTGAAAAAGTCCTCACCTGGTATTACCGAAAGCCTCATCACGAAGTCAAATCTTCCAAGCAAGATTCGGAATTGGTCCTTGACCCACAAGTCATGAAGTTCAAAGAAGAAGGTGTATTGCATGTCTACATCAAAGAAGGCAAGCTGACCAACTTCTTCACGGATTCGGGTCAAAAGCAAAGCGAAAACTTGATTAAAGTCTCTCAAAAGCTCGCGAACTAAACCATCGCGCTCTCATGAAAACAGCCTGGACCTTTGGTCCGGGCTGTTTTTTTTTACCGATGGATTTTAACTGCTCAGCTTTAGCATTCAAGACAAAACCAACTGCTGCATCAGTTTGATGATTCGCTTGGCCGT
>CAJQLF010000028.1 GCA_905479115.1 uncultured Flavobacteriales bacterium
AAATCACTTCGAAAATGTGGTGGGACGTCAATTGATAAGGACTGAACAATCAAACAAGGAAAAGCCCCGCTCATGCGGGGCTTTTTTGTTTTTAGTTGATTCCGCTACCAGGCGTATCCCAAGTTCAGTTCGCTTGAAATCAATCCCACGAGTACACCCGCACGTGACCGGAGTTAATGCCGTTGCCGGCGTTATAAATCGCCCCAATGGCAACCGTCGTGCCGTCGGAGGAAAGGGAAACGCTCCAGCCGCTCCAATCATCCGTCCGACTTGAACTCAAGAAATTGAATTGTAAAAGAGGATGCTATTTAGAATAACATACAGAAGTGCGGGCAACATTTTCACAGCACGTTCTTTTATTCTCATTCTAATGACAACCGCTGCCAGCATCATGCATGTCAGCAGAAAAGAAGCGACTGATAGCATCAAGGGCTGGGCTAAACCTATAAGCAAACCCAGGCCGCCCAATAGTTGACAACAACTAAGAATGATGCGTTGGTTCTTGAAACCCCAGCGCTCGTATTCTGAGATCATCCGCTTAGAAAAGATGGAGTTGATTCCGTACCCAATAAAAGAAATTGCAGAAAACAGAAGGATAATCCGGTAGATATCCATTGGCTAGATCAGACCGTATTCGAAGGCTGCGATGAACAAAGACAGCAGCAGCAACAAAGCCGAAGGAACGTACTTTTTGAGGGGATTTTTCACTTTCACATGAAAGGCTTGTGCGCAGACCATTAAGAACGCCATGGACAATGCGGCGGCGGCCACCGGTACGTCATACCACACCCCGATAGCCAAAATGGTAGCGAGCGATATCTTGGAGGCACCAACCATGTTTCTGACCAGGTCCGAAAGGCCGTACTGCTTGAACTCCAACACAATGTTGTCGTATCGAAATACCCAAACCAGGATGATGGATGCGGCAATTACAAGCTGCGCTAAGAGAGAAATATTTTCCATGGACTTGGGGGTTAAGCGAGGTGTTTGAGGTAAAACGGGGGATTAAAAATGACCCAACGGGTGCTCCACGTGCAAACTAAGGTAAATATCCGAGTATCCGGCGGTTCATTCAGGGTCTAAATAATCCAAGCCTCATCCATCTTAGATGCTGTATTTGGGTGTTTACCCAAAAAACGGTACCTTGGACAGGGTGAGAGCTCACCGGACTCCACAACGCGCGCTATGAAAGACATAAAATACCTCTTCGCATACACTGTGCCGCTCGCCGCTTACATGTCCTTCATGGGCACGGGTATTTGGACCTACGCCCTTGTGATTTATGCCTTCATTTTTATTCCCTTTCTGGATGTCGTCACTGGAGAGGGCGACCGCAACTTATCCGATGATGACGCGCAATACAAGAAGACCAAATGGATCTTTGATTGGATGCTTTATGTGAATTTGCCTTTGGTTTTTGGGTTGTTATTCCTGCTGCTATCCAACATACACGGAGGGGAATATGCGCCCTATGAATTGGTCGGTCTCGCTTTGTCAGGTGGAATCCTGCTTGCCACTAACGGGATCAATGTTGCGCATGAACTTGGACACCGAGCGCCGTATTTTGAACGATTTATCAGCAAAGCCTTGTATGTGCCTTGCCTGTACATGCACTTTTACATTGAGCATAATTTTGGACACCACATCCACGTCGCGACACCGGAGGATGGGGCCACAGCCAAATACAACCAGAACCTCTATTCCTTCTGGGTAAGCTCTGTTTTTAAACAGTACGTCCATGCTTGGAAGCTGCAGTTTCAACTGCTCGAGCGACAGAAACTTCCTTTTGTTTCTGTCAAAAATGACATGCTCTGGTATCATGTGATTCAACCCCTGTACTTGGTGGCGGTTGGGGTGGTTTTCTCTACAGAAACGGCACTCTTTGCTGCGGGAGTAGGTGTGATCTCTTTTTTGTTCTTAGAAAGCATCAATTACATCGAGCACTATGGATTGCGGCGAATGAAAACAGCGTCGGGCAGGTATGAACGCGTCCAACCTCATCACTCCTGGAATTCTGACTTCAATGTTGGGCGCATCGCCTTGTATGAATTGACCCGTCACAGCGATCACCATTTCAAGTCTTCCAAAAAGTACCAGACGCTTAATAGCCACCAGGAGAGCCCGCAGCTTCCGTTGGGGTACCCTGCCTCTATTTTGCTCAGTTTCTTCCCGCCGCTGTGGTTCTATGTCATGAATCCACGGGTTCCCGCCGCCATGAAGCCCGACTATGCATCTCATTGACTCAACCTCAGAGCCGCTCACACAGGCCACACAAGCGTTGTTTTCCTCCAAAACGAGGGGGCGCATTTTAGAGCAAAGCCTGCTTCTCTTCAATCAATCTGGTTTCGGATCGGTCACCACGGCCTCCATTGCCAAAGAAGCTGAGGTGCTGGAGGGTTCGCTTTGGTATCACTTTCATTCCAAAAAGGACATCCTCACTGCGCACCTTGCCCTTGTGCAAGCTGCCTTTGAAGAGCAAAACACGCTGGCCAATTCGTCTGACCCGCAAACAATCATTGAAGGGGTTTTTCAATCGTATGATGTAATCTGGGACTTTCGGTACATCCTGCGCGATGATTTCCGCAGCCTTTTGAAAGACGATCCAGCCATGTTGGCTGTAACCGAAAAAATCAACCTTTATTTCGACCAGTGGGCAGAAGAGAGAATCCGCCATTCACATGTACATGGTGTTTTGGAAATCCCCCAAAACGACATGGAGGGCATTTCTGAAATCATTCTTGTCATCGGCCGCTATTGGTTGGATTTTTCATCGAAGAAATACCCTGAGACTCCGCATCAAACACTCCGAAAAAAAGGGTTGGCCCACATTTTTACGGTACTCCAACCCTACCTCAATTCAGAATCCCGTTCTCTTGTTGAGCGGGGCTTGAGAAATCGGTAAAAAACCGTTCGTGTCAGATGATCAGAGAATGATCCAGGTCGCCGCTTCAACTTCAGCGCCTATCCGCAACTTTGCAATGTGCATGCCGGGAGACAAACGAAGCTCAACCCTTTGTCCGGGGGCCAGCTCCAATCCAGCCACCACCCTCTGACCTCTCGCGTTGTAGACCTCAAGGTTGGCCTGCTGCATTGAGGCGTTTCGGATGTATCCCCCTCCCTGACCTGGGTTTGGATGCACATCCAGCTTATCGGAAACCACTTCCTCTACTTGCAAGGCACACGCCAGCTCCAGGTTGACATTCACCTCAGCAGCAAAAGCATCGAGCGCATCCAATCCATTGAGATCGTCTTTCAAAAAAGCATCCAACCATGGAATCGTCACGCCCAATGTCATCTCCAACTGTTCTGCGTGAGGAAGCCCATTGAAGCCTAATTCACCAAAGTCACATAATGTTCCAGGATCGGCAAATCCACAATGGCCTCCATCTGCAATCGAAACAAACGCGCGGCAAGGTGAATTTACAGCGCTCTCGTACAGTGGGGTATGTTGGGTGCTCGGGGGGGTAACTGCATCGCCTGATCCAGAAATCACCAGCAAAGGCACGCTCATTTCCGATCCCACAGCAAGAGCCGAAGGACTTGTTTCTGCTGGGGCCAGAGCCACAACGGCATCAATCACGGGTTGCTCCGCAGCCGCCAACCAGGCTGCTCCACCCCCCATGCTATGACCTGCAATGGCCACGCGACCGTTCAAAACATTTTCCAATAAACCACTTACATCTCCATCCGCGACGGCGTTGGACACAAAAGCCAGGTCCAATCCATACATCGCATGATTCGCAGCAAAGCCGAGTTCTGTTCCGAGAGAAACGAACACATACCCCTCCTCCACCAGTCCTTCCGCAAGCCCCTCATAATCTGCTGGGCCCATTGCAAAACCGTGAGCCAACACCACGGTGGGAAAAGGCCCTGACAAAGGCGGTGTCTCGGAGCCGTCCTGCATTGCGGGGTACCAGACCATGCAAGGGATTTCTCGGTCCTCCCGATCCTCATCGATGAGCAGCCAATCAATTTGGCCTATGGCACCCTGAGCATTGAGTGTGCAGCAGAATAAACCAACCAAGAACGCTGTAAACATGAAACGTATCATCCGCGCAAGATAATTCCTTGGGCTTGGACGAAGCCAAAGAATCCAATCGGTTAATTCTAATAATTAAAACAAACGGGGTTAAATTCGTCGTTAGAGCCACAATTACACCTGAAATGCCTGGTGGGTTCATCCAAAAATTCCCATGCGTTTATCACTCCTCTCCCTTTGTGCATTCTTCGTTGTCACCGCTCATGCACAAATCAACTTCCCTTTCGACTTCGAAACAGCCGAAACTACCCCTGTACTTGTTGATTTCGAACAGGCCGTTTCCTCGGTAGTCCCGAACCCGAATCCCAACGACAACAACCCCAGCGCTACCGTCGCAAAAATGGTGCGCCAACCCGGTGGTGAAATGTGGGCTGGATCCATTGTCACCCTTCCTGCATACCTCGATTTGTCGGAAATCGGCGCCATTCGTATGAAAGTCCATGCGCCTCTCACGGGATCGGTTATGAAGATGAAACTGGAAGGATTGGCTGTGTCTGAATTGGATGCCATCACGACGGTCTCCAATGATTGGCAAGAACTGGAGTGGGACTTCACTGGGCTTCCGTCCGGCGTATTCAATCAATTGGCCTTCATGCTCGACTTCGGGTTGTACGGAGACGGAACTGATCTCTCCACATTTTATTTCGACGATGTAGAGTTATTCGATGGCGCGGGAGAGCTCATTCAAGTCGACCTGCCCATCACCCACGAAGACGAAAACGTGCATTACCAAACCACTTCCTTTGCAGGAAACTTTTCCGGTCTCAGCGTGGATCCGACAGATGAAACCAACAAGGTGACGAAGGTGACCAAGCATTATTTGGCGCTCGACTATGCAGGAACCACCGTCAGCACGCCTCTTGGATTGTCTTCTCCTATCCCCCTTGAGTCCGGATACACCACAATCAGTGTCGATGTTTACTCGCCAACCGCTGGACTCCCTGTGCGTCTGAAGGCAGAGGAGTACATGGACATGAGCCACAGTGTTGAAACGCAGGTTAACACAACAACGAGCTACGAGTGGGAAACTTTGACCTTTGATTTATCCCAACCTGTGCCTGGGACGCAGGCATTGAACCTCAATTTTGATTATCGAATCTTGTCCATCTTTTTTGACTTTGGCAATCCCGGTTTCATGAGTGGCAGCGTTGATTATTACTATGATAATGTGGTACATAATGGCAATCCTTCTTCCATCACAGAGACTGGGGGGTCGACCAACTGGTTGTACCCCAGCGCCATCATTTCAGGTGGGTTTGTGAATGTCGCAGCCGAGGCGGGAAACTTCGAGCGATTCCGAATTTACACTGCGCTCGGGCAGGTAGTCTACGATGGTTGGATCAACGGAACGACCCGAATTGCCTTGGCTGACATGGCGCCCGGCGTCTACGTTTGTAAGCTCGGAGAAGAGCAGCCTTTGACTCAAAAAATTACCGTCGTTTCCCAGCGCTGATTACGGCACTTTGTGTCCCCAACTTGCTTCTGTCAGCGCAAACCAGTCTTCCTGTTCCAAAGGAATTTCATGGGCTGATGCCATGGATTGAAGGCGGTCTCCTCGAGTCGTTCCTACAACCGGTATGATGCGCGCTGGATGGCGGTGCAACCAGGCAAGTAGCAGGCATTCTGTTGTGCAATCGTACTTCTTGAGCAAGCGCTGAATCACCGGTTCCAATCGACCGCGCACCTCGTCTTGGGATTTAAAATAACTCCCTAAGGGGGACCAAGCCATGGTGCCTATGCCGTGGGTTTGATGGTGGTCGAGGGTGCCGTCTAGCAGCGGAGCTGTATGCGTGATAGAGCAAGCTATTTGGTTCCACTCCGGTGTGATTTCTTGACCAATCAGGTGAAGTTGCGAAACAGTAAAATTGGACACGCCCCAGTGCCTAATTTTTCCCTGCGCCTTGAGCTTTTCGAGGGTTTCGACCGCTTCTTTTGGGTCCAACAAAGGACTCGGTCGGTGCAGTAAAAACACATCGATGTAGTCCGTCTTCAGATGCCGCAAGCTGTTTTCCAAAGAACGACGGATGTGCTCTTTCGAGTAGTCATAGTGCTTTACAGCGTGCGGGGATTCTGGTGAGGGATATCGGATTCCGCATTTTGTTATGAAGATTGCCTCCTCCCGCTCAACCTGCGATGCGGCGAAGGCTGTTCCAAAATCCTGTTCTGTTGTATAACCACCGTAAATATCCGCGTGATCAAACGTGTGCACTCCCGCTTCTACTGCTGATTCAATCAAATCAGCTATTTGGCGAGCAGATAATTTGGCGCCCCACGCGCCCCAATTCATGGTTCCTGCAATGATGGGAGATAGCTTCATTAGATTTTCGATAACAGTGTTTCAGGCCCACCTCAAATTTGCAACCATCAGCGCACATGGACAAGCAGCATCCGACATCATAGCGGGAACAAAAAAGGAGCCCTTCTGAGCCCCTCTTTCTGTACGTTTTGTTGTGACGGATTATGCGCGGTCCAGGTCCATGACCTTCGCCCAAGCACGAACGAAGTCATTCACAAACCGCTCTTGCCCATCAGCACAACCATACACCTCCGCAATGGCCCGAAGCTCTGAGTTCGACCCAAAGATGAGGTCCGTGCGCGATGCCGTCCATTTGGTCTCGCCTGAAGCACGATCTGACCCAGCAAAACCCTCCGAGACGGGGTCAATTGCCTTCCAGGTGGTGTTGAGGTCGAGAAGGTTCACAAAGAAGTCATTGGTCAATTCCCCTGGACGCTCCGTGAATACACCGTGCATGGAACCATCATAATTCGTCCCCAAAACACGCATGCCACCAACCAACACCGTCATCTCGGGCGCAGTCAAGGTCATTAATTGAGCCTTGTCGATGAGCATTTCTTCCGTGGACGCTGTGGCACTCGATTTCTTGTAGTTTCGGAATCCGTCGGCTCTCGGCTCGAGTACCGCAAATGAATCGATGTCTGTTTGCGCTTCGGTTGCGTCGCCTCTACCAGGGGTAAACGGCACGGCTACCTGATGACCCGCTTTCGCTGCAGCTTTCTCGACACCCGCACAACCCGCCAAAACAATCAGGTCCGCCATGGATACCTGTGTCCCGCCCGCGGCATTGAAATCCTTTTGAATATCCTCCAGTTTATCCAGCACTTCACTTAATTGCGTTGGGTTGTTTACTTCCCAATACCGTTGAGGAGCCAATCGAACACGGGCACCGTTTGCGCCTCCGCGCTTATCACTTCCCCGGTAGGTCGATGCGGAAGCCCAGGCTGTTGAAACCATTTGGGATACCGTTAATCCTGACTCCATCACTTTGGCTTTAAGAGCCGCTACATCGCTATCACTTAGTCCTGTTCCAACTGCGGTGGGAACGGGATCTTGCCAAATCAATTCTTCCGCAGGCACCTCAGGTCCGAGGTAGCGATGAATCGGTCCCATATCGCGATGTGTAAGCTTGAACCAAGCTCGCCCAAAGGCATCCGCAAATTCTTCTGGGTTTTCATAAAAACGCTTTGAGATCACAGCATACTTTGGATCCATTCTCAGCGCCAAATCCGTTGTCAACATGATCGGAGTATGGCTCTTGGATGCATCGTGGGCATCCGGAACACTTCCTTCGCCGCCGCCGTTTTTAGGCCTCCATTGTTGCGCACCTGCTGGGCTCTTCGTGAGCTCCCACTCAAAACCAAAGAGGTTTTCGAAGTAGTTGTTGCTCCATTGAATCGGTGTCGTGGTCCAGGCGCCCTCTAAGCCACTTGTAATCGTATCGCCGCCCGCTCCGGTACCGTGTGTGTTTTTCCATCCCATGCTCTGCTCCTCAATCCCTGCACCTGCTGGTTCAGCACCTACGTACTTTTCGGGATCAGCTGCACCGTGGGTTTTACCAAAGGTGTGTCCCCCCGCAATCAACGCAACCGTTTCTTCGTCGTTCATGGCCATGCGCCCGAACGTCTCCCGAATATCCCGCGCAGAAGCGAGTGGGTCTGGATTGCCATTCGGCCCTTCTGGGTTGACATAAATCAATCCCATCTGAACCGCGGCTAATGGATTTTCAAGTTCGCGGTCTCCTGTATAGCGCTTGTCAGCCAACCATTCGCCTTCAGAGCCCCAGTAGATGTCCTCTTCGGGTTCCCATACATCTGCGCGTCCACCTCCAAACCCGAAGGTCTTGAATCCCATGGACTCCAGAGCGCAATTTCCCGCCAAGATCATCAGGTCGGCCCAAGAGATCTTCTTTCCGTACTTCTGCTTCACCGGCCACAACAACAGACGCGCCTTATCCAGGTTCGCATTATCGGGCCAGCTATTCAAAGGAGCAAAGCGCTGCGTGCCCGCTCCAGCTCCACCGCGACCGTCAGCAATTCGGTAGGTTCCGGCACTGTGCCACGCCATGCGAATAAAAAATGGACCGTAATGACCATAGTCTGCCGGCCACCAATCCTGTGAATGCGTCATAACGCGGTTAATGTCCTCTTTGAGGGCCGCATAATCCAGTGATTCAAATTCCTTCTTGTAATCGAAGTCTTCCCCCATGGGGTTGGATAATTCCGAGTTCTGGCGCAAAATACTCAGGTTGAGCTGGTTAGGCCACCAATCCGTGTTTCGCGTTCCTCCACCCGCGCTTTGTTTCAAAGCTCCCCCTAAGAATGGGCACTTGCTTTCGCTGTTCACGTTGTACGTGTTTTTGGCGTTTGCGTGTGGGTTTTCGTTGCTCATTTCTTGTGATATTTTAGGTTCTATGTTCGGTTTAGCGCTTGCACGCGCAGCTGTAAAATTACGATGGACCCGGCGACTAAATCAAGGGTTTTATCCCCTCCAAATGAACCGAGGTTCCACTCGCAGTGGTGTAAGACTTTTTCGGTCAGTGGATCATCATTTTTCGTGTCCCAAGGAGCTTGCCCGACTTGGAAACAAGCCGAACAATGTAGGTGCCAGGTGAAAAGCCCCGAATGTCTACCCATCCAGACAACCCCGCTTGATCGACCCAAAACCGCGAAACGTTGTACGCCCCTTCTTGGCCCAGCATGGAGGTCAATAGAAGCTGTTCGGGAACTCCAGACTCCACACCTGAGTACGAAAACGCCAACCGCCCCGCCGAGTCAAGGTACACCTGGAGCTCGTTTGATTTACCCACCTCGCTTGTTTCAGTAGCCTGATTCCACGCGTCAAAAACTCCTTGCAGCTCCGTAATCGGCTCAACACCTTCAGGGGTAATAGACACGTTCAAATCAAGTGTAAGGTTGTTGGGGTCATCTCCTGGAAAAGCAACCCGAATGAAGGCACTTCGTGAACTAACCCCTTCCTCCAAGCACCGTGAATCAGCTCCTGGCACATTTGCCCCCTGCAACGCCGCCATCAACCGCTCAGCCAATGTGCCCGACGTTTCTGTGAACCCTTGCTCCATCGCCTCGAGTATTGATGCGTCCAAGAGGATGTTTCCTTGTATCGCATAATCTTCTCCCACAAGGTGACCGTGGTAGTCCATACAAGCCTCTCCTGTGAAAGCGTCAGCGCGTGCTGAACCTGTTACCAGATCGACCGCACCATATTGCCGTATACCGGGTGAATCTTGAACGTCGTTGGATTCCAACCAATCCATAAGTTGCGTCGGGCTGGCACCCTCTATAAACTGTTCGTGGGCATTCGATTGATTTGCGGGATGCCAATAGCTTTGCGTATGAATCGCCCCGTGGTCGGGAACAACGTCCGAAATAATGATGGCGCCACCCGCGATATCATCATCGTCCAAACACGTCGCACCCGCTGAGCCGACTTGCCCTGTGGTGATGTCCACCGCTACAATGCTAAAGGTGTCCTGAGCCGAGGTGCTCGCAACGCTTATCGTAAAAAACAAAAGCGCCGTAAAAACAGCGCTTTTCATTCGTTCTATTTGTTCCATCAAAACCGCTTTAGAGCAGGTTGATGCGCTGAGCAAGCGCGTCTTTGTAGCTGCCGCCAACTGGAATTTCTTTTTCCATTCCCGCAATGGTAATCATCGAGTATTTGATGCTTTCAATGGCTTCAATGTTGACGATGTAGCTCCGGTGTACTCGCATAAAGTCCGGTCCGCTCAGCTTTGTTTCGACATCCTTCATGGTGGAATGGATTGTGTAGCTTTCGTTCGTGGTGTGGACTACGACATAGTCTTTCAGCGCCTCCACAAAAAGCAAATCGCTGTTCTTAACCCGAATCAAGCGGCTTCGGTTTTTCACAAAAATGATGTCTGTGTCATCCTTGTGCTCCGCCAAACTTCTCAAAAAATCCGTCTCTTGACGCATTTCCAGCTCCTTGCCGTGCTTGTGCAGGGCCATTTCTACGGCCGTCTGGATATCAACATCCTTGAATGGCTTCAAAATGTATCCGTGTGGCTCGGCGAGTTTCGCGTCGTTCAGTGTGTTCTCGTCCGCATAAGCCGTCAAAAAGACGACGGGAATGTCGATGTTCCGCTTAATTTCTTCGGCGGCCGCAATCCCATTCATGTCGCCTTTGATCATGATGTCCATGAGTGCTAAATCCGGCTTGTGTTTCATGGCCATGGAAATGGCGTCCTCACCGTTATCCGCAGAAGCCACAACGTTATAACCTAGGTTTCCTAAGCAACGTTCAATGTCCTTACGAACAATGCTTTCATCTTCTGTTACGAGAATATTTATGGGCATATCAAGTGGTTTCTTTGGTTGCGTCTAAAGCGTCACGGGGGTAAATCTAACCAAAAATGATGCCCCCGTCTCAATATCTAACGCCTTATCGCTCTGTTTGTTATCCACAACGAGCGCTCCGTCCAATTGGTCGGTTAAAGCTTGAACCAAATACACCCCCAAGCTCTCATTGGTTTCAATGTCAAAATTATCGGGCAAACCGACCCCGTTATCTGCGACCTCAATTTCCAGTTCGTCGCCTTTCTTTTCAACGCGCAAAAATATTTTTCCCGTTTCTCTTCCTTTGAAAGCGTATTTTAAACAATTAGAAACCAACTCATTAACTATTAATCCACATGGGATCGCTTGTTTCAGATTGATGTAAATGTCGTCCAGCTGACTGGTCAATTCCACGCGAGCAGAAATGTTAGAATAGCTCTGGATCAGGTTCTGGGTTAGTCGTTCCAAATAATCCGCAAAACCAATGGAGCTAAAATCAGAATTTTGGTACAGGCTTTCGTGAATAAAGCTCATTGTCGAAATCCTGTTTTGGCTTTCCTCCAAAACATCTAACATCTTTTGGTCGTCCACAAACCGTCGCTGCAGGTTAAGCATGCTTGAGATGACCTGTAAGTTGTTCTTCACCCGATGATGGACCTCTTGGAGTAAAACTTCCTTTTCCTTCAGTGCTTCACGAATCTTATTGTCGATCTCTTTTCGTTCTGTTATGTCGTACGCTATACAACTCAATTCCTCTGTTCCTTCTTCAAATACAACGGGGTTGACAAAGAGTTGGTACCACGCCACCTCTCCGGATTGCGTGACCAGCGGAAGTTCAAATTGCTGCTGGGTGCCCTGCGCTGCGCGGGAGAAAAGTCTGAATTGTCCCTGATAAAGGCTTTTTTCTGTGAAGCCTTTCAGGGTTTCTATAATGGGCGTACCAACTTCCGTGTCAAACCCGAACTGTTCTTTGAGTGTGTGTCTTAGGTTTTGATTAACCGATGTCACCCGAAGGTCTTTGTCGATGGTAAACATCAAGAGATAGCGCGTTGAGTTGAAAATCGATTCCAGTTTGGCAGATTTTTCCCTTGCATCACGCTGATAGGCTCTGACTTCAGAAACATTCGAGTAAATGCAACGCAACCCGATTAAGTCGCCTTGATTGGTTGTTTGTACTGAACCACCCCCCAACATCTTCAATATCGAACCGTTTTTGTTTCGAAAGTTTATTTCGTTGTTCTGGCCGGCCAACAATTCCATCCAGTTCTCTTTGTTCTCGTTTGTTGGAGTTTCAATAACGTCTGGAATCAATACCGACTTCAGTTCTTTTGGTGAGTATCCCAGGGATTCAAAGAAAGCGGGGTTCGCGTATTCAAGCCCGCCTTTTGCGTTGACCTGAAAAACCAAGTCGCTCGCGTTTTCCAGAATATCCCGGTAGCGCTCATCGCTTCTTCTAAGTTCTTGCTCTGCAAAACGGATATCTGTGATGTCTCTCCCGACAAGTACATAGCCTGTGCCTTCCCCTTTTTCATTTTGTAAAGACGCAATCGAAATCAACATCTGAAACACCTCTCCTGTCGATCGCTTTCCTGAAATTTCTCCCGCATAGTACCCTTGGCGATCCAAATCAGAGATAATGTTTTCTGCGTCCTCGGGGTTGCTCAAAAAATCAGCCGCAGTCATATCCTTTACATCGTCAGCGCTCATCCCAAACTCCACAGACGCTGCGTGATTGAATTGCAGAATGTTTCCTTTTACATCCAACGCTACAATCATATCAATGGAACTCTCAATGATGGATCGATTAAAGCGCTCGGCACCTTCTAACTGCTTTTGGGTTTCCCGGTGCTGCAGAATTTCCTCCTTCAACAAAACGTTCGCCTCTTCGGCTGATGTTCGCTTCAGTTGTTCACGGACCAATTGCATCTGCGTCGATAGGTCGTTCATTGTAATTTGAACGGCCGGTTGATTATCAAAAAAGGAAAGGACCATTTGAACCCCCACCTCTTTTAATTGCTTGTCCATCATATTCACCTGCACTTCCAAGTAGGTAGTTTTCTCTCCGTTGAGAATTCGATCGATGTCTTCTTGAATTGGGGAGCGATCAGACGGTGCAAAAAACTGAATAACCTCTTGGTCAAACACCTCCTCTTCCTCTATGCCTAAAATTTCCAAACCCGCTTGATTTGCATACCGTACGCGGCCATCCACCGCTAAAAGCAACCCAAACGGATTGGTCTCCACAAGCAACCTGAACCGCTCTTTGGTTTGCAGAAGGTCTTTTGAAATTTTTCTCTTATCTGTGATATCCAGAAGGGCCAGGGCTTTGAAGCCCGACTCCTTGTCTACGATCGTCATTTTTCCCTCCACTACGATTGGTTTGCCACCCGCGTTGACAAATTCAAATTCCAAAACCTCATCCAAACGGCTCATCAAGCGCTTCCAATTGCGCTCTCCTAATTGGGCTTCCCAGTCGATTTCACCTAATTCCTGGGCTGTGTTGACACCCATTGTAATCCACATCTGCGCATTTGAGTCAACCGCTTTGTTGTTGTTGATGAGAGCTAGCCCTTCGATGGTCCCATTGGCTAAACCCGTGTAAAGCGTCTTATTATATCTCAGCGCAGTGGCCAGCTCATCCGCATCTCGCACGTCCTTAAAAACCGCATAATAATAGCCATTCAGACAACCTGAATGCACTGTGTGCGGTTTTTCGTTGTTTGATACGTTCCAAGTAAATGGCTCATGGCTACTCGCTGCAATGATCCGTTCCCCTGCTTCTTTTGCCCGCTCTATTTCGCTTTCAGAAAGCATTTGCCTTCCTGCATTGTTCACGTAAACCGCCGCTCCATCCTTGTCAAATACCAAAGCAGCATCCGTGCATACATCTATCCAATTTGCAATATGGGGATCAAGTTTCATGGCTCAGAGACGAAGTTAATCGCCAGAAGGTTCAGTTTTTCGTGAAGCGCTGTCCTTGAGCCGTTGTCCGTCAATTCGAAACAGCTTTCCTCGCTTATAATCGAGGGTTTGAATCAATGTTTGGTTAGGTCCATAAAACATCCATTTTCCATCTCTTTCACCTAAATCATATCGTTCAACTCGAACCATTGAACCTTGTGTGTCTTTGTAAATGTGCTTTCCTATCGGAACTCCACTTTCGTAAGAACCTTCAAATTGCTTTTGCCCATTCGGGTGAACATGCACCCAGTCACCGTCGCGTTCATCGTCTAAATAGTTTCCTTCTTCTTTGTGATCGTTGACATCCATAACCCAGGGTCCTTGCTTTAAACCGAAATCATACGTGCCCTGAACAATGAGTTTTCCATTGAAATCCCATTCACGAAAAAGACCACTCGCTTTGCCATTGCGATACGACTCATCTCGATGAATGGATCCATTCAAATAATACCATTTCCAATTTCCGTGGTATGCGCCTTCCTTGTATTTCCCTTCTTGAACTAATTCGCCTGATTCTGCATAAAATTTCCACAGCCCTTCACGCTGTCCATTTTGATATCCTCCTTCCGATTTTAATTCGCCCGACGTATAAAATTGTTTCCACGATCCAACCCGCTTGCCTTGGGAGTTGGTAATGCCTTTTCCAATCATTACACCCGCGTCATACAGCGCTCCAGCTATAATTGTTCCCTCATTATCGTATTCAGAATAGGTACCTACTCGTTTTTCATTTTCATATGTTGCCCGCGATGCAACAGTCCCATTCTCATGAACGGTTGTCCGAACATCAATTTCTACTGTTTCTTCTGCATCCGAAATCACCTCTCCATCCAGGTATTTCTCTACCCGATCAAGCTGACCCCATTGATCATAAAACCGAAACAACCCATTTCTTTTTCCTCCCTTCCAAACACCTTGCTCTAAAAGAATACCGGAATCCGACCACTCCATCCAGGTACCTGTTTTAGCGTTCTTTTCGTCGTAACGATTAATTTTTTCAATGCCCCTTAAATATCCTTTCTGATAATCCAACAACGAAATAACTCGACCATCTAATGCAAATTCCCGCCCTTTACCATCCTCTAAATCAGCTCTGTAAGGAATTGACTTTCGTTTTTGTCCTGATTCATCATACAGATTTGTCCAACCTGATTTTTTATCTTCTTTAAACTGGATTTCCTCTTTTATCGTGCCATTAGAGAAATATACTCGCTCCCATCCTGATTTTTGATTTGCCACATATTCCACTGTTCTGACCTTTGTTTCCGTGGAATCAAAAAATACCCACTCACCGTGAAGTAAAAAGTTCATTCGAGCACCTACACTCTTGATGTTTCCGTTGGTAAAATATGAGGTCCATGTTCCTTCTGGTTTTCCGTTAACTAAGCATCCTTCACTTGCTTTTTTTCCCGATGGAAAGGTATATACCGTCCAATCACAATTCACTGGAATTTCCTGCGCTGAGGCAAAAGATGTAATCAACACACACCATAGTAATATTCTTTTATTCTTAGAAAATAAAGCAATAGTAGTAGGCTTGTTCATTGTGTGTATAAGGAGAGGCAATGGATGTAGGAATTTTCAGTTTTTCACAAGATTAAGGCAGGTTGCAAACAGCGTTTTTTAAAAGGTTAGACTGATTTTCAAGGCTTAAAGATGGTTTTAAACAAGCAGTGTATGAATGAATGGTCTGATAATTTATGATCAAATGATTGGTCGATAACCTTGGAAAATAGGCGCATAATATGGAGTAGAAATTAGACGGAAAAAGTTTGGAATTCTGATGACGTAATTTGCTTGCACGAGAATTTCGAAATTGAAAGAGAAGTTGTTTTGAAGTTGTTCACCAAAGAAATGTGCTATCAACCATCTGCTTGTTAATTAACTTGCCAAAAAATAGGACACCATGCGTATATCAATTGGAGGAGATCATGCAGGGCCTGCATTGAAAAAGGCACTCACAAGGTACTTAGAATCGGAGGGTAATACGGTGGTCAATCGAGGCACAGATTCAACAGACAGTGTTGATTATCCGGATCATGCGCACGCGGTGGCTGCGGATGTTGAAGCGAAAGAAGTGGATTTCGGAATTTTAATTTGTGGATCAGCCAACGGAGTGGCCATGTCAGCAAATAAGCATCAAGGGGTAAGAGCTGGTTTAGCTTGGAACCCAGAAGTTGCTCAACTTGTGAAGCAACACAACAATGCGAATGTTTTGTGCATTCCAGCTCGGTTTGTCTCGGAAGATGAGGGATTGGAAATTTTAAAAGCGTACATGAGCCAATCTTTTGAGGGCGGCAGGCATGAGCGCCGTGTAAGTAAAATATCCTGTGCACTTGCGGGACTGGCATTGATGTTTTTTTCTGTGAATGAAGGACTTGCTCAAGACATCGTGATCCCTGAATCATACAGGTCTTCCATTTCTGCTTCGGATTTAGAAAACCACTTAATGGTTTTGGCGAGCGATGCGTTTGAAGGCCGGGAGACCGGTGAGCCGGGCGCAGACAAGGCCGCAGCCTACATTGCGAGTTACTTTAAATCAGTGGGAATTGCTCCATACGATGGAGATTCTTATTTCCAACCGGTAGAGCTGGTTCGATCTCAAATTGAAGGCGGATCAGCTTACGTTGGTGGTCAGGGGTTGGTTTTTTTAGATGACTACCTGTTTTATCCCGGCATCAAAGAGCCCGTGATGAACGACTTACCAATGATGGCTATTTCAGACGTGCAGGATTTGCAAGATGTCGACGTAAAAGGCATGGCGGTGGTTGTGCAAGCGGCAACGGAAGGCGGAGAAACCCGCTGGCAGACAGGATTGAATACTTTGCGCACAGCCGCATCAGAACAAGGCGCAGTTGCGGTGATCGTCGTAGGGGATGATTTATCCGTGGTACGGAGTAGAATGAAGCCTTGGTTGCTCCGTAAATCTTTGCGATTAAACAGGGAGGGCGAACCAGAAGAACGGGAAGGAACACGGATTCCAACCTTTATGGTGGAGGCTCCAGCCACAGCGAATTGGTGGACCGGTTCAGCAATAAAGTCATGGAAGAGGTGGTCGAAAAAAACACAAAAAGGACAACCGCTTGCCCCTACCCTGCTTCCACAAGCGACATGGAGTTTTGAGTTGTCAGCGACGGCTGACGATGTCACATCAAACAACGTATTGGGCTTTATTCCTGGGCGAGACTCCGTTTTGAGAGATGAGGTACTTGTGATTACAGCGCACTATGATCATGTAGGAATTATTGACGGGGAGATTCACAACGGAGCAGACGACGATGGTTCTGGTACCGTCACCGTACTGGAGCTGGCCGAGGCGTTTATGAAAGCGGTTAAAGCGGGAGACGGTCCAAGGAGGAGTGTTTTATTGATGACGGTTGTTGGTGAGGAAAAGGGATTGTTGGGAAGTGAATGGTATGCGGACCACCCTGTTTGGCCTTTGGAGAACACAGTTGCAAACCTCAACATTGATATGATCGGCCGGGTGGATGAGAGCCACGCAGATGAAGAGCGTTACGTCTACCTGATCGGTTCAGATAAATTGTCAAGCGAACTGCACGAAATCAGCGAAACAGCCAACACAACATATACCAAGCTCGCGCTGGATTACACATTCAACGCCCCTGATGACCCCAATCGCTTTTACTACCGGTCAGATCATTACAATTTTGCCAAGAACAACATACCGGTAATCTTTTATTTCAGCGGTGTGCATGAGGATTATCACCGTCCAGGCGATGACCCGGAGAAAATTTTATACGATAAGACGGCTGAAATTGGTCAGCTTGTGTTTTGCACTGCCTGGCAATTAGCAAATCAAGACAAACGGATCGAAGTGGATCGAGTTAATGATTTTCCAGAGAAGTAAGCGGTGCTAAATAACGCTTAAACACGGCAACCTCCTGTTCATATAGAGTCCCTGTAGCAGGACCATTAAAACCAGAGTGCACATAAACGGTGCCATCCCTGTGAACGAATAACGTGGTTGGAAAACTGATCACCTGATCGAGAAACGGAAAGGCATCAGCGGCAACCTGCTTGTTCGCTTTGCCTCCAAGGTAAATAACCCAATCCATTTGCATTTCGGACTGAAAGGACTGAATGCGTTCATAGGCATTGAGCGGAGAATCGGGCCGTTCGAACGCCACGGAAAGCATCTGGTTTCCGTTGGGCCGCACAACCTCCTTAAGCAACCGGACTTCGTCCATGCAATTAGGGCACCATGAGCCAAGAATATCAACAACCAAAGGCATCTCACCATCTGGGACCAAAGAGACCTCCACCGGAGCACCTCCCGGATCAACGACCCGCACAAAAAGAGAATCCAAAGGCACGGACAGCATGCGGATTGAATCCTTTTTTGGCCACGGGTCCGCCTTTTTTCCTTGCCATGAGACTCGGTAGTGATTTCCACTGTAAAACGACCCCAACGTCCAGTTTCCATCTTCCCATATGCCTGTAATGCAGTACAAATGCGCCCCATCGAAGGTCTGCATGGTTAGAACACCCTCGAGAAACGTGCCGCTGAGATAGCGGTAGTCACCTGTTGGGGTGCGTATGGTGCCTTGGACACCGGCCTCTGTTGAAGTCAAGTCAAGTTGGGAGGTGGCAACGTCACTTTCATCGCCTTCACCAAACCAGACGTCCCACGTGCCTTCAATTGCAGTGGATTCAGACTGTGTCGTCCGAGTGGTTATTTCAAACGGAACTTGGTACGGGTATCCGTTTTTTTTAGGCCGCAAAGAATCAGTCCAAACACCTTGGTTTAACTGTGCCTCACCTGTGGCCAATGATCCCCCAAAGACAGGAACCCGGTATACAGTGTCGTTGACGCGTTCCAACACCAAAACTTCTGCTCCGTTCTGGATTTGCCACGAATCTAGCTCGCGCTGAATGGGAAATACAGCACGTGTCGAGTCGTTCAGAACAAACTCAACGAACTGATTTTCAATGGGCTGACTACACGCCAAAAACAAGGAAAGGAATCCTAATGCCCAGCAAAAATGAAGAGGTCGCATCAGCCGAGGTCAAACTTGATGCCTTGCGCAAGAGGCAGGGTTGTGCCGTAATTGACCGTGTTGGTTTGTCGACGCATGTATGCTTTCCACGCATCACTTCCAGATTCACGCCCCCCTCCTGTTTCTTTTTCGCCTCCAAATGCACCACCAATTTCCGCACCAGAAGTACCGATGTTGATGTTGGCGATTCCACAATCGGAACCCGCGGCAGAAATAAAGCGCTCGGCTTCACGCATGTTGTTGGTCATAATCGCAGAAGACAATCCCTGTGCTACTCCGTTTTGCAGATCGATGGCTTCTTCCAGCGTATCGTAAGGCATGATATAGAGCAATGGAGCGAAGGTCTCGTGCTGCACAATCGCCATATCATTGCGGGCTTCAGCGATGGAAGGGCTTACATAACATCCGCTCTCATATCCAGCCCCATCAAGCTTACCTCCTTTGACTAAGAACGTTCCACCCTCGGCTTCGACAGCGTCAAGCGCGTCGAGGTACATCTGAACTGCTGCTTGGTCGGTTAAAGGGCCAACGTGGTTTTTTTGATCCAAAGGATTCCCAATGCTCAGTTGTTGGTAGGCTTTGGTGAGAACTGTTTTGACCTGGTCGTAGATGGATCGGTGGATGATCAATCGACGGGTTGATGTGCAGCGCTGACCGCATGTGCCAACAGCTCCAAATACGGTGGCCGGCACAACCATTTCCAAATCAGCGTCAGGGGCAATAATAACCGCATTGTTTCCACCGAGCTCAAGCAAAGCACGCCCCAAACGGGCTCCAACCGCTTTACTGACCGCCTTGCCCATGCGGGTACTACCGGTGGCACTAACCAAAGGAATGCGCGTGTCATCGCTTAATTTCTCACCGATGTTAGCGTACCCATTGACAACGCAGCTCAACCCCTCGGGTACATCATTCGCTGCTGCGACTTCGTTCCAAATATGCTGGCAAGCAATGGAGCACAAGGCGCTTTTTTCTGAGGGCTTCCACACACACGAATCACCGCAGATCCACGCCAATGCCGTGTTCCATGACCAAACGGCTACCGGAAAATTAAAAGCAGAGATGATGCCAACGACCCCCAAAGGAAGGTACTGCTCAAACATGCGGTGGTCTGGACGTTCGGAGTGAGTGGTCATGCCGTAAAGCTGCCGACTTAGACCGACAGCGAAGTCACAGATGTCGATCATTTCTTGCACCTCACCCAATCCCTCTTGCAGAGACTTTCCCATTTCATAACTCACGAGCGCACCGAGCGCGTCTTTCTTTTCCCGAAGGGCGTCCCCAAACTGTCGAACAACTTCTCCACGCTTTGGAGCCGGAACAGTGCGCCACTCGATAAAGGCTTGCTGGGCCGCTTCTACCGCACGCTCGTAATCTGCATCTGTTGCGCTGGACAATGAAGCAATCTTTTTTCCATCCACAGGAGAGATGGAGTCAATCGTGGGTCCTGATCCAAAGGATTCGGTCCCGATCATGACACCGTGGTTGTGGGGTTGAATGTTCAGGGTCTGGAGAATACGTTGAATGTCCATGAGAGTGCGGTTAAAAAGATTGGCGCAAAGGTAAACAGCACGAGACGAATGCTATATTCATTAAAACGTTGATAATAAGGGTTTTGCGCGTTTCTATTTTCTCGAGGGTGCCGCACCGTGGCCTTTACAGAACGTCAGAGGCCTGTTTTGGCGCGCTATTGGGTCGATTTCTATATGTTTCACGTGAAACATTAACAAAAGGCTCACCGTCCAAGGTGAACGAGAAGAACCGCGAGATCGGATGCGCTCACCCCAGAAATTCTGGATGCGCTTGATAGGTTAGCAGGTTGTTCCTCTGAAAGTTTTTCTCGAGCCTCGCTGCTGAGGGATTCGAGGGCGTGGTAATTAAACCCTTTTGGTATGCTGATATAATCAAGTCGCTGGAGTTTGTCGGCGACTGCTTGTTCTTTTTCAATGTACCCCTCGTACTTCACCTCGACTTCCAGGCATTCAATGTCGGCAAGCTCTAATTGGTGTTCTTGAGACTTTTGATTGATCGAATCGATGGAAGAAATAAGGTCAGTAAGACCGATGTTAGGCCGAGATAAAAGAGCGATGGACTTTTGCTTCTGTCGGAGAGGGGCGCTGTTCTTTTTTTCAAGAAGGGCTTGAGCTTCGTCTGGCGTCACGCTGGTTTTTTCCAAAGAGGTTCGCATTTTTTTAATCCGCGCCCTCTTGGATTCAAGTGCCTGCAGCCGTGCGTCACTCGCCAACCCCATGGCATGAGATAGGGGAGTTAACCGTTGATCTGCATTGTCTTGTCGAAGGAGGATTCTGTATTCTGCACGTGAGGTGAACATGCGGTACGGCTCTTTCGTGCCTTTGGTGACGAGGTCATCGATCAAAACACCGATGTAGGCTTCGTTTCGTTTGAGAGTTACCGGCTCCATGTTCCACGTGGAACGTGCGGCGTTGATGCCCGCCATGATACCTTGCGCTGCGGCCTCTTCATATCCTGTTGTTCCGTTGATTTGACCGGCGAAAAACAAACCTTGAATGGCCTTGGTCTCCAAACTGTGATGGAGCTGTGTGGGGTGAAAGAAGTCATATTCGACCGCATAGCCGGGTCGGAAAAACCGAACGGATTCGAAGCCAGGAACCGACCGCAAAGCCTTGACTTGGATATCCTCTGGCAGGCTTGTGCTAAATCCATTGACGTACACTTCAACCGTTTCCCACCCCTCTGGCTCAACGAATAATTGGTGTGAATCTTTGGTGTGAAATCGCTCAATTTTATCCTCGATGCTCGGACAATACCGCGGACCCAATCCTTGAATTCGCCCATTGAACATAGGTGAGCGATCAAAACCCTCTCTCAAAATATCATGGACCGCGAGGTTGGTGTGTGCGATGTGGCAGCTGCGCTGATTGGACAAGACGGGCGTATCGGTAAAAGAGAAACGCTGTGGGTTTTCATCCCCCTTTTGTTCTTCAAGGACTTGGTAGTTGATGCTGCGCCCATCAACCCGAGGGGGCGTTCCTGTTTTCATGCGATCCGCACTGAAACCATGTTCTACTAGTTGCTCGGTGATTCCGTGAATTGCTTTTTCGCCCGCTCGTCCGCCTCCAAATTGCTTCTCACCAATGTGCATCAAGCCATTCAGGAATGTGCCTGCTGTGACGACAACAGACTTGGACCGGATGGTGGCGCCAAGTTGGGTTTTGACCCCGCAGCATCGATCGTTTTCGATGATAAGTTCAAGAACAGCGTCTTGCCAAAAGTCGAGTTTAGGCGTCTGCTCGAGCATTAACCGCCACTTCTCAGCGAAGCGCATCCGGTCATTCTGGGTGCGCGGAGACCACATCGCTGGGCCCTTGGATCGGTTGAGCATTCGAAACTGGATGGCACTGTGATCGCTAACAATTCCAGAATATCCACCGAGCGCATCGATTTCCCGTACAATTTGACCCTTGGCTATGCCGCCCATGGCGGGGTTGCAGGACATCTGTCCGATGACCCCCATGTTCATCGTTATGAGCAAGGTGTGGGCACCAAGATTGGCTGCTGCTGCTGCTGCTTCGTTACCAGCGTGTCCTGCGCCAACAACAATGACGTCGTATTCTGGATGAATCATGGATGAAGTTCGTAGTAGCGTAAGATCCACTGTTCCTCAGCTTCACGCATGGCAATGGAATCCTTCTTTGTTTTGTCTTTATACCCTATGAGATGAAGGTTCCCGTGTGCAATAACCCGAAGTAACTCATTGAAAAAGAGTTGTTTATGACTTACTGCGTTTTCTTTTACACGATCAACGGAGATCAAGATATCCGCAGACAAGGTGTTGCCTTCGCAGTAATCAAAGGTGATAATATCCGTGTAGTAATCGTGCTGTAAGTGAGTCTTATTGATCTCAAGTAAGTAACGGTCACTGCAAAAAACAATGGAAATTTCCCCAATGGTTTTTTGGTGCGCTGATGCGAAATCAAGCAACCAAGCTTTGATTTTGCGCCGATTCGGGCAACGAAAGGCATGGTCGGCATTGTGAAAATGAAATGCCAAAGCAGGGTGTTATGTGGTTTGAAAAACACCCTTAAAGGTCAACTCAACAATGCGTCCGTCATCGTCAAATTCACACGCATCCGCCAATTGACGCATGAGGAAAACTCCTCGTCCGTTGGGCTTCTCGAGGTTCTCAGGAGAAGTTGGATCAGGGACGTTTTCGTAATCAAACCCAGCGCCGGAATCAACAATTTTGAAATACAGGTCCGAGGGCTGGATTTCGTATTCAACCACAACTTTCTTATCGGGATCTAATTTATTTCCATGGACAATAGCGTTGTTGACGGCTTCCGTCATAGCGATCAAGACGTCACCATAGCATTCCTCTTGGAAGGTCGTTTCTTCTCGAATCTCGTCGATTAATCGCTCGATGATCGCAATGTTTTCGGGCTCTGAGGTAAATTCCAGTTTATGCATGGTTTCAATCATGGGTCCTATCATTGGGGTGGAAGCTCGGAGTCGGGCTTCGTGAGGTCCAAATTATTGAAATATTCGTTGACTCGGTCACGGTAATAAGCATCCAATTCAAGGGGGATTGTTCGTAACCACTCGGCTTCTCTATTCTTTTGCTCCCGATAATCCAAGAGCGGAGCAGGCTCGGTAGCGAGGTTTTGGTCCCCTGCCTTGGATTTACGTTTATCGTCTTCACCCCGCGTCATCTCTGCATTCTCAGCCTCCAAGAGCCGAACTAAAAGCTGCTGTTGTCGCTCCAATGTTTCTAGTGTGACGTTCTTATTGACAAGGTCTCGCTCCAATTCTTCCATCTCTTTAGCGATGTCGTTCATCTGATTTCCATCTCCCGAGCCATCTCCATTCATCTCTTGGGCCTTCTTTTCGGCCATTTGACGAAGCGCGGCTTGTTGAGCGGCCATTTGAGCGAGCTCTTTGCTGAGCTGTCGTTTTTGTTTTCCGCTGTTGCCCGCGTTGGCCCCCTCGCCCATCATTTCTTTCATTTTTTCGAGCCGATCACCCAAGGACTGTTGCATTTTTTTGATGTCACCAGCGCTAGGGGAGGGTTTAGGTTTGCCGTTGCCCCCTGGCTTTTCACAATTGCCATTCCCGGGCTGTTTTTCAGCCATGTCTTGTTGCATTTGCTGCAACGCGTCATCCAACATTAAAGCGAGGTTATTGAAGCTCGTCATCACATACTGCTGGTTTGTGGTGATGATGTCCGTTTCACGGTCCCCAAAATTACCTAACGCCAGAGCCATGTGGTGGTTGACCAGCCCAACTTCACGGTTCACGGCTGGAGCGAGTTGTGGAATCCGCATGCTGAGCTCAAAAAGTGAATCTTCCACCATGCGCGCGTCGTCTTTAAGACGTCTTTGGGTTTGCCCGTGCACAACATAAGCCGGATCATTCTTGCTGGTGTTGCGTAAATCCGCCATCAAACCCTCCTCCTCAAACGATAATTGAATGATGTTTTCCAGAAGCTCCCTCAATGCGTCCATGTCCATTTCCAGGGCTTCTTCACTGGATTGTTGCATGAGGCTTTCTAGCTGTTGGGCCATCTGTTGCATCTCTTCCGCTGCGGACTGCTGGTTTTGAGAAGCTTTTTTGTTTTTACTCTGTTCCAACTGGTCAGAGCTGTCATTCATCTTTTCTTGAATGGATTCACGCTCTTCCTCCCGGTCCATTGTGGTGTTGGGGTTTTCGAGCTCTTCATTGGATTTTTCCAAATCGTCAAGTTCCTTTTGAATCTCTTCAAACGCTTTATTCAAGGAGTCTTGTTCGGCTTGTAAGCTGTCATTGGAACCCTCTTCATTCCGGGTCTTTTCAGCTAAATCAGCCTGCTTTTCAGCGAGTTCCTTCAGGTCGTCAATGGCCTCCTCCATTTTAACCTCAAACTCCAACTGCTTGAATTGTTCTAACGCCCGATCCAATTCCTTTTCCAACGACTCTTGATCGACCTGCATGTTTTCCAACTGCTCCTGAATTTGTTCCATGGATTCAGGGTCCATTTGTTCCATGAGCCGCTGCATCTCTTCGTACAACTCCTTCAACTCGTCGCTCATCACTTGCTCCATGAGGTTTTGGAGTTGTTCCTGTTTTTCTAATATGCGCTCTTCTTCTGGACTGAATTCATTTGTGCGCTCATCTTTTTCACTGTTGATTTCTTGTAGCTCGTTGAGGTCTTCCTGAAGCTGTTTTTGCTTTTTCATTAGCTCCTCTATCGCCCGCTCATCCTTCCAATCCATCTCTTTATCCTCAGCCAATTGACGGCGCAACGACTCCATGTTTTCGCGCACTTCAGCGGCACTCTGTCGCGCGGCGGCCATGCGTTCTTCAATGTCCGCATTGGCTTGGTCGCGCTCTTCTCGGATCTCTTCTTTACTCGGCGGCGAGAAGGTTCTTGGTGTTGATCGCGACATTTTAGCACCGTGGATGCGGTCATTGTCCCAGACTTCGAACCAATACTCGAGCACATCGCCTTGGATAACGTTGATTTCATCAAGTCGCCATTCAAAAAAGAAACGATCGCCGCGACCCCTGGGCGCAGCGAGCGATTGGCGTAGAGCATTCCCCGCCGTCGGTCTTTCTCCAGCAAGCAATTCTTCCGCTCGCTCACCGACCTCGATCCACTGGTAAACAAAGGTCAGTTGACTGAAGCCGTAATCATCCGAAACTTCCCCATTGAAGTAGCGCGTCTTCAGGGCGGTTGAATCGACGCTTTCTGTCGCGCGAATGCGCGGAAATTGATCGGAGCTAACGTGCAAGTGATAACGCATGGAGTCCAATGCACCCACAGCGCTATTGGAAGGAACCACCCAATATGGACCGCTTTCTTTTGCCCGAAGAGCAGCAGTGAACATACCGCCCGCCCCGCGCTCCACAGCAACAGGGGACCCCCCAAATTCCAAGCGCAGGCTCTCTGTGTCTTTGCTTCGTATGCGCCATTCAATTTGGGTTCCCTCGGGGACCCTCAAGTTTCCTACATCTTGCACGGTTTCGGCTGGAAGACCGGTGTAGGAGGGGGGAGTGGTTGTAACCTCCAACCCCACTAAAGTTGGGACAGGGAGAGCCTTGAGGGTGTACACATCGGAAGAAACACCGGATCCAAAGAGTGTAAAACTCAGGCTTTCTCGGACCATAGGAAACACATAACGAAACCGTCCTTCACCTGTTCGTTCCATGCGGTAGCGGCTCTCACCAACTTCGATCATCACGATTTCCGGTTGGGCCTCTCCCTCTGTTTGAACTTCCAAAGTGAACGGCTCGAGAGCTGGAACAGCGAGTGGATTGCTGAGCACAGAGAAAGCAAATGGCGGTGGCGGAATAAAATCCTGCCGATGTGCGAGAATCCTGCTCGCAGGTTCTTGGACCAATTCAGGACTCCACCCCATAATTCCTGCGGCAAGAATCAACGTTGGTACAGCATATTTTAAGAGTTTTCGGCTCTTTTTCCAATCAATCGCTCGTTGAAACGCGACCGGTTTCAAGGCTGTGGTGCGTTCTTCGATGGACGCCTGCAGCAATGAAGTATCGCTTGTGCTTGACGTCGTTCCGAGTTGACGTTGAAGTTGCAGAACATTGAGCAACCGGTCACTGATCTCCGGGAAGTGTTCGCCAATGATAGAGCTCGCTTGCTCATGGGTCAAACCTCGGCTCAACCGCCCCCACTGGAGCAAAGGCCACAAGACCCACCCTCCTATAACAGTGCTTCCTCCCCCAGTTAAAACCCAAAATATCACGGTACGACCTGCGATTCCAAACTGCCCAACATATTCCAACAAGGCAAAGGTGATGCCGCTGACGATGAGCACAGCAACCGACAAAAGCAAGCCGTTAACCACCTGATTGAGGTAGTACGCCCGGATAAAATCATCCAACTTTTCAATAAGGCTTCCCTTCGCTTCCATGTAATTACGAAGTTACGGTTCAATGACCAGTGGAGTTGCATTGTCGATGTTCGCGCTGAAAGTATGTATTTTTGACCCCCCTCCATTCGCAATTAAGATTCACATGCGCCCACTTACTCTCGCCTTCTTTGTAACGACAGCCGCGGTGCTTTTGACCACGCAGGTCCAGTCACAGCTCGTTATTAATGAATTTGATCCATCTGGACCAGGCATTGACACGCAGGAGTTCGTGGAGATTTACGGCACTCCAAATCAGGATTTGTCCGGCTTTTTGTTGGTGATTTTTAACGGTTCAAACGCCCAATCCAACCTTTCGGTCGACTTGTCGGGGTACAACTTGAATTCCGAAGGGTTTTTTCTGGTTGGAGGACCGGGCCTCCCAGAGGCGGACATTGTCATTGAATCAACCAATTGGTTGCAGGTGGGCCAAGAGGGAATCGCTTTGTATGATGCAGACATTTCAGCTTTTCCCAATGGCACCCCGGTGAGCAGTGAGGACATTTTGGACGGTGTGGTATATGGAAACAACCAACCGCCAATGAGCGCGTTGTTGGATGTTTTGACCCCCAACGGCACTCAACTTAATGAGAGTGCCGAAGGGTTAGCAGACTACCAAAGCTTGTCAAGGGTTCCAGACGGGGGCACCCCGCAAACACCATCGGAATTTATTTTGCAGTCGCCCACCCCGGGCTATAGCAATGTTTTGCTGTGCGATGGCGGTCAAATTGGGCTGCAGAATGCCAGCAACAGTTTTGTGTGCACGGATGAAGGTGAGTTGGTGTTGGTTCAACTGAATCACAGCAATGACGTTCCGGATGCGGCATTTACCTCAGTGGTTGCAGATGCGGAGTCAGGGCTGATTTTGGCTGCGTTTGATGGAACAGCGGTTAATTTATCAGGGCTAGGAGATGGTTTGATGGAGGTGTTTGGTGTTTCCCATGACGCTCCTCTTATTGAAGCAACCCTTGCCCCAGGTCAGCCCGCTGAAGGCATCTTGGGTGAAGGGTGTGTTGCTGTAACAACGAACAGCATCGAGATTCAAGGAGAAACGTGCGACCCACCAGCTTGCGACGGCGGGTATGTAACAGATGCGTCAGGGACCCCAACGGCTTTGGGATGTTTGGGTTTGGAAAACGCGGAAATCACCTTCGGATATACCTCGGAGGCGGAGGATGCCGAATACATTTTTGTGATTACCGATAACACCCAGACCATTTTGGATACTGCGGGATACCCTCAGTATGATTTCTCAGGGCTGGGTGTCGGCACGTATCAAGTGTGGGGCACGAGCGGTTTGGGCGGGTTTGATGCCGGCACATTGGTCCCTGGAGGTGCGCTGAACGCCATTGCGGGTGTTGAATGCGACAGCTTGAGTATGACATTTTTGGAGGTGGAAATTTTGGACTGCGAAAGCGCTAGTTTTTGCGAAGAAATCTTCATCTCTGAGTACGTGGAGGGCAACAGCAACAACAAGGCGATTGAACTATACAACCCGTCACCTGTGGCGATTGACTTGACGGGTTACAGCATGGAAACATGGAACAATGGCGCTTCCGAAGCGACCAATGTTCAAGAACTTTCGGGTGTAATCGAACCCAACGGTGTTTTCGTTCTTATGAATGCACTGGCGGCGCCAGAGTTGTTTCAGGCAGGCGATCTGGTAAGTCAGATAACGTGGTTCAATGGCAATGACGTTATTGTGTTGTACCACGATGGAGTCATCATTGATCAAATGGGCGAATTTGGACCAGATCCAGGAAGCGCTTGGTCCGTGGATGGAGGTGCTGGAGAAATGGCGGAATACACCTTGGTTCGAAAAGCCAATGTCTCTCAGGGTAGCACAGACTGGGAAGTAGGTCAATACCAATGGGATGCATACCCGTCGGATACCTTTGATTTTATCGGTTACCATTCAGCCACTTGCACAGGAACGCCAGACATGGAATTGGGTTTCACAGCGACAGATCTGTACATATTTGAAGGAAGCGGAGTAGAGGTGGTGATGCAGGTGGCCTATCCCCTGCAAAACGCGACAGTTGTGGTGGACGTGGTGGGAGGCACCGCGGAAGCAGGAACTGATTTCCCAGGGGTGTTCCCTTTGCCAGAGTTCTCCTTTCCCATTGGTTTATTGAATGATCAGTCGTTCACGTTTGCCGCCATTGATGACGAGGAGCCAGAGGGAGAAGAGACAGTGGAGCTGGCTATACAAGTAACATCGGGCGACTTGGTGTTGCTGATCGACACCGTAACCATCCACATTCAACCGTCGGATTTGACCTACCCGGTATATGATATTGCGACGGTGCGGACGGTAGATTTAGTGTCCGGTGTAACCGATAGCTTGGGGGTGTCATGTGAATTGCGAGGGATTGTGCACGGCTGGAACGATTATCCATCCGGACTCCAGTTCACGTTGATTGATGCAACGGATGGAATTAACGTTTTCAGTCCTCTTTCTGATTTTGGCTACGACCAAGTGGTTCCCGGTGACAGCCTGCGCGTGCGTGGAACCATTGCTCAATTTGCGGGACTCACTCAAATCATCGCTGATACCGTGCTTTATGAGGGGTCGGGTTTCTTGACAGAACAACCTCCATTGGTTCAAGAACTCAACGAAAACACAGAGTCGCACATCATTCGATTGAAGTGCGTGGAATTGGTAGATCCAGAACAATGGACGAACAGCGCCCCGAGCTTCGAAGTGGACATTACGACGGGCAACTCGGTGTACACGATGCGGATTGATGCCAATACAGACTTGTTTTTGTCGGATGCTCCAGTGGGTGTGTTTGGCGTTACAGGGATCGGTGATCAACGGGATTTTGAGGAACCTTACTTTGAAGGTTATCGGATTTCGCCGCGGTACCAATCGGATCTCACGTCGGCTGTGAATGCCGCGTTTGATGTGACATCTCCCTGGAACTTGCTGGATGGCGCATTGGAAATTGATAACGCAAGCACAGGTGCGGGTGGTTACTATTGGACATTCGGTGATGGAGGCGTCAGCGAAGAAATGGATCCGGAGTACACCTACACCGATGCGGGCATCTACACCGTGACGTTAACGACTTTCAGCGAGGATGGAGTATGCTCAGATCAAACCTCCGTCGAGGTGGACATTATTGTAGTCTCCGTGGACGAGCTCACAGTGAACGCACGCGTTTGGCCCAACCCAACGAACAGCATTGTTATGTTTGAGTCGACAGAGGTGATGGAGTTCATTGAGGTATACACCCTTGCAGGACGCATGGTCCAAACGTTGCAACCTCAGCAAACGAGGAGCACACTCACGATGCAGTCCATGCCTGCAGGAACGTATTTGGTGAAAATCGGAACAGCGAGCGGTGTGAAAACCGTCAAATTGGTGCGCTCGGCGGAGTAAAGAGGCGTCTGCTCGGAGTTCAGGTCAGCATGTGCCCCCGAACAACCCGAGCAATACCAAAAGGTCCGCTACGGAAACGACTGAATCGTTGGTCAGGTCGCCCGGACAGAGGTCCAATGAGCTGCAGCTGCAAAGTTCTAGCGCGTCAGAAACGCCATCTCCGTCCGTATCTGCGAGGCCAGGGTCTGTTCCATAAACATTGACTTCGAGAGCGTCACTAAGCCCATCTCCATCGCTGTCGCTGCATGCATCCCCGACGCCATCTCCATTGAAATCACCTTGATCGGGGTTCAAAACGCTGAGGCAGTTGTCATCGAAGTCGCTGATTCCATCCTCATCCAAGTCGGGTGCGTAGCCAATTAAATCACCAAGACCGAGGTCTCCAACGACTATAAAATGATCCGAGGCAGCGAGTGCATCCCCCGCCTGTAAACCCAGCTCAGCGAGCCGCTCAGAAGCCATGTTGGCCGTCCTCAATACAAATCCCCCCTTCACATCGGCAGAGGCATCAGAGGTGATGAGGTAGTCGAGTTTTCCGGGCATCCATTCCGAGGAGAGGTTGCCGCTTTGCCATGTGAAATCAAACGGATGGTCCGACTGCAACAAGGGCCATTCGGTGAGGGATGAACCATCCCAAT
Organism: uncultured Flavobacteriales bacterium; assembly: GCA_905479115.1. GTDB lineage: Bacteria > Bacteroidota > Bacteroidia > Flavobacteriales_D > Sanyastnellaceae > UA16. Next base: position 30,540 of record CAJQLF010000028.1, read on the forward strand.
CTGGCGCGAAATCCGGTCCGTGCGCGGATTCATTGCTGATGTCGCCGGAGACCAAGGTGTAAATCGGGTTGTCCAAACCGACCATGTTGAGGTCCCCACCGTAAACGACCGGGGTGTTAGCCGCAATGCTGATTTCCCCTTCTCCGTTGATGGCGTCTCGCAAAAATGCCATGTACTCATCCGCTTCCGCTTGCCTCTGCGCTTCGTTGGAAGATCCTCCACAACATTTCATGTGGCTGCTCGTAAAAAGCAACGGCACCTCCCAATCAGCATGCCCTTCGACGACGACTGGAAATTGCCGGGTTACGGATGCAAATGAGGACAGGATGTTTCCTTTGGCGGCCACCATCAAATCCCAATCGTCTTTGACGACATTCCACGACCCTCCACCCTCTATGGGGATCCACTCGTTGAGTAGGTTGGTTACGTAATTCGCACTCACATTGGACACTTCTGAAAACCCAATAACATCGGGACTGACCGCTTGTAAAATACGCTCCATGGCCTGTTGAGCAGCGGGCTCATCCATGCGCCCGTTCATGTTCCAAAAAGCAACACGGTTCAGGGTTCCGCCTGCCCGTTCGATGCTGACAGGAATCCAAGGGTCGAGGTTTTCATTGAGAGTGTGAGCATATCCCTCCGAAGGAAAACTGACCTGTGACGCATTGTCAAACCATGCAATGCGAACATCGGGGCCTGTCACTTGCGTGAGTTCCCGATCGAAGGCAATTTCAAATTTGGTACCGCTGTATGTAGGTGCGACGCGCATCCCTATTTCATTGAACGATTCGATGCCGGACCCGTTCGTGTACCGGATGGCCTGTCGATCGGCGAGGTTGATGAGCAGGTCGACTCCGAGCCCTTGGTTGGCATAATCCACACCCGTCTCGGTGTTGTCATCCAAATCCAACAGAATGCACAAGTCGTTGGGCAGCACATTTTCATCCAAGGCAACTTCGTTGAGGACCTCCACATACAAGTAGAGCCAACTGGCGTTGCTGGTAACGCTGGTCTTGACAAAAGGACCTCCTTCGGTATCTGTCACGTGCGGTTGGTTGGTCCAATCGTTGAATTGATTGTCCAGTTGAATTTGAGCAAAGCCCTCACTGCAAATGAGAAGAATAAAAAGAGCGGTAGACAGAAGTTTCATGGTCAGTTTCTTGCAAGGTGAAGCGTAACGAAGTTACGGGTAGATTTGCCGGAATGAATCGTCGCCAAAGCACCTTTATGTTGCACTTCATCGTGGTGATCTTTGGGTTCACGGGTATTTTGGGTAAACTTATTTCCCTGGATGCTGAGCGATTGGTGTTTTGGCGGGTGTTTTTAGGAGGCGGGTTGGTTTGGTTGTGGTTGATGATTCGCCGCCGTGTTCAACGTTTCGAGCCGCGTGTTTTGTGGAAGGTGGCTATGGTGGGATGTTTTGCCGCCGCGCATTGGATTGCATTCTTTGCGAGCATCAAGGTGAGCAATGTTTCTGTCGCGCTCGCGACGTTGGCGACGACCCCGGTGTTTGTTAGCCTCATTGAACCGTTGGTGCATCGCCGCAAACTGGATGTACGGGAGGTTTTGCTGGGCGGTGTGATCATCATTGGCTTGTTGGTGTTGTTGTTTGGGCCGTCTGCGGGTGGAGCGGTTCAAGACATGTCCAGCTATTATGATGGGGTGGCTCTTGCGCTCCTTTCAGCGGCCCTTGCTGCGGTGTTTGCGACGTTGAACTCTGTGTTGGTGAAGCGCCATGATTCAGCCAACTTAACCCGGGTGGAGTTGCTCAGTGCAGCATTGGTTTTGTGCGGCATTTTCATGGTGCAAGGAAAAGGGATGGACTTGAGTTTTTGGCAAGTACCTCAAGCGGATTGGCTGTGGTTGGGGCTGCTGGCATCATTGGCAACCGCCTTCGCTTTCTTGATGAGCATTGAGGTGATGAAAAACCTAACGGCCTTTACCACGGCGGTGGCCATTAATCTAGAACCGGTTTACGCTATTGTTTTGGCGGCGTTGATTTTTGGGGAAGAGGAGCGCATGAACGGGGGCTTTTACCTCGGCGCCTCCATCATCGTCGGGGCTGTGTTTGTGGATGCATGGCTGAAGCGCAGGGATCGCCGCCCATCCACCCAAGCTCACTCAGACGTGGAATAAAGCGGAGGCAATTCGATCAGCAAACAACCAATGGGTTTCGGGAATTCGGAAACGATCAGTTCCGGAAGCGATGAGCTGTCCAGTCGAAATCAACTGCTGCCAATCCACAGCGTTTTGGAGGTCGGGACGCAGGCGATGGACCTTCTCCAATTCGACGAGGTCAATTCCGTGCGCCGTTCGCAATCCCGTCATAATCGATTCGTTGTAGCGGTCTATTGGATTTAAGGCGTCGGTTTCCAAAGGCAGGTCTTGGATGCCTTGGGCGGAATTTAGCGCCCTGATGTACCGGGGGTTGTTGGATACATTCGCTGTTCGAGCCATCCCACTAAAGCTGTGGGCACCCGGTCCGATGCCCCAATACGGTAATCCCGACCAATAGTGTCGGTTGTGAACAGCGTGCCCTCCCGGTCGCGCCCAATTTGATACTTCGTAATGGGCAAATCCCGCCTCCGTCATCGCGGAACACAGCGCGTGGTATTCCGATTCAATTTGTCCCTCGTCGGGCGCCGGAGCTTTTCCGTTTTGGATGTTTCGGCCTAAGGCTGTTTGGTCTTCAACGGTCAAAATGTAGGCAGACAAATGATCCACGGGAAGCGATACAAACCGCTCGAGTTCATGTTCGAAGGTGTGCGTGCGACCCGGAATTCCATAAATTAAGTCGGCGGTGAGGTGTTCAAACCCTGCTTCAGCAGCCCACCGCACGGCCTGCTCGGCATCCGATGCTGAATGCTTTCGGTTCATCCAGGCCAACCGGTTTTCATCAAACGTCTGAATGCCAATGGACAACCGCGTTATTCCCATGGAGCGCCAGGCGTCTAACTGGCCCCGCGTGACGTCTTCCGGATTGGCTTCTAAGGTGATTTCTCGGCACGCGGATGCCTCAGGTAAAAAAGCCCCAAGCAACCGCTTGAGCCCAGAAGCGGGAAACAAAGAAGGTGTGCCACCGCCAAAATAAATACTTTGAATCTCCTCTAAGTCTGGGTTTTCCGCCTGCATTCGCACCTCAATTTCCTTTATCAAAGCGCCTTCCATGGCCTCAAGTGTGGATTGATTGGTGGAGAAATGGAAGTCACAATAGTGACACGCAGTTCTACAGAATGGAATGTGAATGTAAACCCCGAACATGCCCCCAAGTTCGGTCCAAAATCCTCCTAACTTGCTCTCATGGAATGGGAAGTTCGTTGGCCAGACGGTTCGTCTGAGCGTGTGTCACCAAACGCAGGTGAATCTTGGGACTGGAAACCCGCCGGTCCAGGTATGTATGATGTGCGAATGGGCACGCAAAATGTTCGTGTAGAGGCGTTGAGTGGTCCGGATGCTCAGGGCTTCTTCCGCATCCGTGTAAACGGGGTGGAGCAGGAAATCCAAGTGCTTAGCCATCAACATTTGTTGTTGGAGTCGATGGGCATGACGGGAACCACCGAATCCATTGAGCGACACGTCGAGGCGCCGATGCCTGGGAAGGTGCTGGAGGTGAAGGTTGCTTCAGGGGATCAGGTCAAGGCAGGTGATGCGCTCTTGGTCTTGGAGGCGATGAAAATGGAAAATGTATTGCGCGCCCCTCGGGATGGTGTGGTGGAGCGAGTGGATGCGGTGGTGGGCATCGCCGTTGAAAAGGGTGCGGCATTGGTGACATATGAAATGAATTGAACATGCGTTGGATGAATATGAAATTTAGATGGACGATCCTGCTTGCGCTTTGCACCCTGGTGGTGCTGCCGCGGCAACTGAGCGCACAAGGGTGCGACAACCCCATACCAACATGCGGTGAACTACCTGAGCCCGTTTCTTTGAGTTTCGTGCAATCCCTGGAGGTAGCGTGCCTCAACTCGCCGTACGTTTCGGTTCTGGAGTTCATGACGAACGGTAACGTGGTGAATACGGGACCCGTGACCGTAGATGTTGGGGGAATCACCTGCCAAACCGACGGGGTGGATGACGTCATCGAATGTGTGGTGGTCAAGCCCGACCCGCAGTTTTTTTGCGACGTTTCGCTGTATGAGATTGTGGGTGCATGCTCAGAGACAGCAGGCTCGTTTTCCATTCAAACCTCTGATTTACTTCCCAACACGACCTACCTCATTTTGATTGGAACCGCTCACGACCCATCCTTGACTCCATGTAATTTGACGGTCTATCTCTCGGGCCCAGCTGTTTCCATTGATGCGTGCTGCACAACCAACATCGTACCAGGACAGAGCATAAACTTGACTGTAACAGGCGGAGACGAAGATTTGGGATATACGTGGTTTCCAAATTATGGGTTGTCCTCGACCACTGGCTCCGAGGTGATTGCTTCACCGGGGGTGACCACAACGTATTCTGTTTCGGGCTTTTTTGGCGGGTGCCAGTACACCGATGCGGTGACCGTATCAGTAGGCAATCCATTAGGCATACCCACAAGCTTCACGCCCAATGGGGATTTGATCAATGACCTCTGGTCCATTGATGGGTTGACCCAATACAATACGGCCGATGTGAGGATTTTTGATCGCTGGGGCCAGCTCGTCTACCGAAGCGTCGGCTACGCGCAACCGTGGAATGGGAAGAACGGAGGAACAGACGTACCGGTGGGAACGTACTACTATGCGATTGATTTGAACGACCCGCTTTCGGTGGATTTTGAAACCATCACCGGCTTTATCAGTATCATCCGATGAAACAGTTATTTCTACTCGGCTTCGCCATCGTCTGCGGTGCGACAACCACCTCTGCTCAGCAATTCCCGATTCGCGCTACGGCAATGATGAATCCGTTTCAAGATCACCCGGCCGCGGCAGGGGTACTTGGGTGCATGGATTTACACATGGGTTACCGAAATCAATGGTCTGGCATTGAAGGCGCTCCACAAACGGCGTTTGCCAATTTACACGGCCAAATGCCCGGTCAAGGGGATGATTTTCATGGATTTGGTGTTCGAGTGGAGTCTGATGAAGCGGGTGCGTGGGGCTATAACGCGGTCAACTTAGCGTACGCTTACAACCTTCGTTTGACCAACGGTGCGCGGTTGGCAGCAGGGCTGAGTGCCGGATTCTTTCAGCATCGACTGGACATGAGCATGCTGGATATGCCAGAATTACAGGTTGCGAACGATCCCGCAGTATTTGGCAACCAACAGTTTATTGTGCCGATGGTTGATGCCAGTTTATGGTATTACAACCGAACAATGTACGCGGGGTTGACCATTCAAAACGTCACCCAGGCCTCCATGGAAAAGATTAGCCAATATGGCAAGTTGCGCCGTCATCTGGTGGTAACGGGCGGATCAGAAGTAGAATTGGACGGGCGCTGGATGTTCTTGCCTTCAGCCCAAGCACGTCTGGGATCGGGTGTGCCACCGGCAGCGGAAATCCTAGGTCTTTTCAAATACGATGGATTGGTAGGTGTTGGGCTAGGCTACCGAACACAAAGCGCCCTCATTGTCGCGGCCCAAGCGAAAATCATGGATTACCTGAGCATCGGCTATGCCTATGAACTCAATGTCTCTCCCTTGAGCGGCTCCGGGCCCAATTCGCACGAAATCGTCATTGGAATTAACGCGTGCTCCGGCCGATCTGTTGGACGCAGCATCCCATGTCCGGCCTATAACTGATGCGCAAACGATGAATGTCTACTCCAACAAGCAACGTTGGAAGCGGGTGCTTCTTGTGGCAGCGGCGGTCATCGTCGTGGCGACGCTGTGGTACTCCAATGATATCGCTCAGCGCATCCGTGTAGAAGAACAGACCAAGGTTCAGTTGTGGTCTGAGGCCATTGTGCAACGTGCTGAACTCGTCGGATATACGCAGCATTTGTTTGAAGAGTTGGGAGACGAAGAACGGGGCAAAGCCGACCGTTTAGCCGATGCCTACCGTCTCATCAACAATCCACCACGCGGAATGGACTTGACGTTTGTGACGGATTATTTGTGGTCGAACAACACCATTCCGGTGTTGATTTTCGACGACTCCGACGAGATGCTTTATCGGGTTAACGTGCCAGACGACGTGAATGTGGATTCGCTCAGATCAGTGATGAAAGCGGCGAACGACCCCATCGTATTTGACGATGTTGGCCATACCATTTATTGGAGTGAAAGCGTGCGTTTCAGTGAGCTTAAAGAAGTTATGCAGGACCTGATTGATTCATTCATCAGCGAGACGGTCATTAACAGCGCTTCGGTGCCCGTTGTCATGACCGACAGCACCAAAACGGAGGTTATTCGATACCAACGGGTTGATTCGGCTGCTGTTGCTGATCCTGTGGAATTGCAAGGCTTGTTAGCTGCAATGGCTAGTTCCAACGAACCCATTGAAGTGAGTTTACCTGGGGAGGGCCGCCACTTCATCTACTATGCAGACTCGGTTGTTTTGACTCAATTGCGCTATTACCCTCTGGCACAGCTCATCCTGATTGCCGTTTTTGCGTTCGTTGCTTACCTCATTTTCAATGGATTTCGCAGAGCAGAGCAAGACCAGGTGTGGGTGGGCATGGCCAAGGAAACAGCCCACCAGCTCGGAACACCCCTAAGCTCTCTGATGGCGTGGGTGGGGTTGTTGGAAGAGCAAGGCGTGCAATCGGATTACCTCAAGGAAATGAACCGCGACATTGTGCGCCTCAACACGGTTGTTGACCGATTCAGTAAAATTGGATCGAAGCCTATACTGAGGGAGCACAATGTGATTGCAGTGGTGCGCGATACGGTTGAATACATGCTCCCGCGGGTATCCAAAAACGTAGAGTTGATTTTTGAACCGGCCCAGCCGGAAGTTCAGATTGCCTTGAGTCCACCATTGTTCAGTTGGGTGCTGGAAAATTTGATTCGAAACTCAGTCGATGCAATGGACGGCAATGGCAAGATTCGTTTGACCGTGGAGAAAAATTCAGACGGTGCAGCGGTGACAGTTTCAGACACCGGCCCCGGCATTCCAAAAGCAAAGCGCAAGCAGATTTTTGAACCGGGTTACACCACCAAAGCTCGTGGTTGGGGCCTTGGGCTGTCGTTGTGCAAGCGCATCATTGAGGAATACCACGGGGGGCGGATTAGTGTTGGAGAAGGGTCAATTTTTCTCATCAAGCTCCATCAGTTGACGTAATTATGGAAGAGAAAAACCATGCGGAGGAAGCAGAAGACTTTCTCTTTGAAAACATGGGTGCTTTTTACAATAGAAACGCCAGGAAATTCAAAGATTTTGAGGAAAAGTTAGGGGTCGATATCTGGTTTCTAGAGCACTTTAGAATGCATTTTAAGCTTCGAAATCAAAGGCTCAAAACGAAAGGAAGAGAGGCTTCGGCTAATTCGAAGCATTTGAAGGGTAAAGCAGGTTTGTACCGAGAAATGTCGACGATTCTTCAGTCCGGTTGGGCGAAACCCAGAAGCAATCCAAAAAACATCCTTTTTGTGAATTCCAGGTTTGTTCGGGAAGATGGAAAGTTTCGGTTTAACTCGGAAGAAACAAAAAGCTGGACCCTTGTTATGAACCGAGAATTAGGCACTGTGATGGATGACGGTTTCCGCAAGCAATGGTCAAACACAATGAATACCGATGCAATAATATTCCGTTACTTTCTTTCCTTTCGCTGGATTGTTGATGGCCCTTCGTTCTACTGGAAGCTTCAAAAAACACTAAAGAAGCTCACTGTAAAATCCAGGTTTGACGAGTCAATCCTTTTAGGGTTAAAAGCGGCTGTCCCTAGTTTTATGCTCTATTGGGTTCGATTCAACTCGATGCAGATGTTCTTCAATCGAATGAATTGCGAGAACATCCTAATGTGGGATGAAAACAGTCCACAGCAAAAAGTGATTCAATACGCGGCACGAAGCAAAGGGATTCAGGTTGGAGCTATTCAACACGGATCCATTTATAAACATCACCCTGCTTACGCCTATGCTCAGTACGATTTTCCTCCCCTGCTCCCAGATGTCACTTTCGTTTGGGGCAGTAAATTCAGAGACGTTCTGACAGGGCTGAATGGCTATAGACCAGAGTCGATTGTAATCACTGGAAAAGTGAAGGAACAGATCGAACTGGTGGATTCAAACCAGCCAGGGAACTTTTGGCTGTATGCGAGTCAGCCTCTAAGAAACGGAGCTTTGCGTGAACAGATTTTGCTTGATGTATGCAAAGCTGCAAACAAGGGGTTTGAAATAGTTATTCGCCCGCACCCAACGGAACAATTTGATGGCTATTTCAATGAAATCAGCTCCAGGGCTGGCCTGAATAATATCAGAATAGAACGACACCCCTCCTTGCTTCAGCATTTATCAGCATGCAAAGGATTGATTGTGACCAGTTCAACGGTTGGATTTGAGTTTTTAGAATTCAATAAGCCCATGATTGTGATGGACTATTTGGAGCAAGACCTCATGCACTGGATCAAGAATGATCTTGGGACCAAAGTCATAAACCTCGAAGAACTAGAGGCCGCATTGAAGAAGGGTCAGTTTGTTGCAAGCGACAGCAGAAAAGACATTATTGAGTCGTTGTTTTATAAGAACGACGATCGCGCTCTAAATCGAATTTTGCAACACTTTAATTGACGGCCTCGCTCTGACGAATCTTGAGCGCTTCCAAAACATCCAAAAAATAAGCGTCCCACAAAGGGCTCACAGCTGCGTGTGTTTGAATTTTCTCTGGCGCATCATCGAACTTTCGAATAATCTGTTCAGCATATTTTTTGGCTAAAAACCCGGAAAACGCATTGAATCCAATTCGGTTCAGCACCTTCAGGATAAAAAGACGCTTTCTGAAATCAAAGGTCTCACAACCATATTGCTCTGCAAGTGAGGCCCCTCGCTCATCTTCAACGATCAATAAAGACGGCACCCCCAATGCCAGGCAGACGAGATGAGCATGAACTCGAAAACCTAAATGAACGCGACAACTTCGATAGGTGTTGATGAGTTTTTCATGGCTACCACCAATAGAAATCACAGAATTCTTTTCCTGTTGATTGGAGTCTCTATGAGAATGACGGATGATTCTTGAATTCGGAAGTAATTCCCCCAAGTGATTCACAACTTGATTTGCGCCTTTATTGTAATCCTGCCCGTCAGAAAGGGCAACATCAATAGAGGGTGAATTGGGGGAGGAGGCAGCACCGAAATCGTCATTGATCATAGCAGGTGTCAATGAAGAAACCGGACACCCCGTCATGCACACTTGGTTGTCGCGGATGGTTTTTTTAGCAACAGCTGCAGTTGCCAAGTCTCGCACACTTACAGGTAAAGATGTATTGAGAAACCGTAAGGTTGATTCATTGAATGGCGGCATTCGGCGGTGCTTCACACCTGACCCAAGCAAAGCGGTCTTCCACCAGAATTTTTCAGGAACATTGCAAATCTCTGGGATAAGATTCTGCCGAAAACTTGGTCCGCCCGGAATGAATATAATGTCTGACGATTCAAGGGTGTCGTTATTTTCAGGCAGCTGCGCATCCGTTCGGTCGATTTCTCGGATGGACGCGACTTTCATTTTTGACTTGATTAGTCTCAAAGAAGCGTATCGATGTAAGTAATCACCTGCATTATCAATCGTATTCGTTAGGACAACTACATTCATTTTTCGCATATTTCAAACGACCTATCCGAGAAGCAACAATTTACCGCAATTCTCCGTAAGTTGGCATCATGACAAGTCTTATAATTACGTCTTACAACTACGGTCAATACTTAGAAAGGTGTCTGAGGTCTGCCTTAAATCAGACCATGCCTGAAGGGGGGTACGAGGTGCTTGTAATCGACGATGCTAGCAGAGATGGCACCGAACAGATATTGAATAATTTTGCGGATGATATCCGGTGTGTTCGGCTTGAACAAAACAAAGGACTTAGTCATGCCCGCAATTTGGGGGTAAAAATGGCCAAAGGGCAATTCGTGGTTTTTCTTGATGCCGACGACTATGTTCACAAAGACTTCTTGTATTTGGAGCGAACGATCATGGGCCTGAACCCATCGTTGGACGCCGTTTCATGCGACTATTATATCGTGGATGAACGCGGCAGGCACTTGGAGTACACGAAAGGAGATGCAAGTCCGATTGCATGTGGAATTATGTTTAGGAAAGATCTGTTGTTCCAGATTGGCCTGTATGATGAAGATTTTATCGCTCGGGAAGAAGAAGATTTGAGAAAGCGTTGGCTGGCAGACTATCAGATTTTCAATATACCAGCGGCATTGTACCGCTACAGGATGCACGATTCCAATTTGACCAAGGATCAGAGCCGGATGGAAGAAGGAAAGACGAAACTTCATGAAAAGCACGGGAAACAGTAAGGCGGTAATAATTGTCCAGGCTCGACTGGGTTCGACTCGATTGCCGGCTAAAATTGCTTTGGATTTTGGCGGTGTTCCAATGCTCGTTAGCCTATTGAAAAGACTTGACAACTCGGAAATTGGTTTTCGCAGTGTCGTGGCAACGTCTCTTGAAAAAAGGGATGATTTGGTTGAGGAATTCGCTCGGGGCAGTGGTTGGAACGTACACCGAGGCAGCGAGTCGGATGTGTTATCCAGGTTCGCGGGAGCCTATGCTGAATACGGCGAAGACGCTGACACAGTCATAAGAATCTGTTCGGATAATCCGCTTTTAGGGTTTGACGATGTGAACCAGGTTTACGCTAGATTCTGCGCAAGTGAAGTTGATTTCTTAGCGAACGCCAACGGTCCAGATGTTCACGAAGATGGATTTGCGGTGGAAGTTTTCCATTCAAGTTGTTTGATTGAAGCCAACGAAAAAGCGACTGAAGCGTATGATCGAGAGCACGTTTGCCCTTGGATAAAGCGGAATAAAACAGTGGCGTACACCCAGCTCGATAAGCGATATAAGGCGAAGTTATCAGTGGACACCATGGAAGACTTTCTAAATGTCCGCGAGATAAATCAAAGGTTGATGCCCGGATTTACGATAACCGATGTTTGCGATTTAACCAATAATCAACAGTAAAAAATGCTCAGAGACTTATTTGCGAACGAGGGGTTGAAGGCAGAGAATAATCCGATTGTAAGACCATTCGTGATTGCTGAAGCGGGTGTCAACCATGAGGGCGACATGGAAACCGCATTCCGGTTAATAGCAGAAGCAAAAGAAGGAGGTGCGGATGCCATCAAGTTTCAGACGTACAAAGCGAACACCATTGTGGTGAAGGATAGCCCCAGCTACTGGGATCTTACAAAGGAACCGACCGATTCTCAGTATAAACTTTTTCAGAAATACGATAAATTCTGGAAAAAAGAGTTTGAAACCCTAGCTCGACGATGTGATGAAGAAGGAATTGAATTTATGAGCACGCCGTTTGACGAGGAATCAGCATTTTTCATCAATGACCTTGTTTCAACCCATAAAATTTCAAGCTCGGATATTACCAACCGGCCATTTATTGAGTTGATTTCTGATTTTGGAAAACCGATTTTGTTAAGCACGGGAGCTTCTTACCTCTCTGAAATTCAAGATGCGATATCTTGGGTTGATGGCAAGGGCACCCCTTTGTGCTTGATGCATTGTGTTTTGAATTATCCGACGCCGAATGATCGAGCTAACCTCGCAAGGATCAGTGGATTGAAGAGTGCTTTTCCAAATCACCTGATTGGATACAGCGACCATACGTTGCCGGAGGAAATGCAGACCTGCATGATTGCGGGCATGCTGGGGGCAACGATCATAGAAAAACACTTCACGCACGATAAAACCTTACCGGGTAATGACCATTATCATGCTATGGACAAGGAAGACCTCAAAAGATTTCGAAGTCTATGGAAGAAAACAGGAATACTGCTAGGTTCTTCGGACGTGACGAGCCATCAAGAAGAGGATAAGAGCAGGAAATACGCAAGAAGAAGCTTGGTGGCTAATTGCTCTATTGCAATGGGCGAGATCGTTACAGAAAAGATGCTCACATGGAAGCGCCCTGCACTTGGTATTTCTCCATCGGAATATGGGAATTTGTTGGGCAAAGAGGCTTTAGTGGATATTGCTGAGGACACAACCCTTCAGTGGGAGATGTTTCAATCGAACTGACAGGTTGTCAATCCGCTCCACTCCTGCATTTTCGTTATTCTAGTGCTCATCAAACAAAATTGAATTCTCTGAGGGGTAGATTTTTTTTGCGCTTCCTAAAATTAGGGGCCTTTCTCACTGAATTTAGATTTTTCGGCGAGTAATTGTGATCTGTATTGCTTTTTGGATTTAATTTCATCAATCCAAACGCTTTTTGATTATGAACAAAAGAACCCTGCCGTTAGCCA
>CAJQLF010000029.1 GCA_905479115.1 uncultured Flavobacteriales bacterium
GATCCTTCGCCAAATCGACCAATTTCACTTTCTCATCCGGAATGATAACATCATTCAAGTTAAATGAAAGGCCACCCTTGAATGCCATGTAGAAGCCGAGCTTCTTAATGTCATCCAAGAATTGAGCCGTCCGAGGAACGTTCGTACTGTTCAAGACATGCGAAATGATGCCTCGCAGCGATTTCTTCGTGAGCAAGTCGTTAATGTAGCCTGCCTCAGCAGGAACATGATCATTAAAGAGCACACGTCCACAGGTCGTGTCTATGACGCTCGCATTACCGGTGTTGTCAACGAAACGCATCTTGATTTCAGCGTGTAAACCCAGCTTTCCTTCTTGGTAGGCAATTCGCACCTCTTCCGCAGAATAGCACGTCATTCCTTCTCCTGCTACGGGCTCGTCCTTGGTTCCCTTTCGGACTTTCGTCATGTAGTAGAGACCCAACACCATGTCCTGCGACGGCACTGCAATTGGAGCACCATTGGCGGGATTTAGAATGTTATGAGAAGCCAACATCAGCAACTGCGCTTCCAAAATTGCCGCACTTCCTAAGGGCAAGTGCACCGCCATTTGGTCACCGTCAAAGTCAGCGTTGAATGCTGTACATGCGAGCGGGTGCAATTGGATGGCCTTGCCTTCAATGAGTTTCGGCTGAAATGCTTGAATACCTAATCGGTGAAGCGTCGGTGCCCGGTTGAGTAAGACGGGATGCCCCTTCATTACATTTTCCAAGATATCCCAGACCACCGGTTCTTTGGCATCAACAATTTTCTTCGCCGATTTCACCGTCTTGACAATACCACGTTCAATCATTTTTCGAATGATGAACGGCTTGTACAATTCTGCTGCCATGTTTTTCGGCAACCCACACTCGTGCAATTTCAAATCTGGTCCGACGACGATGACAGAACGGGCAGAATAGTCCACTCGCTTTCCCAACAAATTTTGACGGAATCGGCCTTGTTTTCCCTTCAAGCTGTCTGAGAGGGACTTCAGTGGTCGGTTGCTTTCCGTCTTAACGGCACTTGATTTTCGGCTGTTATCGAACAGGCTATCGACTGCCTCTTGAAGCATTCGCTTTTCATTCCTCAAAATAACCTCAGGCGCCTTGATCTCTACCAATCGTTTCAATCGATTGTTTCGAATGATAACACGTCGGTATAAATCATTCAGATCAGACGTGGCAAAACGACCTCCGTCCAATGGGACCAATGGCCGAAGCTCTGGTGGAATGACCGGAACAACTTTGACAATCATCCACTCCGGCTTGTTGACGATGCGAGAATTTGCATCGCGGAGGGATTCCACAACTTGAAGTCGCTTCAACGCCTCGCTCTTTCGCTGCTGAGAAGTCTCTGTATTAGCTGAGTGACGAAGGTTGTAGGACAGCTCATCTAAATCGAGGTTTGCGAGCATATCATGCAACGCCTCTGCCCCCATTTTCGCTACGAATTTATTTGGATCCTTCTCATCCAAGTATTGATTCTCCTTGGGCAACGTCTCCAAAATATCCAAGTACTCCTCCTCCGTTACGAAATCATTCACACTGAGCTCACTGTCCTCAGGACCCTTTGCGATACCAGGTTGGATAACGACATATCGCTCGTAGTAGATGATTTGATCCAGTTTCTTCGAAGGAAGACCAAGCAAGTATCCGATTTTATTCGGCAGGCTCTTGAAGTACCAAATGTGGGCAACAGGCACCACCAATTGGATGTGTCCCATGCGCTCGCGACGTACTTTCTTCTCCGTCACTTCGACACCACATCGATCGCAAACAATTCCTTTGTATCGGATTCGCTTGTATTTACCGCAATGGCATTCAAAATCCTTGACAGGACCAAAAATTCGCTCACAAAACAGGCCGTCACGCTCGGGCTTGTACGTCCGATAGTTGATGGTCTCAGGTTTCAATACTTCGCCGTGTGACTGCTCGAGAATCATCTCGGGTGAAGCCAACGAAATAGTGATGGTATTGAAGTCGCTCGAAAGCTGTTTGGGTTGCTTTTGCTGAAACATGAATGGCTATTCTATGCGGTAATCAATCTAGTGAAATGGTCAAGCCCAATCCGCGAAGCTCGTGGAGGAGGACATTGAATGATTCGGGGATGCCTGGAGCAGGCATGTTGTCCCCTTTAACAATGGCTTCATAGGCGCGCGCTCGACCCATGACGTCATCCGATTTGACAGTCAAAATCTCTTGAAGAATGTTGGCTGCACCGAAGGCTTCGAGTGCCCAAACCTCCATCTCTCCAAAACGCTGACCACCAAACTGTGCTTTACCACCGAGTGGCTGCTGCGTAATGAGCGAGTACGGACCGATGGACCTGGCGTGCATCTTATCATCAACCATGTGGCTCAGCTTGATCATGTATATGATTCCCACAGTCGCCGGTTGGTCAAAACGCTCACCCGTACCTCCATCATGCAAGTAGGTTACACCGCATTCTGGAACACCCGCTTCATTGGTAATCGCTGTGATTTCATCCAATGAAGCTCCGTCGAAGATGGGTGTCGCATAGGTTGTACCTAAGTTCATGCCTGCCCAGCCCAAAACGGTTTCATAAATCTGACCTAGGTTCATCCGAGAAGGTACACCCAGTGGATTCAATACGATGTCAACGGGGGTTCCATCCTCGAGGAATGGCATGTCTTCTGCACGGACAATTTTGGCGACAATTCCTTTGTTTCCGTGACGGCCCGCCATCTTATCTCCCACCTTGAGCTTGCGCTTTTTGGCTACATATACTTTCGCTAGCTTCACAATTCCAGTTGGCAACTCATCGCCTACTGTGACTTGGAATTTCTTGCGCTTGTATGCACCCAGCACATCGTTGTACTTCAGGTGATAGTTGTGGATGACTCGGCGAACGAGAGCACTGTTGTCATCATCACGCACCCATCCGTCGCTGTTGATGGTTAAGTAATCGAGGCTGTTGAGGATTTTCTGCGTGAATTTCACACCCTTCTTGACCTGCTCCTCCTTGTAGTGGTTGTTCACTCCTTGGCAAACCTTACCGCCAACCAACTTCATCAACTTCTCAACCAGCACTTTCTTGAGTACCGCTGCTTCCGCGTCAAATTCCTTGTCGATGGTTTCGAGAACAGCCTTGTCAGCCGCTTTTGATTTTCGGTCCTTGATGGCACGAGAAAACAGCTTTTTGTCAATCACCACACCCTGTCCGGATGGTGGCATTTTCAAAGAGGCATCCTTTACATCGCCTGCCTTATCGCCAAAGATTGCACGCAGTAGCTTCTCCTCTGGACTCGGATCAGATTCCCCTTTTGGAGTAATCTTTCCGATGAGGATGTCTCCCTCTTTCACCTCAGCTCCGATTCGGATCAAGCCATGCTCGTCCAAATCACTCGTCGCTTCTTCGCTAACATTGGGTATGTCTGCAGTCAATTCTTCGACTCCTCGCTTGGTATCGCGAACTTCCAATACGTATTCATCAATGTGAAGCGAAGTGAAGACATCTTCCCGCACAACACGCTCATTGATCACAATCGCATCCTCGAAGTTGTAGCCTTTCCAAGGCATGAAGGCGACACGCATGTTTTGTCCAAGTGCCAATTCTCCTTTATCGGTGGAATACCCCTCGACAAGAATTTGACCTTCATGGACCGACTGACCCTTCTGGACCATCGGCTTCAAATTCATACACGTCCCTTGGTTCGTTCGAATGAACTTGGGCACTTTAAGAACGTTGATGGCATCTTCGAATGACACAAGTTCGTCCATTTCGTCGCGGTTGTACTTGACGTGAATCTCGTTCGCATCAACGAATTCAACCACTCCATCTGCTTCAGCACGAAGTAAAATTCGAGAATCCTCCGCAACCGCCTGCTCTAGGCCTGTTCCGACAATTGGTGCTACGGGGCGCATCAATGGCACCGCCTGACGCATCATGTTCGACCCCATCAACGCACGGTTCGCATCATCATGCTCCAAGAATGGAATCAAGGATGCGGCAATCGAAGCGATTTGGTTTGGAGCAACGTCCATGTAGTGCAGTTGATCCGGCGACACCTGGGGGAAATCTCCTTCCAGTCGAGCCTTGACAATGCTGTTTTCAAATGTTCCATCCTTGGCCACCGGAGCATTGGCTTGAGCAATCAGATTCGAATCCTCATCCTCGGCAGAGAGATAGATTACATCCTCTGGCTTCGAGGATACCTTTCCATTCTCAACCTTGCGGTAGGGCGTTTCGATGAATCCAAGGCGATTGACCTTCGCGAAGACACACAATGAACTGATCAGTCCAATGTTTGGTCCCTCTGGAGTCTCAATCGTGCAAAGTCGTCCGTAGTGGGTGTAGTGCACGTCTCGAACCTCGAAACCTGCGCGCTCACGAGAGAGACCTCCTGGTCCGAGCGCGGAAATTCTACGTTTGTGTGTGACCTCACTCAGTGGATTCGTTTGGTCCATGAATTGAGACAACTGATTCGTTCCAAAGAAACTGTTGATCACAGAGCTCAACGTCTTCGCATTGATCAAATCTGTCGGGGTGAAAACCTCGTTATCACGAACATTCATTCGTTCCCGAATGGTTCGAGCCATTCGTGCCAATCCAACACCGAATTGACTGTAGAGTTGCTCACCTACTGTTCTTATTCGACGATTCGAGAGGTGGTCAATATCGTCCACATCTGCATTCGAATTCACCAAATCAAGCAAGTACTTGATGATGAGTAGAATATCGTCTCTTGTCAACGTTCGATTTTGAACGTCGTCCTTAATGTCCAGTTTGCGGTTAATTCGGAAACGTCCAACTTCACCCAAATCATACCGCTGCTCTGAGAAAAACAGCTTGTCGATGACGCCCCTTGCCGTATCCAAATCTGGTGGCTCAGCATTTCGAAGTTGACGGTAGATGTACTCGACCGCTTCTTTCTCCGAATTGGAACTGTCTTTTTGCAGGGTGTTGTAGATGATAGCGTAGTCCGACTGGTTGATGTCTTCCTTGTGCAAAATGATGGTCTTCGCACCTGACTCGGTGATCAATTCCATGTGATCCTTTTCGAGGACCGTCTCCCGGTCCAGGATTACCTCATTTCGCTCGATGCTAACAACCTCACCTGTATCCTCATCCACGAAGTCTTCCACCCACGTCTTCAGCACACGTGCTGCAAGACGACGGCCGATGACGCGCTTCAGTCCTGTTTTCGTCACCTTGACCTCGTCAGCCAAATTGAAGATATCCAAAATGTCCCGATCGGTTTCAAATCCGATCGCACGCAACAAGGTGGTGACAGGTAATTTTTTCTTTCGGTCAATGTAAGCGTACATGACACTGTTGATGTCCGTCGCAAACTCGATCCATGATCCTTTGAAAGGAATGATTCGCGCGCTGTACAGCTTCGTTCCATTTGCATGTCGACTCTGTCCGAAGAAAACTCCAGGAGAGCGGTGCAGTTGATTTACAATAACCCGCTCGGCGCCGTTAATAACGAACGACCCTTGGGGTGTCATGTATGGAATGGTGCCCAAGTAAACGTCCTGAACGATGGTCTCGAAGTCCTCGTGTTCAGGGTCCGTGCAATACAGCTTAAGCTTTGCCTTCAAGGGCACGCTATAGGTTAATCCACGCTCGATGCATTCATTGATAGAATAGCGCGGTGGATCAACAAAATAATCCAGGAATTCCAGTACAAACTGGTTCCGGGTATCTGTAATTGGGAAATTCTCGCTAAAAACCTTAAAAAGGCCTTCTGATTCTCGGTTTTCAGGGTTGGTCTCCAACTGGAAGAACTCCTGAAAAGAGCGCAATTGAATGTCCAAGAAATCAGGTCGTGAAAGCGGCAGCTCTACTGAAGAAAAGCTAATCCGTTCCGGGGTATTTGGTTTCACCAGAGTCATGGTGTTTGTGATCTATAGTGGAAACAGGCGGCGATGATTGCAGGTTCAGACAACGCAAAAAAAGGTCTGGGTGGGGAACCTGCTTCCCCACCTAGACCTGAAATCAGTTAAAGTATGGGCTTACTTAAGCTCAACTTCAGCACCGGCTTCTTCGAGTTGTTTCTTGAGCGCTTCGGCTTCGTCCTTAGCGACTCCTTCCTTCACAGGACCTGGAGCGTTATCAACGATTTCCTTCGCCTCTTTCAACCCGAGACCGGTCAGTTCCTTCACCGCTTTTACCACTGCGAGTTTCGCAGCGCCAGCAGCCGTGAGGATTACATCGAATTCAGACTTTTCTTCAGCACCTCCGCCTTCACCACCAGCACCAGGGCCAGCAGCAACAGCTACTGCAGCAGCAGCAGGCTCAATACCGTATTCGTCTTTTAAAATTTCGGCAAGCTCATTCACCTCTTTTACTGTGAGGTTGACTAGGCTTTCTGCCATTGTTTTCAAATCAGCCATGATTGTTGATTGAATTGTGTGTTTCTAAATTATTGAGTAGTGTCAAGCACCTCGGGACTCCAAGGCTTTGACTAAACCGGAAATGGTGTTGCCACCAGATTGCAATGCGCCCAAGACATTCTTGGCCGGTGATTGCAAGAGCATAACAATATCTCCCAGAAGTTCATCCTTCGATTTGATCGAAGTCAGCACATCAAGGTGATTTGCTCCTACATAACAGGCTTCTTCGACGTATGCAGCTTTCAGAACTGGCTTCTCGTGTTTCTTAGCGAAATCCTTGATTAGTTTGGCAGGCACGTTGCCTACATCCCCAACCATCAAAGCTGTTTGTCCCACCAGGGAACCATACAACTCCTCGAAATTCCTTTCTTCCACACGCTCCATGGCTTTGCGAAGAAGCGTATTCTTCACAACCCGAACCGTGAGGTTCTTTTTGACACTTTCTCGGCGCAATTCAGTGGTTGTCTCCGCATCCAGACCCGAAGCGTCTGTCAGATAGAACACACTTTTTGCCCGCAACAGATCAGAAAGTTCGTCGATCAATTGATTTTTCTCTTGTCGATTCATGATTTTCTAATTAAGCGGTTGCCGATTTTTGATCCACCAAAATTCCAGGCCCCATGGTTGAGCTCAATGAGATGCTCATCATGTACATACCTTTCGCTGCAGCTGGCTTCAATCGCATCAACGTGCTAAGCACCTCAAACGCGTTTTCTTCCAGCTTTTTCGCATCGAAAGACACTTTACCAACAGAGGCATGGATTATTCCATACTTGTCGACCTTGAAATCAATCTTTCCAGCTTTCACGTCCGTAACAGCCTTGCCAACATCCATCGTCACGGTTCCGGATTTGGGGTTTGGCATGAGTCCTCGTGGTCCGAGAACACGGCCTAACGCACCTACCTTTCCCATTACTTGGGGTGTGGTAATAATTACATCAATGTCGGTCCAACCTCCCTTGATTTTGTCAATGTACTCATCGAGTCCTACGAAATCCGCACCTGCGTCCTTTGCATCCTGCTCTTTGTCAGGATTGCATAGAACCAATACGCGTACTGTTTTTCCCGAGCCGTGAGGCAGGGAAACTGTACCACGTACCATTTGGTTCGCTTTTCGGGGGTCTACGCCGAGTCGCACAGCAATATCCACTGTCTCATCGAATTTAACACTCGCACACTCTTTTACTAAAGCCGAGGCCTCAGCAAGCGTGTAAGTCTTTTCAAAGTCGACTTTGCCAGCGTATGCTTTTTGGTTCTTTGTTAATTGTCCCATTTTGCGCAGTTATTGACGTTTAGAAGGGAGGAGTTCCTTCGACTCGAAGCCCCATACTCCGTGCAGTACCGGCCACCATTTTCATGGCAGACTCTACGGTAAAGCAATTCAGATCGGGCATCTTGTCTTCTGCAATTAAACGAACCTGGTCCCACGTGACTTTTCCATTCTTGATGCGATTAGGTTCAGGAGAGCCGCCTTTTAATTTGGCAGCTTCCATCAACTGCACCGCGGCAGGAGGAGTCTTAATAACAAAGTCAAAAGACTTGTCACTGTAGACCGTGATCGTAACAGGGCAAACTTTGCCAGCCTTATCTTGGGTTCTGCCGTTGAATTGCTTGCAGAATTCCATGATATTCACCCCTTTCGCACCGAGAGCCGGTCCGACAGGAGGTGCTGGGTTGGCAGCGCCACCTCTGATTTGCAGTTTAATGAGTCCAGCTACTTCTTTAGCCATTGGTCATTTATATTGAACAGTCCAAAAACACGCGCAAATGGGAAGCATTTAGGGGCATCGCGAGGTTAAGGCTGTCTGTTCCAGTTATAATTCTTTTTCCACTTGTAAATAGCCCAACTCTACTGGCGTTTTCCGCCCGAAGATTTTGACCATTACCTTTAATTTCTTCTTTTCTTCGTTCACTTCTTCAATGCTGCCATTGAATCCATTGAACGGTCCATCTGTCACCTTTACAAGCTCACCTTGTTTGTAAGGGATATTGATTTCTTCTTCGCTATCCGCCATGTCATCAATCACACCAAGGATGCGGTTGATTTCATTTTGACGGACCGCCAGGGGTTCTCCACGCTTTTCAGCTCCTAAGAATCCAATGACTCCCGTAGCATTTCGAATGACGTGAGGGACCTCTCCAACGAGTGATGCCTCCACATAGATGTATCCAGGAAACAAATTTCGCTCCTTGCTCACCTTTTTACCATTGCGAATCTGGAACACCTTCTCGACCGGAATCAAGATTTGTCCAACGTAATGTTGTAAACCGGCAGCAGCGATTTCGGCCTCAAGAACATCTTTGATCTTCTTTTCTTGACCGCTGATCGCGCGAACCACATACCACTTTTTGTCGATATCACTCATAGTTGGTTGCACTGCTTCAATCAAAACAATTCATAGACCAAACCAATGACGCCTCTCCAAATCGAGTCCGGTGCATTTACGCCGAAAACCCAATCCATAACGAATACAAATCCTGCAATGACCAGTGAAGCAACAAATACAAGGACCGAAGACCCTTGCAATTCCTTCCAAGTAGGCCAAGTTACCTTGGTTACCAGTTCTTGGTAAGACTCTTGCAGATATTGTGTGAATTGTGACATTTCATTCAGTTTTTGCACGGGCGGCAGGACTCGAACCTGCAACCAATGGTTTTGGAGACCACTACTCTACCAATTGAGCTACGCCCGTAGATGAGGAAGAAGGCACTCTCCAAAAGGAGCGTGCCTTCTTCCGTTCGATTCAAGTCCAGAGACCGGTATTACTCGATCACAGTAGTTACCTGACCCGCACCTACGGTTCGACCACCTTCACGGATTGCAAAACGCAACCCCGTGTCCATGGCCACTGAATTGATGAGGTGTACCTCAATGGTGACGTTGTCACCAGGCATGACCATCTCACGTCCTGCTTCCAAAACAATCTCACCCGTTACGTCCGTAGTTCGGAAGTAAAATTGTGGGCGGTACTTGTTGTGGAATGGTGTGTGACGACCTCCCTCTTCTTTCTTCAAAATGTACACCTCTGCTTTGAATTTGGTGTGAGGCGTAATCGATCCTGGCTTGGCAACAACCATGCCGCGTCGGATATCCGTCTTCTCAATACCTCGTAACAACAGACCGACGTTGTCGCCTGCCTCACCGCGATCCAAGATCTTACGGAACATCTCTACACCGGTAACAGTAGAAGTCAATTTCTCGTCGCCCATACCCAAAATCTCAACCGGATCACCTGTATTGGTAACACCTGTTTCAATTCGGCCTGTTGCAACTGTTCCGCGACCTGTGATTGTGAATACGTCCTCAATGGACATCAAGAAAGGCTTCTCGTTGTCACGTGGTGGGATCTCAATCCACTCATCCACAGCATTCATCAAGTTCATGACCGTGTCAACCCACTTTCCTTCGCCGTTTAGAGCGCCCAGGGCAGAACCTTGGATAACAGGACCGTTGTCTCCATCGTACTCGTAGAAGCTCAACAGCTCGCGAATCTCCATTTCAACAAGTTCAAGCAACTCCTCATCATCTACCATGTCAACTTTGTTCATGAAGACGACGATGCGTGGAATACCAACTTGGCGTCCCAACAGGATGTGCTCACGCGTCTGAGGCATGGGACCATCAGTTGCAGCAACAACCAAAATGGCACCGTCCATCTGGGCAGCACCCGTTACCATGTTCTTCACATAGTCGGCGTGACCTGGACAGTCAACGTGCGCATAGTGGCGACCCGCCGTCTGATATTCAACGTGAGAAGAGTTGATCGTGATACCACGTTCTTTCTCTTCAGGAGCGTTGTCAATCTGATCGAAAGATCGAGCCTCACTGTGTCCCGCATCTGCGAGAACTTTCGTAATTGCCGCAGTAAGTGTTGTCTTACCGTGGTCGACGTGTCCGATTGTACCGATGTTTACGTGCGGTTTGGACCGGTCAAACGTTTCTTTAGCCATTGCCTAACTGTTTTAGTTACTGTTTGATTTTACATTAAATGTTCGAGCCAATGACGGGAATTGAACCCGTGACCTCATCCTTACCAAGGATGCGCTCTACCCCTGAGCTACATCGGCTTTAACCCTTTCGGGTGGAGCGGAAGACGAGATTCGAACTCGCGACATTCAGCTTGGAAGGCTGATGCTCTACCAACTGAGCTACTTCCGCTTTTTTTTGACTGTTCGCGTTCGAACGGTCGGTTGTGGGGGTAATAGGATTCGAACCTATTCAGTCAGAGACAACAGATTTACAGTCTGCCCCGGCTCTCCAACTCCGGCGTACCCCCATTCCGTTTAAAACCTATCCGCCAATGAGTGGACAAATTGGTTTCATTTGAGCCGATGGAGGGATTCGAACCCCCGACCCGCTGATTACAAATCAGCTGCTCTGGCCAACTGAGCTACATCGGCATCGTGTCAAAGAACTGAGACACTAAAGCGCCTCGGTTTTCAGGACGGCAAATGTATGAAAGAAATTGTTGGATTCAATGCCTCAGTCGTCGTTTTGTTGAGACGAAAATATTGAGGTACCTAATTTACAGAATAACAGGCACTTAGACACCCACGGGACGTAGCTTTTTCTGCTTCCGAATCTGCCTTCGAATCGCCTCAAGCGAATCATCTATGCCGGCTTCGAAACTAACCGCCCTCTTCTTCGCAAAAAAATCGGCTCCTGGCACGTGAATCTTCACTTCAGATACCTTGTTCTCCCGGTCATCACTTTTCTCAACTCTCAAAAACACTTCGCATGAAATAATCTGATCATGAAACGTGTTTAGTTTTTCAACTTTGTTCTCGATAAAGTCGAGCAATCGACGCTCGGCATCGAAGTGAATGGAGTGAATCTGAAGTTGCATTAAATGAAGTTTAAGTTATTTCTTTGGACGAACATCCAACGGACTCGCTGCATGCAGCTGCTTCATTCGAGTAAGAGATTGGTGCGTATACACTTGCGTCGAGCTCAATGACGCATGCCCCAACAAATCCTTGACAGCAGATAATTCTGCTCCGCGGCTCAGTAAATGTGTTGCAAACGTATGACGCAAAACGTGGGGGCTCATTTTCTTCAAAGAGCTCACAAGCGAGAGGTAATAATGCACCCTGCGGTAGATGAACGACGCATATAATGAACGCCCAGCATCTGTCACGAACAAAAAGTTCGATTTGAAAGGGCGCTCTTTAATGTGATCGTTGATGCTTTGCATGGTTTCTTGAAGCAATGGAATCCGTCTTTCTTTCGATCCTTTACCCATAACGCACAATTCCATCCTTTCCGTATCCAAATCGGAAATTTGCAACCCAATTATTTCACCTTGACGCATTCCCGTCTCGTACATCAAAGCAATTAAGCTTTTGTCGCGTCTTCCTTTCCAGTCATCAGCGAATACATTTTCTTCGAACAAATCCCGCATAGCGTGTTCTGGAACAACACTCGGCAATCGCTTCGACAGCTTTGGCAGGGAGATCGACTCTGATGGATCCTCCATCATGTCGCCGCACCGTTTTGCAAACTTCACATAGGTTCGGTAAGCACTCACCTTTCGGTGGATTGTTCTTGGCGACTTTTGCTTTCTCATCATCTCCACGACGTAGGAGCGCAGCCACTCCGATTTCACCTCATGAAGGTTGTCGCAATCAAAGTCTTTCTTCATGAAACGCGCCATCTGTCCCAAATCTGACCTATAACAGCGGAGCGTGTGGACGCTGCCTCTTTTTTCCTTGAGGAGGTAATCCAGGAAAAGTTCTATGTCAGGAGATACTTGGTTCAAAACAGGCTTGGCTCAAACAAAAAAGACGAAACTGCCGGAACAATTTCGTCTTTTTAAGATGAAAAACAAAGGATTTCTCAATCGTTTTTCAAGTTTAATCCGTTTTTATATACTGCCTTCTTTCGTTGCTCCCGATTAATCACGCTCGGCTTCGCAAATTCGCGCCGCGTTCGCAACTCTCGCATTCGCTTCGTGCGATCGAACTTTTTCTTAAAACGCTTAAGGGCGCGCTCGATGTTGTCTCCTTCTTTTACGGGAATTGAAAGCATAGTGTCAAAATTGGACGGCAAATTTACGCTTCATCAAGTAAAAGACAAAACAAATCTCCTTTTAATCTTTCATGATTTCTCGCGCAATGACAAGCTTTTGGATTTCACTTGTACCCTCTCCGATGGTACAGAGCTTACTATCACGGTAATACTTCTCCGCAGGAAAGTCCTTTGTGTAACCATAGCCACCCAAAATTTGCACCCCTTCTGTTGCGACGTGAACACACATTTCAGAGGCCTGGTATTTCGCCATGGCCGAGCTCTTGGTCACAGGCTCACCACGATCTTTCAGCCAACACGACTGTGCGATGAGCAAATCAGACGCCTCTATTTGAGTGTGCATCTCGGCCAACTTAAATGCAATGGCTTGGAACTCACTGATGGGTCTGCCAAATTGCTCTCGTTCCTTGGCATAAGATTTGGCCGTTGCATAGGCTCCTTTTGCAATACCTAAGGCCAATGAGGCAATTGAGATTCGACCTCCATCCAAGATTTTCATCGCCTGAACGAATCCTTCTCCTTCAACACCCAGTAATTGATCATCAGGCACCCAGCAGTTATCAAAAATCATCTCGGCCGTCTCAGACGAACGCATACCCAATTTATTTTCTTTCTTACCACCAGAAAAGCCCTCTTGGCCTCTTCGCACGATGAATGCCGATATGCCTCGGCTGTCGAGCAATTCACCCGTGCGAGCCAACACGACGGCAACGTCACCTGAAATCCCGTGCGTAATCCAATTCTTCGTGCCATTGAGTATCCAACCACCACGTTGGTCGTCTCGAACGGCTGTGCACCGCATGCGCATAGCATCACTCCCCGTATTCGCCTCCGTCAATCCCCATGCACCAATGTGCTGCCCACTGGCCAGTTTGGGCAAGTACGTTTGCTTCTGCTCCTCTGATCCGAACATCAGAATGTGATTGGTGCACAAGCTGTTATGAGCCGCCATAGATAAACCAATTGAACCGCAAACTTGTGCGATTTCATCAATCGCTGCCTTGTATTCGAAATACCCCATACCGGCGCCGCCGTATGCCTCTGGCACCAACATACCAAGCAAACCGAGCGCACCCATTTTCGAGAACAGCTCGCGCGGAAAATGCTGCTTTTCATCCCATTCCATTCGAAAAGGCAAAATTTCTTTTTGAGCAAAATCTCGAACTGTGGCTCGAATGGCTTGTTGACTTTCTGTTTCCTTGTGGTCCATCATTGAATTGTCAAATACGTATGTAAAATTGCGTTAGGCTCCTTAGTCTCTATCTCGGCTTCTCCCTTCAAAAATGCCAGTTCGAGCAGAAACGAAAACCCCCAAACTTCTGCATCCAATTTTCGAACCAACTGTGCGGCGGCACTGGCCGTTCCGCCCGTGGCCAAAACGTCATCATGAATCAATACCTGACTACCGGCAGGAAATGCCTCCACTGCACATTCAAGCGATGCTTGACCGTATTCAAGCGAATAGTCCACAGAACATGTCGGAGGTGGGAGTTTCCCTTTTTTGCGAAAGACTACAAACGGAATCCTCATTGAAATAGCCATTGCCATCCCATAAATAAATCCCCTGCTTTCGATCCCAACAATGCAATCAGGCCCTCCATTTGGTTGACCCTGGAATTTTGTGCACGCCTCCTCCACGATCCGCTGATTCATTCCTGGAACTGACCATACGCCAGCTAGGTCCTTAAAGGTCACACCATCTTTGGGGAAGTTAGGAACATCTCTGATGCCGCGCTCTAAATCAAGGACTAAGTCTTCAGGGGGAAGGGACAATCGGTTCACAGATTCGAAGATAAGGACTCCACCGCCGAATTAGACTGTCTGTGATTGGAATGGCATTCCGAAGGGCATTGATGGAATCCAGCGGGTGGTAACGGCGGTAACGCTCGATGGCTCGAGCTCCTTCCGTTCCGATGTACGGATGAGCGCGCAAATTTGACCAAGAAGCGGTATCCGCGCACAAGAACCGAAACACCCCATCACCCAAATGAAACCATGGGATGACCTCCTCAGCCACCTCGGGTTGAAGCCCCCAAATTTCTTTCAACTGATCTGTCGAATGATACCCCCCTAAGGACTCCCTGAATTTACAAATCCGAGCAGCCAGCACAGGACCAAGTCGAGGCAATCCCTCAAGCTGAGCACTGTCAACCTTATTTAAATTCAAGGATGCCGGCTTAGGCCAAAGCGATCTCGGACGGCGAGGTAGTTGGGCTTTCATTTCAACCTCTTTTTTTCGCGGTTCGGAGAAAACTTGATAGCAGTTGAGCCCCTCTAACAGCAGCGCCACCTCATTGAACTCAACCGGCTCGTTCGGCCATTTCCCCAAGAGACCTTCTCCCCCAGCTTTAGCGATAAAAAGGGCCCATGACAAAACGACGAACCCCATCAACACCTTCTGCTCTCTCCTCATCCTTCCCCAACAATTGCAAAAGCGGATTACTTGAACCGCTTGATTTCTCCTGATTTGATGCGCTTGAAATAATCTGCGACGTCCTGTTTTACTTCACCCATTAAGAAGTACAGCCCCAGGACATTTGGGAAGCACATGGCAAAGATCATGGCGTCTCCGAAGTCAAAAACACTCTGAGCAGAAATGGCTGACCCGAGGATGACAAACATGCAAAAAATCGCCTTGTACGATAGGTCTGCCATCTTCGATTCTCCGAATAAGAAAGTCCATGACTTCAATCCATAGTAGCTCCAGCTGATCATGGTCGACAGGGCAAACAAAATCACAGCGAAAGAAAGCACGACAGGGAACCAACTCATTGTCTGCGCAAATGCACTGCTCGTCAGCTCAATCGCCTGCAAGTCTCGGGCTTGCGCCAATCCCAATGCCGTCTCTTGTCCGATTTCACCGTAACCCGATATAACAATCACCAACGCCGTCATGGTGCAAATGACCACCGTATCAATGAACGGTTCCAGTAACGCCACGATTCCTTCACTCACCGGTTCATTGGTCTTGGCTGCGGAGTGCGCTATAGAAGCAGAACCGATGCCGGCTTCATTGGAGAAAGCGGCACGTTGGAACCCTACAATCAAAACTCCAATGAGTCCACCATACGCCGCTTCAGGTGAGAATGCACTTGAAATAATCAGTCCAAAAGCAGCGGGTATTTCGGTGAAATTACCCCCCAACACGATAAGGGCACCGAGCACATAGATACCAACCATGAAAGGCACAACTTTATCCGTCACACGCGCAATGCTCTTGATTCCACCTATGATAATCAGCCCCACTAAAACAGCCATGATTGCACCAAAAATCCAGCTTTGTCCTGCAAGAAAAGAAGCTTCTCCTCCTGTGACTTCAATCAATTGCTTCGTGGCTTGGTTGATCTGCACCATGTTTCCACCACCAAAACTTCCACCAATGCAGGCGATGGCGAATAAGACTGCCAGCACCTTCCCCAAACCCGCCTTGCCTTGTTTGGCCAATCCGTCTCGTAAGTAATACATCGGACCACCAGAAACCGAACCGTCCGAATTTTCCTGTCTGTATTTGGTTCCAAGCGTGCACTCGACAAATTTGGAACTCATTCCCAACAAGCCGGCTACGATCATCCAGAACGTCGCACCGGGACCTCCAAGCGAAACCGCGAAAGCCACACCGGCGATGTTTCCAACGCCAACCGTTCCGCTCAGTGCAGCAGTTAAAGCTTGAAAATGACTTACCTCTCCAATATCATTCGGGTCATCGTATCGGCCTCGCACCACGTCCAAGGCATGCCTGAATCCGCTGATGTTGATGAACTTAAAATAAAAAGTGAAGAAGATGGCGCCTGCCAACAACCAAATCAACACAAAAGGAACGGATGTGCCCCCAAACGAGATTTCGAAGAAAATGACCTTCATGATCACGTTCGTCAATGGCTCCATGACGGCATTGATTTTTTCATCAACGGACGAGGCCATCGCCATAAAGGGTTGAATTACAGCTCCGAATAACAATAAAAAAGGTAGAAATTTGCGCATGAATCGTAGGGTTAGCTCTCAAGAGTCCTCCAATATACAAACCAACGAAGATGGGTTGAATTACAGCGAAGGACTTTGTATTCCTACAAACTCATTTAACTGCCGTATCTGATCGGCCGTACCCAAAACGAATAACTTCATGGAAGCTCGTAATTCTGTGTTCTTAGGTGGGTTAATCACCATTTCACCTGAGGCCTTGCGGAGCCCAATAACATTGACTCCAATTCGGTTTCTGGCATCTATTTCAGCTAGGGTCATGGATTGCAAACGGTCGGGCAACTGTCGCACTTCGATTTCCTCCAAATTCACTTCATCCGCCCCTTGGATGCGGATATGATCTAAAAACTCCATGACGTCCGGGATGGCAACCAATGAAGCCATATGCGCTCCACCCACTTGATCTGGCATGATCACATTTTGAGCACCTGCCACTTTAAGCTTGCTCACCGCATTGGCGTTGGAGGCCCTGCTAATGATTAACAAATCCTTTCGGCGTTCTTTCGCAGCCAAAACGACATACAAGTTTTGAGCGTCATCGGGCAATGTAGTAATCAAGGCCCGGGCGCGATCCAATCCGGCATTCAGCAAATTCTCGTCCTCGGTGGCATCTCCCTCGAGAACGTGAACCCCTGAATCACGAAGCTTTCGGACCAGTTCGATGTTGGATTCGATGATCACCACTTCGCGGTCGTGATCCTGCAATTCTTGCGTCGCTTTTTCTCCGACACGGCCATACCCGCAAACGATGATGTGGTTATCCATTTCATTCATGATTCGTTGAATTCTCTTTAGGCGAATGCGCTCACGGTAGTCTCCCTCGAGAAAAAATTGTGTGACCGCAGAGGCCGCAAACGTGAAGGTTCCAATGGAAGACACAATTAAAACTGCGGTGAAAAGCATACCCCCATCGGAGAGTGAGCGTACTTCTCTAAATCCAACAGTTGACACCGTGATCACGGTCATGTAAATCGCTTCCAAGGCCGAGTACCCCTCAATCCATACATAGCCCAAGCTACCAAAGCACAGCACGCCTCCTAACAAAGCTGCTGCGATTTGAAGACGCTTGAATGAAGGTGTCATCGTTCGGGATTCGATTCAAAGTAAGGTGCCATAGCCCGTTGCATGCGCTCAGCCTCGCGGCCGGCAGCGTCAGCAAAATCTTCTTGATCACTTGCATACAAAATACTCCGAGAAGCATTAATGAGCAACCCGCCAAACGAAGTCCACCCTGCCTCCATCACCTCCGTCAGACTTCCGCCCTGCGCACCCACACCTGGCACCAAGAAAAAATACGCTGGAGCGAGCGAGCGGATGTGCCGCAAACGATCAGGCCTGGTGGCTCCAACGACGAACATCATTTGATTGAAATCTCCCCATGTTTGACAGCGCTCAATCACCCGTTCATACAACGGTGGGTTGCCGTGAAATTCGAAATCCTCAGCTCCTGCATTGGACGTCAAAGCCAGAACAATGGCCCAATGGTCCTCGTGTCCTTCAATAAAGGGTTTCACACTGTCCTCTCCCATATATGGCGCAACCGTAACGGCATCGGCACCGAGTTCTTCGTACATAGCCAGTGCATAGCGCTTGGCCGTATTTCCGATGTCTCCTCGTTTGGCATCAGCAATGACCAAGGTGTCTTCTGGAATCGACTGAATAATGCGCTTTAACGCCGCCCAACCCGCCGCACCATATTGTTCAAAGAAGGCCAAATTGGGCTTATATGCCACGGCAAAATTTTTCGTAGAAGAGACAATGGCTTTGCAAAAGGCCTCCATTCCAATAACCCCTTCGCCACAACTGGACGGAATGCGGTCCACATCAGGATCCAAGCCCACGCAGAGACAAGATCGCTTCTTGACCATTAATTCGTACAAGCGTTGGCGATTTTCCATGGTTCAAAGTTAGGAGTGAGCGGCCAGAAGTTCTGCCTGTTCCGCCATCCGCAATGCTTCGATAACAGGAAGGAGGTCACCACCCATGATGGCTGTTAAGGCGTGGGATGTGAATTGAATGCGATGATCGGTCACCCGTCCTTGGGGATAATTGTACGTGCGAATCTTCGCTGAACGATCTCCAGTACTCACCAGTGATTTGCGCTGTTCCGCACGTTCCGCGTTCTGGCGATCTCGCTCCTGCTCAAACAACCGAGTGCGAAGTACTTCCAAAGCATATTCATAATTCTGATGCTGCGAGCGACCGTCTTGACACTCCACTACGATTCCCGAGGGAGCATGCGTCAATCTGACCGCTGATTCCGTTTTATTCACGTGCTGTCCTCCTGCACCACTCGCGCGAAATGTGTCTCGGCGTACCACGGACAGATCCAATTCCACATCGACATCCTCGGCGACAGGCAATACCGCTACAGTCGCAGCACTGGTATGCACGCGGCCCTGTGATTCAGTCTCCGGCACACGCTGAACCCGGTGCACGCCACTTTCAAATTTCAACCAACCAAATACTCCCTCTCCTTCGACCCGCACTGTTATCTCTTTGAATCCTCCAGCCGTTCCTTCATTGGCATTGACCAATTGCCACCGCCACCCTCGGCCTTCGCAATGGCGCTGGTACATTCGATATAAATCACCTGCAAATATTGCCGCTTCATCGCCACCCGTTCCAGCGCGAAACTCCATCATGACCGGACGATCATCGACCTCATCTTTCGGCAGCAACATGATTCGCGCCTCAGCATAACCTGCCTCCAGCTGCTCAATAATACCCGGTAATTCGATGTTCGCTAACTCCTTAAACTCAGGGTCGTCGCCTTGGGCCCAAGCCTCAGCTTGCTTTCGATCCGATTCCCATGCGCGCAGCTCCTTGAATTGATCCACGATAGGTCCAAGTCGTTTATACTCGCGCATTAAATCACGGTACCGTTTTTGGTCTGCGATCACCTCCGGATCTCCGACCTGTTTTTCTACTTCCAGAAAACGGTCTGAGATGGAGGCCAGCTTTTGCATTAAAGCATCCTCTTTTTTCATCTCAGGCTAATTTTCGTAAGCGAAGGTTCCATGCTCACCACTGACCGTGACACGACTGCCTGTATGAGCTTCACAGCGACCTATGATTTGAGCACCCACGCCCATGGCATTTGCCTCTTCGATGATGGCCGCTGCCGCAATTTCGTCCGTGTAAATTTCCATGCGGTGTCCCATATTGAACACTTGATACATTTCCTTCCATTCCGTCCCTGAATTGGACTGGATCATCCGAAACAATGGCGGTGTTTCAAACAGGTTATCTTTTATGACATGCACATTCTCAACAAAGTGCAACACCTTGGTTTGCGCACCCCCTGAACAATGGACCATGCCCTTAATTCGAGAGCGCCATTCCGGCAAGATCTTAGCAAGCAAAGGAGCATAGGTACGGGTTGGAGAGAGCACCAATTTTCCGGCGTCCAACGGAACACCATCCACTGAATCCGTCAACTGCTGAGCACCTGTGTACACCCACTGGGCATCCGTACCGGGGTCAAAACTTTCCGGGTATCGGTGCATGAGCTCTTTGACAAATACGTCGTGCCGTGCTGAAGTCAATCCATTGGATCCCATCCCCCCATTGTAGGACGATTCCCATTGAGCTTGGCCATCACTCGCCAAACCGACAATTACCTGCCCCGGGGCAATCTTGGCATTGTCAATCACCTCATCTCTTCGCATGCGTGCAATCACCGTGGAATCCACAATGATCGTGCGAACGAGGTCCCCTACATCTGCCGTTTCTCCTCCCGTGCTTTGAATGTCAATGCCGAACCCGCGCAGCTCCTCTAAAAGCGATTCTGTTCCTTGGATGATCGCTTTAATTACCTCACCCGGAATGAGGTGTTTATTCCGTCCAATTGTGCTCGAAAGCAAAATGGGTCCAGTGGCACCCACACAAAGCAGGTCATCGAGATTCATCACCAACGCATCCTGGGCGATTCCTTTCCAGACCGACATATCCCCAGTCTCCTTCCAATACATATAAGCAAGCGAGGACTTTGTGCCAGCGCCGTCTGCATGCATGACCACACAGTGCTCTTCACTTCCCGTTAAATAATCCGGAACAATTTTGCAAAATGAGCGCGGAAACAGTCCTTTATCGACACCTTCTATCGCCGCATGTACCTCTTCTTTTCCCGCAGAAACCCCGCGTTGGGCATACCTCGATTCGTCCACTTAGTTCCCTGGTTGATAGTCGAAGCGCAAAATTCGGAACACCGTTCGGCGATTCGCCTGATGGCCTCTTTCCTTCTCATCTTCAGACGACATTTTAGCGATGTCCGCATCAGAAATGAGCAAGCGCTCTTTGCCGAGACCCACGGCCTCTAAGCGACCTGGTTCAACCCCGCGACCGATCAAGTAATCGACGCAGGTCTGTGCTCGTCTTTGAGAAAGCTCTTTGTTGTAAGAGGCATTTCCACGGCTATCCGTATGAGCCTCCAATTGAATCACAAACGTCTCATTGCGCTCCATGATGCCAAGCAGGTAGTTCAGCGAATCCGCGCTGTTGACCTCAGCATTGATGAGCAGTTCAGCCTCATTGAATGGATAAAAAACCAGTGGCATATCGTATTCTACATCCAAAACAACTTCCTTCATAGGAAATTCACGGGTCATGGTCGTGCTGTTGCTCAGCCCTACAGTGGTAAATCGATCACCCGTGACGATATAGCCCTCATAATTTACTTCCACATCGTACGAGGTGTTGCCTTTGATCTCCTTGTCACACAAAGCGAAGGTTCCATCGGTATCTGCTGTTAAAGTGAATGAATCGCCGTTCGATCCGTTGACCACTACCGTCGCGCTCAGCGGATTGCCCGTATACGAGTCGAAGACATCCCCTTGGTAACAGAATTCCATTTCCGGCAAGCGGAAAGAATACAAATCATCCTTGCCCTTTCCACCGGTTCTGCCTGAGGTGAAGATTCCACTGTCTTCGTTATCTCGAAAAACCAGGCTAAAGTCATCGTTGCTGCTGTTAATCGGATACGGCATAGGTTCAGCTGTTTGGAACTGCATTACGCCTTCATCGGGCATCGCTCGAACAATATCCAACCCACCCATTTTCCCTAATGTCGTGGATGAATAATACAAAGCTCCATCATACCGCATGGCAGGGAACATTTCGTCGCCTGCTGAATTGACATTGGGGCCCATGTTGACTGGCTCACCGAAGGTGTCCTCCTTGTCGTCATATGCAACATACCACAGGTCTTTTCCACCAAATCCACCAGGCATGTCCGAAACAAACATCAGGTAGCTGTTGTCGACGGTAAAACAGGGATGACCCACCTGCGAACTGTCATTCTCATCGCGATTGATCAGCTCAACGACCTCAGATGGACCGTATTTATTTCCCATCAAACTCGAACGATAGATATCACATGCATAGGAGTTATCCTCATCTGAAACGCAACGCGTGAAGTAAAGCTGTCGGTATTTCTTATCAAATGTCACGGTCCCTTCATTGTAATCCGTGTTGATCGTAGAGTTCAACGGCTCAGGCGTGCTCCAATTCCCCTTCTTGTCCTGCGCAGCAGAAAACAAGTCCATGTAGCGCTCTCCTGTAATGGGGTCCTCCCCTGAGCCTGTTGCAGATTCTCGCGACGAAGAAAAAACGATTTCATCTGATTTTTTCGAAGCGAAACCCACCCCATAATCGAAACTCGAAGAGTTCAAACGAAGCAGGTTGTCCACAATGTATCGACTAGACGGCTCCATTAGCTCCAAGGCGTCTTCATCCGCTTGGGCAATCAAGGCATCAGCGAGCGAGGGGTCACCTCCATTTTCTTTATAGGCGATGTACCATTCGATGGCCTCGTCGAACTCCTGTTGCATGCTCATGGCTTGCCCATAATGCAAGTAAACCTCAGGATTTTCAGAACCAAACCGAAGTCCAATAGCCTTCTCGTACCATTCCTCCGCTCCTTGAGGTTCCATCAATTTCAAAAAACTCTCCCCCGCCATGAAGGCGATGCGGCCCTTTTCATCGATATCCTTGACCTTGGCATAGACCTTAATGTACTCTTGAAGAGAGGTGCTATAGGCTCCACGGGCGTAGGCTATATCAGCTTCGGCAGATAAATCGCCTTGCGCGGATATGAATCCCGTCATGAAGATTATGAATAAACCGACCAGTGCGGTCCGTGTCCAACAAGCTTGCAGGTAGTTGTGCATTTCGTAACGCTTAAAAATCAATTCCCGAATGTAAGGCAAAGACGTCAATCAGAAGCAACCTCCAAGACAAAAGGTCAAACGAAAAAATGACCGAGAGATCCCCGGCCATTTTTATTTTTATCTTTTATTGGTTCGCGCTTATCGCGTGAAAAGCAATTCCGAGAATTTTGGAAGAGGCCAATCCGCATCGTCAACGAGCATCTCCAATGCTCCGCACACACCTGCTAAATGCTCCATACTGGGCACCACCTTCTCGGCAAACATACGTGCGTTCACCATCTGTGTCTTGCCAGATTCCGCCTCATCGTGCAAGGACTCTAACTGGTCGCAAGCACCGTGCAAATCTTGAATAAGCTGTCCCGCTTTTTTGATCAACTCCACTTGTGCCTCGGAGTATTTACCGGCATCTTTCCCAAGCACATCATTGAGCTGACTCACATTGGCCAGCAGCCCACTTTGGAACCGAACCGCTGCAGGCAAAATCATGTTGCGGCTCATATTCATTAAGACACGGCATTCAATTTGGCGCTTCAAGATGTAATTCTCAAGCTCCACCTCGACGCGGGCTGCGACCTCCTCTTTTCGCAAGACTCCCTGAGCTTCAAACAACTCCACTACCTCTTTTCGGTTGAACACTTCGAGTGCCTCTGGCGTATTCTTCAAATTGGATAAGCCGCGCTTTTTCGCCTCTTTCACCCATTCATCCGAATAACCATTGCCTTCAAATCGAATGGCTTTGCTTTGAGAAATAAGCTTTTGCAATTCCTTGAGAATCGCATCGTCTTTCTTATCGCCGCTTTCTATGCGAGCGTCGACGGCCACTTTAAAATCAGTCAGTTGCTCAGCCACAATCGTATTCAATACGGTCATGGGCACCGCGCAGTTGGCCGTACTGCCCACTGCCCTTAGCTCAAATTTATTGCCCGTAAAGGCAAACGGTGAAGTTCGATTTCGATCGGTATTATCCAGCAAAACCTCAGGGATTCTGCCAATTTCCAGCTTCAATGCGGTCTTGTCTTCCGGTGTCAACTTGCCCGCTTTGATGCTCTTTTCCAGCGCGTCGAGCAACTCCGACAATTGCGAACCAATGAAAGCACTGATGATCGCAGGGGGCGCCTCATTGGCCCCCAAGCGGTGGTCGTTCCCAACTGACGCGATGCAAGCTCGAACAATATCAGCATGCTTTTCCAAGGCAGCGAGGGTGTTCACAAAAAAGGTCAGGAACCGCAAGTTCGTTTTGGGGTTGTTGCCCGGCTTCAAAAGATTCACCCCGGTGTTGGTTCCGAGTGACCAGTTGTTGTGCTTACCCGAGCCGTTGAGTCCAGGATAGGGCTTCTCATGCAGCAACACCCTGAAGTTGTGTTTGCGTGCGACTTGCTCGAGAACCTCCATC
Source organism: uncultured Flavobacteriales bacterium (assembly GCA_905479115.1). Lineage (GTDB taxonomy): Bacteria > Bacteroidota > Bacteroidia > Flavobacteriales_D > Sanyastnellaceae > UA16. Next base: position 23,929 of record CAJQLF010000029.1, read on the forward strand.
AACATCAAGTTGTGGTCATTGGCCAGATTTGCTTCCTCAAATACCGGAGCGCACTCAAACTGGTTCGGCGCGACTTCGTTGTGACGGGTCGTAACAGGGATGCCCAGCTTGTGGCATTCAAGCTCGAACTCTTTCATAAATGCAGTTGCTCGTGCAGGGATGCTTCCAAAGTAGTGGTCATCTAGCTGCTGTCCCTTTGCAGGGGTCGCCCCAAAAATGGCGCGACCTGTCATTTGTAAATCAGGACGAGCCGCATGAAGCGCCTTGTCCACAAGGAAATACTCTTGTTCCCATCCCAACGTTGCCACCACCTTGGTAACGTTCTTATCGAAATATTGGCATACCGATGTGGCGGCATCGTCGACCCGTGCAAGCGCCTTGAGAAGAGGCGTTTTGTTGTCCAATGCGAAACCTGTGTAACTAATAAATATCGTCGGAATGCACAAGGTTTCTCCCCAAACAAATGCCGGAGAGGTCGGGTCCCAAAGCGTGTAGCCTCTCGCCTCAAACGTGTTGCGAATGCCTCCATTTGGGAACGAGCTCGCGTCGGGCTCTTGCTGAACGAGCAGGGAACCGTCAAACTTCTCAATCACCTGACCATTGGCTACCGGTGTGATAAAACTGTCGTGCTTTTCGGCTGTCGCTCCAGTCAACGGCTGAAACCAGTGGGTATAGTGTGTCGCACCGCGAGAAATCGCCCATTCCTTCATCGCCGAGGCTACCTGGTCTGCAATCGCTCGGCTGATGGACGTGTGATTTTCCATGGCGTCGACGATGCCATCGCATGCTTCGTCCGTTAAGTACTCACGCATCCTGCTCAAGTTGAACACGTTCTCCCCGTAGTAGTTGGAAATCTTATTGTCCGGACGCTCGACAATGCGCGGAGTTCTCTCCAAAACATCTTGCAAAGCTTGCTTTCGTGAAATGCTCATGTAGCTGGTTTTTTTAAGGATTCGCAAATGTACCCCCCAATTTTAAGAGTACAATCAAGCAAAAAATTAAAAATTACCAACAGACCCCCTATAATTTTGGGGGTAAACTCAGGGATTTACTGAATCTGAACCCACTTCGATAGCTTTTGACCGAATTCACCAATCGCCAAGACAGCGTACGCCCCCGGGCGCAACCCTTGAAGGTCCCACGTGATCAATCCTTGGTTTGGAGCCGTCCATTGTCCGGTCTTCACTTCCCTCCCCATCGCGTCATAGCACGTCCAATCTAAGCGACTTCCTGCCGCGAAGCCGGTGAGCTTGACTTGAAACTCCCCATTGGAAGGATTCGGAAAAACCGAAAATGCCTGCTCCACCGCAGGCAGCTCCTCTTCCACTGACACCAAGTTGGTCTGGAAGAAAAATGCTTGGGAAATGAACTTGCCAAAATCTGGTTCAAAATTGATGAAATTTCCACCTGCGACTTTTTTCAAGCGCGTGTAGCCACTCCCGTCCGAATTGGCCCAAAATCCCTGACCATCGTCTCCCACATCATTGATTGTGAATCGGTAGCAGCCCTGATTCAAAGACAGCGTATCGCGGAACGTCAAATTCGCTCCGGAATATCCTCGCTCCCACACCACATTCCCATCGCCGTCCAACAATTCAACCGACGTCTCCCATGGAGCTGAATTCGTTTTAGTCCACACAATCAGCCGGTTGTCGTCCAAATCAGGATAGGACCACGTTGGCACGCGATGGAAGCGAGAGGACGATGCGTTGTTGCTCGGCTCTTCGTCCACCATGCCATTGGGCTGATTTACCGTGACCGAAAACGTCACCCACTCTTCATCATCTCCCTCCCAAAGCGCCGCATCCTGGTAAGGTAAATCGACCTCTTCCGATTCGAGGAACGCCAATTCTCCTGACCACTCATAGGTTGCCTCAGAGCCTCCCGTTACACTGTACGTGAACAAGCAGTTGGTCAAGGTTTCTGAACCGTTGTTTCGGATTCGCACTTTCGGGGATTCGCAGATCGGATTCCAGCGCGACTCCAATTTGTCGGCAGAAGGGGCCAAGATTTGAGACACCTCGACATCGTAACTCATGTTGGGCGAACCGTAGGCGACCACCTGTCCTTCAAACCGATAATTACCATCGGGATCATAGGTGATGTCATAATCAACCGCAAAGGACTCCTGGCCTTCGACCCATGGAGTCAATTCAAAGTCCTTGGTATCCACCACCGCACCGGGACACCAACCCGCGCGGTCGTAGATCCAGGTTCCTCCTTGAGGGTACAAGGCATTGTCTGCACATTCCCGCATGATTTCCCAACTCCACTGTGTTTCACCGTTGACTTTGACCGAATGGGTATTGAAACAGAATTCGCCGCAATTGTTTCCGGACCCGAATCCATGTCCACTAGCCCGTGTTTTGAGGCGAAACATTTCTTCTCCCTCTTCGGGCGTAAATACATGGTCGGTAACATTCCCGTCGAAATTAGCCAAGCTATACTGGCCCTTCCAAAATGCATCCATCCGCTTCACATCTCGAGGAGGTGTGCCTTCAATAAAAGCAAACCGCATGTCCAAGAGCTCTTGCCAGTTTCCCGCTTGGAGCTCAACACTATCGCGCAAAAGATGGGCATAATCTGACACATCAAAAATCCATGTCCAGCCGTCATCTCCCAGGGTCAAGCCAATTCCGTAGGGTGTAATGTAACGCGCCAATTCATAGCGGTCCACAACTTCAAATGCCGGCGAGAAATACGATAGGGTATCGTTCGAAAACACTTGAGATTCGCCGGAAATGGGGTATGTGGCCAAAATTTCACCTCCAGAAGTCCGGGTCTCCCTCATCGTTTCTGCAGGCCATCCGTACGACAGCGATTCCCATTCTACTCCATTTCCTGCTACCGCCCATTCCACCACACTCAAAGCAGGAATAGGGGCTGTATGATCCACCACCACATCAACAGCTGCACCAGCCGAACCTGTCAACCAACTGAAGACCGGGCGTGAATCACCTGGCATTTCGCCTGGCTGCCAAAACGCTGTCGCAGCTGTGTGTTGATAGGCTCCCGCATTCCCGTGCGAATAAACCCCCATCGCATCACCAATGGCGCCAATAGCCTCGTTGTAGTCCATGGAAAGATCGACCATGAGCTCAGCGAAGCTGGGATGCTCAGCGGTGACCGGTTCATTGAAGTGTTCTCCAATCGTTTCAGGCGACAAAGCCGTCGACCACATCCGAAATTCATCTACATCTCCGCGATAATCATTTCCACCATTGCCGTTGCAACCAATGTGAAATCGAACCATCTCACCGAAAGCATTGTCTTTATCCACGCCGCTGTGCCACAACGATCCATTCAAGTATATAGACATGATACCTGCAGAGGCATCCTTCGTAAACGCCCAGTGATTCCATTTGCCCTCAAACTGGTCAGCACTAGCCGCTTGATCAATGCGGTCGTACCCTCCATCGAATCCAGCATCCCAGTACACCCGGCTGTTGGACCAGGGCAAATGGATGTTGATCTCCCGCTGGTTGCTGGCATTTACACCTTCACAGATGCTGTTGTTTTCCGGCTGAAATTCAGCTGTGCCGCGCTGCCAAAACTCCACTGTCACTGCATCCTGAATGGAATCAAGCCACTCCGCAGCGACTTCCATGCGATCGTTGCCATCAAAACGAACAAATTCACCTGCTGTTCCCGCCTGCCATGTTTTTTGAGGGGCCTGCTCCACAGGAAGCAAAGCAGACCAATCACCCGCTCCATCCAACTCGAACCGCGCCTCAACCACCAAATGACTCGTGCCATCCCAAGCGAGCGGTTCGTTCAGGACAAACTGACCCGGAATCGCGTCGTCAGAGACATGGCATACCGCAGCAGGAATGCCTTCCAAAAATGCATTGAGCGTATCAACCTCGGTCCAATGAAACGCCCATTGTACCGCGTCGCGAGAAGCGCTCAAACCTGCTAATTCCGGCCAATTCAACCCGGAAACCTCCGCACCTGCCCAGCCCATGGCTTGCAGCTCATCCGCACTCCACAGCCATTGCATCCGACCACGCTGCGCTCCATTCTCTCCCAACCAATGAAGTTCTGCACTGGGCAAGGTATCGGTGGCTTCGGCAACCAGCAATGGCATGGCATTGTCCAGTGTGAATGAAGGATAGTTCCAACGCACCGTATCCACAGGCAAGGAAGTTGGATTCATCACCAAGGTGTCTTCGAGAAAATTTGCGTCATCGATTAGCCAATGCGGATGCGTCAATAAATTGCTGTCCAACAATCCAGTGTGGTCAAATAAGTAAGTGTACGTGAGATAGTCCCACTCCCCGCAGGCATATCCCAACCCTCCTGCCGTGCCATCCTCAAAGCATTTAAGCGTGTAGTACATTAACACCTTCTGGTAGGTGCTGTCGTTGTCACTTGATGGGAAGTCAAACCATCGGCGACCAGGGCTGTCGTAGGCCGTCTGCGGGTTGTTTTGTTCCTCCCATGTAAAAGATTGAACCCAGGTGGTATCTGCTCCTTGCGCGTGCATTTCTGTCTGCACAATGCAAGTCAAAACGAAAGTAGCAACCAGAGCAAAAGCAAATCGAACCATGTTGAAATGGGGGATTAATGAGTTGGAAAGTTACAAATTGGTTGGCAGTGGCCGCAGCTTAAGCCATCTAAATACCCCTCCTTACGTTCTGTCGGGATATGCCGCTAAAGCAGCTTGAACACATGCAACGGCCCTGTTGATTTCTTCCACGTCCAAAACATAGGCCATTCGCACTTCGCGCTTGCCCAAGCCTGAGGTCGCATAGAATCCTGTATTGGGCGCCATCATCACCGTGCACCCTTCCCATTCAAAGGACTCCAAAATCCACTGACAAAACCGATCCGCATCGTCGATGGGCAATTGAGCTACCGCGTAAAACGCACCGCCGGGTGTCGGGCAATGCACACCTTCAATCGCGTTTAAACCACTCACCAAAGCATCCCGCCTAGCCTTGTACTCTTTCCGCACATCCTCGAAATATGCATCTGGTGTATCCAAAGCGGCTTCAGCAGCAATTTGCGCCATCGTCGGAGGACTTAATCGAGCCATGGCAAATTTCATGGCCGCACGATGCACCTTCTTATTTTTGGTCACAAGCGCACCGATTCGAGCTCCACACATGCTGTAGCGCTTGGATACGCTGTCTACCACAATTGCATGCTCCTCTAATCCCGCGATGCCCAGGATACTTTTAGCGATGGATCCGTCGTACGTGAACTCCCGGTAGACCTCATCTGAGAATAAAAACAAATCATGTTGCTGGACAAGTGATGCCAAATCCGACAGGGATGACTCGGCGTATTTAGTTCCCGTAGGATTGCCCGGATTGCAAATCAAAATCCCCTTGGTTCGGTCGGAGATGGCAGCCTCGAATTCCGCCATCGGCGGAAGGGCAAAACCATCTTCAATGTGCGCGGTGACCGGCACCACTTTCACTCCTGCTAATTCTGCAAAACCATTGTAATTGGCATAAAAAGGCTCCGGAATAATCACCTCATCCCCCGGGTTTAAACAGGTCATGAAGGCAAAGACCAACGCTTCCGACCCACCGGTTGTGACCAAAATCTCCGTCGCTGTGACCGGCACACCAACCGCTTGGTAATACCGGGCCAACCCTTCCCTGTATGAAGCGAACCCTTCACTTGGACTGTATTCCAATACCGTTCGATCCATGTCACGCACGGCTTGCATCGCAGCCGCTGGGGTCGCAATGTCGGGTTGTCCTATGTTTAAGTGAATGACATGGGTTCCGCGCGACTTCGCTGCATTGGCAAACGGTGTGAGTTTGCGAATGGGGCTGTCTGGCATGCGCTGTCCCTTATGTGAAATAGTTGGCATGTGTCAAAAATCAACGGCAAATTTAGAGCTTCCGCGCCATCATTCGATGAGGGCCAATTTGGGCCACTTCGTATGGCTCGGAGACAAACGAAAAGCCAACCTTTTCATAGAAGTCAAAGGCCACTTCACGGGCATCGCACCACAACCATGACGCGCCCTCTTTCCGGCACCAATCACAGGCATACTCAATGATGGCGGCTCCCGCTCCCTGGCCTCTCACCTCCGGCAAGGTTCCCATGACGCGCAGGCGATAAACGCTTTCACCCAGCGGCAACACGGAAGGATACCGTTCTGAACGTTGGGCGAACAGGGAACACACACCTACATGGTGCCCTTGCGGGTTGAACGCGCCAACATGGTGCGCGTGGGCCGCCTGATCAATGTCAATGGTGCATTCATGGGAAGCGGCCTTGTGCGGCCACAAGATTCGGTGACGCAGCACCTGAGTTTCGTGGTGTTCGATTGCTCGAACGTGGAAAACAGATTCCTCGTTCATCGTTTTATTTAAAGTGCTTTTCCCAGTCCCTTCTGTCGCGCTTCGTGGGGCGTCCTACAGGACGAATTAAATCTCGCTGGGCCGCTTGAATGTCCAGCAACTTTTGCCGCTCTGATTCCGGCGTAACGTCTCGTGCAAATTCTGGCACCTTGGCACCGGCCATTCGGCTGCGAGGGAATTCAATGATCTCCCACTCGAAATACACCGCCCCCTTTCGAACCTTGATGCGCTCGTGCCCTTTGAGTTCTTGAGACGGCTTGACTGCTTTTTCCCCAATAAAAACCTTCCCTTCCCGGCAATGAGCCGATGACTGAGAACGGGTTTTGAACGCACGGATGCACCAAAGGAATTTATCTATGCGCATAAACTCGAAGGTACCGCAGATTTTTAAAGTTCGATGATCATGCCCAATGCGGGTAAGACCGCACCCGAACTCGGATCCAATTCACGCGCATCGTAATAGCCTGGTTGATCCAAAGAAGGTATCGGTTGACCGGTCAGTGGGTTGCGAACGACATCGAGAAATGCCGGCTGAGGAACAGCTGCTCCAGTCGCATTTTGCACCTCCAAAAAGACATCCAATGACCACTTTTTAAAGAACCACTTTTTATCAATCCGAATATCGAGCTGATGAAACGACTTATTCCGCTCTGTATTAAGTAAACTGTAATCCAGCAGTGGACGCCCATAAAAATCCCAAGATTCCGTGCTTAAAGACTCCAAGTCGACAGGCGTGAAAGGCAAACCACCGCTGAAGAGCAGTCTGGACCCCACTTCCCAGCCTCCTTCAAACTTCTTGCCTCCAGTCACACTCAATATGTGGCGGTTGTCCCAGCTCGAAGGCGTGAAATCCCCCGACGGAGTCGCGTATTCGCTTCGAACATACGTGTAGGCCAGCAAGCCATATAATCCATTGTACAATCGCTGCTGCAACAGTACTTCAGCTCCATACGAACGGCCTTGCCCATCAAACGTCACCGCTTCATTTCCGACGACGCCAAAATCAGCTCCGAGGTTCGCCAAGGGTACGCCTTGCAACTGACTTACAGGCGCTCCATCGTAATCCTTCCAAAAGCCCTCTATGGATGCCACTATGTTTCGCTTTCCTCCCTCCCATCGAACACCTGCCACAGCCTGCGTATTCGCCAAATACCGTGCGCTTTCTCCGGCATTGACACGCATTCCGCCCTCCTCAAATCCCAAGATGGTGTAGGCTGGAAGCTGAAAGTATCGACCCGTGTTCGCATTCAGCGTCCAACCGGGTGCAAACGCATAAGACAAGGAAAATCGGGGAGAGAATTGTTCCAATGGATTTTGCAGCCCTGTCGCTAGGGAAGAACCATCCAAGCGAAATCCAGTGGACAATGTCAACCGCTCGTCCATGAACCGCTTGTTGGCCGTTGCAAAGGCTGCATATTTATGGGCCTTGAGATCGGTCTGAAACTCAACGGGTTCGAGCACACCTTCCGAAGGGTTGAACCGTTGTTCTGCCGTTGAGTTATTGTACTTGACATATTCGTAGCCACCTCCGAACATGCCCTCCCATCCAGAATCGGCAAATACTTTTCGCTCCACTCGGAATTTATTCTCGATTTCCTGAGAGAGGTAATCCCGAATGAGAGGAGCCGAATCGTCGTTGTCGAGGTGCTTAAATGCCCGGTTATTGAGCATGTTACGGCTGGCTACCATCGTCCACTTGCCATTGTCCATGTAGCGATCCCATTTGACACCCTGGCTGTAGTTCCATTGCTTTTGGACATCCAAGAAGCCTAAAATTGCGACCTGGTCTAAATAGTTCGTGGCGGAGGTATCATCCGCGATCGCTAAGTTCAATTCAAAATCATCCAACGCCCCAAGCCCGATGACTGTAATCGCGTTCTTATCATCTGGCCGCGCCGTCCATTTGAATTGATAGTCATTGTAGATAGGTAAAAAAGGCAGTCCCAGCGCCTTGAACACGAACTGCAAGTAACTCCGGCGCATGCTGAAAATCAAGGATGAATTTTCGCCCGTTGGCCCTTCCAAGGTGAGACCGAGGTCACTCGTGCCCACGACCATGTTTGCCGTCCATTCGTCGGTCCTCGCCTCCTTGAAACTGAACTCCATCACTGAGCTGAGGGCATTGCCCCGTGCAGCGGGAAAAGCGCCTGCATAAAAATCAATATTTTCCACCAAGTCGACATTGATCATCCCGACAGGACCGCCGCTGGCTCCTTGGGTGGCAAAGTGATTGATGTTGGGAATTTCGATGCCGTCAATGTAAAATCGGTTTTCGTTTGGCGCACCTCCACGGACGACGATGTCATTGCGGAAACTGGGGATTGCTGCCACTCCTGGAAGGGTTCGCAACGCCCGACTGATGTCCCGCCCTCCGCCTGGGTTGCGTTTGATTTCGTTGGTTCCCAAGCTGCGCACGCTGAGCGGAGCTTCCGCGACGTTCGGTCTCCGTGAGCCGACCACTTCCGCTTCCTCAATCTCAACCGCAGAAGGCTTCATCACGACATTCACCACGGCTGGACGTGCAGGGGTGACTTCAATTTCAAAAACAGTTTTGGGCTCGTAACCAACAAAGCTGACTTGAATGTTCCTGAGCCCTGGCGGCACATTTGTCAGTTCAAAATTGCCGTCAAAATCTGTCGTTGTCCCAACAGCGGACCCTTGTAATACCACGTTGGCAAAGGGTATAGGCTCATTGGTCTGTTGATCATTGATGCGCCCGCGAATGATGCCCTCTGATTGAGCCGCGACATCATTCAAAAAACACATGAAACAGGCAGCAAAAAGAAGAAGCTTAGTCGATTTCATTTAATCCTAACAGATTCGTGCAGCTTCCGTTCAATGTCAAAGACAAGAAAAGGACCAAACACCGAGATTTTCTGATGGAAAAGAGAAAGCAACAGCTTCAATAACTTAACCGATTAGATCCAAATCCAGGCGTTTCCGCAACGTGTCAAGGGCAGGATTTTTCATCACCATGGCATCGTAGCGCTCCCGATCGTTCATGAACTCTTGGCTAACATCGCCCTTTTCAACTTCTTTAACGACCACCTCGAATTGGAGCTGATCATTCTTCAACGCATTGGAAAAAAACTGCATCATATCCAATTGCGAGCTCCTTATTTGCTCAACTTGAAGCTTATTCAACACTTGAAACTTCAGGACATTGCCCTCTGAAGCCAAGGTGGTCGCCTTCAGCGTTGTGTGAAAGTTGAACTGCCCTTCCTCCTCTGTCTGGGAAACAAATTCAGTCCAGACCTTCTGAACATCCTCACCTGAAAACGCTTCTGTACGCTCCACCTTGTTCAGTTCTTGGGCGGGCGCTTTGACTTCATCCAACAAGGTCGTCGGCGCCAAAATCTTCGTTCTCGCAGTGCGACGAGGAGAAGAGGATGAGGCGGGAGGATTTACAGGAGTTGAGAGAGGGACAGCTGGAGCTGACGCGACCGCTATAGGTTTGGGAGGATCTACTTCGGGTGATGGAACGGATTCGACCAAGTCGCTTGTCGTCGTTTCTTCCCTCTCCGAATCTGCATCGGACTTCAGTGCACGATCCAGCACATTGGAAGACCAGGCATCTTGAGCAATGGGATTCAGACTAGGCTTTTTTTTTTGAACCTCACTCAGTGAAGCCATTTGCATGAGGGTCAATTCAACCAGCAAGCGCTGATGATTACTGCCTTTGTATTGCACATCTGCTTGGTTAATCAAATCCAACGCCCGCACCAGAAATTTCAAATCAACGGATGCCGACTGAGATCGGAATTGAGCTTTAACGTCTTCCGTCACCTCCATAAGTTGAATGGTGCTCTCGTCCTTGCTCACCAGCAAATTGCGCACGTGCGTGCCAAGTCCTGCGATGAAATGATGGGGATCAAACCCGCGAGAGACAATCCCGTCCAGTACGATCAACGATTTTGCGATGTCACCCTTTTGGACGGCATCGAGTACATCAAAATACGTCTGCTGGTCAAGAACATGAAGGTGCTCAGCTACCGTCTCATAGGTCAGATTCGTTCCCGCAAAAGCCACTAACTGATCAAAAATACTCAGTGCATCCCGCAAAGCACCATCCGCTTTGACGGCCACTACATGCAATGCTGCCTCCTCCGCTTCAATGCCCTCCTTCCCGCAGATGCCCTTGAGATGCTCCACCATATCTGGGACGGTAATCCTGTGGAAATCAAAAATTTGACACCGTGATAGGATGGTCGGTAGAATCTTGTGCTTCTCCGTTGTCGCCAGAATAAAAACGGCGTGTGGCGGAGGCTCTTCTAACGTCTTCAGGAAGGCATTGAAGGCCGCCTGCGAGAGCATGTGGACCTCATCGATGACGTAAACCTTGTATTTACCCTGCTGAGGTGGGATTCTCACCTGTTCAACAATGGATCGAATGTCCTCTACTTTGTTGTTCGATGCGGCGTCTAATTCGAATACATTAAAGGCATAATCTTCCGTTTCACTTGCCTCAAAACCGTTGATTGCACGGGCAAAGATCCGCGCCGAAGTCGTCTTGCCAACTCCACGCGGTCCGCAGAACAAATACGCTTGTGCCACCTGATCTTGTTGAATCGCTTGCTTCAGCGTGCGCGTAATCCCATCCTGTCCTACCACAGCATCCCAATGCTGGGGTCTGTACTTTCGCGCAGAGACGGTATAAGTGGGCTGTGAGGGCGTCTTCATTGGTTCTGCGAATATCGCACCGATTCAAATGCAACCCCAAACCGCTTTATGAACAGGTTACCCACCAAATAACGCTTGTTTTTTAGCTTTGACCTCCGTACTTTTGCCCCCCATTAAACAAACCCCGTTCTACATGAACCGTTACGAAACTGTTTTCATTATGACTCCCGTGCTATCTGTTGATCAGGTGGCGGAAACAGTAGAGAAGTACAAGGCATTCCTCAAAGAGCACAAGGCAACTATCGTGCATGAGGAATCCTGGGGATTGCGGAAGTTGGCTTATCCAATCCAAAAGAAATCAACTGGTTTCTACCAGCTTTTGGAATTCGAAGCCGATGCTCCCGTGATTCTGCCCTTCGAAACTGAATTCCGTCGGGATGAGCGCATCATTCGCTTCCTATCCACCCGGATGGAAAAGCACCACGTTACCTACGCTGAATCGCGCAGGAACAAATCAAAGGACGCCCCCGTGGCCGCTCCAGAAACAACCGAAGAGGCTTAATTCCTAAAACGACACAATCATGGCTGACAAGAACGTACGCTATCTGAATCCGATTAGCATTGACACGCAAAAGGAGAAGTACTGTCGCTTCAAGAAGAAGGGCATCAAGTACATCGACTACAAGGACGCAAGTTTCCTTTTGATGTTGTGCAACGAACAAGGCAAAATTTTGCCACGTAGACTTACCGGAACTTCATTGAAGTACCAGCGCAAAGTCTCACAGGCTATTAAAAAAGCACGTCACTTGGCATTGATGCCATACGTGGCGGATAACCTCCGTTAAAACCGACGATCATGGAAATCATTCTCAAAAAAGACGTTGATCGACTCGGAAGCCAGCACGACATCGTGACGGTGAAAAGCGGGTTTGCTCGGAACTTCCTGATTCCTCAGGGTATGGCAGTTGCTGCTACACCTTCGGCGAAAAAAGTAGTTGCTGAAGTCATCAAGCAACAATCGCACAAAGCGGCAAAAGCCATGGAGGAAGCGACTAAAATCGCTGCGAAATTGGAAGGTCTCTCCATCAAGATTGGTGCGAAAGCGGGCGAAAGCGGAAAAATCTTTGGCTCCGTAAATTCAATACAGATTGCGGATGCTATCCAAGCTGCTGGTCAAACTGTAGATCGAAAGAACATCCATATCTCAGAAGACATTATCAAGGAGTTGGGTTCTTACGAAGCCACGATCAAACTGCACAAAGAAGTTACCGCAACGGTGAAATTCGAGGTTGTCGCCGATTAAAGCGACTTCCGTGTGATAGAAAAAAGCCAGGCTTGCGAGCCTGGCTTTTTTGTTGCTGCTAACTTTCAACACCCTTCACAGCCGCCATACCTTTGTAGCACCATGAAGTTTGAACTCCAGAGCGAATATCAGCCTGCCGGTGACCAACCTGAGGCCATCAAACAATTGGTTGAGGGGATTCAAAATGGCACCCAACATCAAACGCTATTGGGTGTCACAGGGTCCGGAAAGACGTTCACGATGGCGAACGTCATCGCTCAGACGCAGCGCCCGACGCTCGTCTTGAGTCACAACAAAACGCTCGCAGCACAACTTTACAGTGAATTCAAGGAATTCTTCCCTAACAACCTCGTTGAGTACTTCGTCAGTTACTATGACTATTACCAACCCGAGGCTTACATCGCCACAACAAATACCTACATCGAAAAGGATTTGGCTATTAATGAGGAGATTGAAAAACTGAGGCTCAGCACGACATCCTCCTTGCTCAGTGGCCGCCGCGACGTCATCGTCATTGCATCCATTAGTTGCATTTACGGTATTGGCAATCCGGTAGAATTTCACAAAAGTGTTATTCCACTGAAGGTTGGTCAAAAATGGGGGCGCAATGCCTTCTTGCATACCCTGGTTAGCTCTTTATACAGCAGAACACGCGCTGAGTTTAAACGAGGGACATTCCGGGTCCAAGGGGATACGGTGGATGTTTTTTTGGCTTACGCCGACCATGCGCTCCGCGTGCACTTTTGGGGCGATGAAATCGAGCAGTTGGAAACCATTGACCCCGAGACTGGAGCACGTATTCATGCGTTCGATGAACTCATCATTTATCCGGCCAACTTATTCGTTGCCAGCAAATCAACAACAGATCAAGCCGTTTGGGAAATTCAACAGGATCTGGAAAAACAGAAGGTATTTTTTACTGAACAAGCCAAATATCTCGAAGCAAAGCGGCTCGAGGAGCGGACGCTGTATGATTTAGAAATGATCAAGGAAATTGGATTCTGCAATGGAATTGAGAATTACAGCCGATACTTTGATCGACGCAAGCCGGGTGAAAGGCCATTTTGCCTCCTCGATTATTTCGCGGATGATTTCTTATTAATGGTAGATGAGAGCCATGTAACCGTGCCTCAAATCGGCGCGATGTTTGGGGGAGATCGCTCGCGCAAAATGGCACTCGTAGAGTACGGATTTCGGCTTCCTTCAGCGATGGACAACCGTCCATTGAAGGCGGATGAATTCAACACCATTACCCATCAGATAGTGTATGTGTCAGCTACCCCAGCGGATTATGAATTAGAGCAATCGGAGGGCGTCATTGTGGAGCAAGTCATTCGTCCGACCGGTTTACTTGACCCCCCCATCGATGTGCGACCATGCACGCATCAAGTGGATGACCTCATTGGTGAAATCCGGATTACCATTGAAAAGGGAGAACGCATTCTCGTCACAACGCTGACCAAACGCATGGCAGAAGAACTAACGAAATACCTCGACCGCTTGAGCATTCCAGCGCGGTACATCCATTCGGATGTTAAAACACTCGATCGCGTTGAGATCATTCGGGAACTTCGAGACGGAGTATTCGACGTTCTTGTCGGCGTCAACTTGCTCCGAGAGGGATTGGACATTCCTGAAGTTTCCTTGGTAGCGATCATGGATGCCGATAAAGAAGGGTTTTTAAGATCGGATCGTTCGCTCACCCAAACCGCTGGACGCGCTGCTCGAAATGTGAACGGGCGGGTCATCATGTATGCCGATAAGATTACCGATTCGATGGCACGAACCATGGACGAAACAAAGCGAAGAAGGGAAAAGCAAGAGGAGTACAATTCGGAGCATGGAATCACTCCGCAACAAATTAAGAAGCAGAAAAAAACCATCTTTGAACAAAGTCGTCAAATCGACGATCGACCTCGCCACATGGTCGCTGAGCCTGCACCGGTAGCTGCGGATCCCGTCTGGCAAACCATGTCTGATGCAGCGCTGGAAAAATCAACGGAACACACCAAACAAAGGATGGAAATAGCGGCCAAAGAGTTGGACTTCATGGAAGCCGCTCGGCTGCGAGATGAGTATTTTGCCTTGAAGGAGATCATGGACCTACGCAAATCCAGCAAATGAGCACAGAACGCAATCGACTGAGTTCGGAAGCCTATGCCGATGCACCCAAGTTGGGGGTTCGGTTTGTCCTTGAAAACATACGCTCGGGGCAAAATGTAGGCGCCTTCTTTCGAACAGGCGACGCTTTTCGAATTGAGGGGATCGACCTCTGCGGATACACCGCTCACCCCCCACATCGAGACATCCTGAAAAGTGCCCTTGGCGCCTCTGAGCATGTCGCATGGAGGGGCCACGAATCCGCCGCAGAAGCCATTGCTGTGCTCCGCTCCGAGGGGTTCCATATCGCGGTAATCGAACAAACCGATTCAAGCATCATGCTGCAAGATTGGTCCCCCAAGGCTGGCGAAAAATGGGCCTTGGTTTTTGGAAATGAAGTCCGAGGAGTTGAACTGAATACCACTGAAGCGGCGGACATAAGCATCGAAATTCCTCAGTTTGGCGTCAAACAGAGCCTCAACGTCAGTGTCTGCGGAGGAATGGTCTTATGGGAGGCGGCGCGCAAGATGGGCCTGCCTCAAGTCAATTCAGTCGGCTAGCAAGCCCTGAATCGGCACACCCAGCCAGCGTTCCAAAGATTCCCGGACAGCCTCCCTTTGTCCCTCGGACATGTTCCGAATTCGCGCGGTACCATGGCTTTGATCTTGCAGGAAGAAATACAATGCATCTCGGTCTTGGTTTTCAGGCATGGCCGTCGCACTCCAGGTATCGAGTGCTCCATTGATGTGGATGAACTCATCCCCTTCCGCCTCGACCCAATGGTATACCGAATCTGCCAATGCTCCCCCATCGTATTCGACTTCCATTTGGTTAGGTGTAAAAATCGCGGAAGGATTCGGGGTAATGGGCAAAGCGCGAAGCAATCCCGCAAACGCTTCTGTTTCGTATCCATAGTAACCAAATTCAGCAGCGCACTGATAGTAATGAGACGCATAGCTCTCCATACCATCATCTGAGAAAAATCCCAATCCACTCACCGTCAAAAAATGATCGAGCACTTCTTCCAAATCAGCATTCGGATTCGGAATGTCACCGCAATCTGAACCCCACTGCCAAAAGGAAAACGGGTATTCAAGGACGGCATATTCAAAAGCCTCTTCCAGCGTCAAATATTCGAACCGCAATCCCTCTCCTTTCGCGTGCCACTTCAACCTCAATAAGCTCGCATCGTATTCGGTCAGAATCCTCGATTGAATCGCCTCAATGCGCTTCCGACATGCTCTGCTGCCTGCGGTATTCAAAAACTCGTAGATCCGATCGTCCTCCAGCGCCAAGTTAATGGGCGCAACATAGGGCACGCTCGCCGCGACATCATCCGGGTAAAAGTACCGGTAGTAAATCGTTGTCTGTCCCCCCTTGCTGATACCCGATGCTACCCAAGGCGCATCAAAATACATTCCCAACAACGTCCGAATTCGATGCAAATCCGCCACAGCCTGACGAATGTTCAAATACCGGTAATCCAATGAATCCGGCATGCTTTCTCCGTAAAACCGATGCTCCACGACCACTTGATTGGCGCCAATTTGACGCGCCAACTCACTCGCATAGTTAGCCCCTCTGCTGTAGCCCTCGGTCACCAGCACAGTCGGTTGGGTAACATCCCATTGAGAGACATAAACCCGTTGCCAGAAGCTTCCGGCCTCTGGATTAGCATGGTCCAGCGGCTGACGTATTTGCAAAGCCCAGGCCGCTTGAAAAGGAGCGGGTGGGGCAATGGATTCAAACCGAACATCCGGTAAATCAAACAAAAATTCCTCAACCGTCTTGACATCATTTTGAGCAAACACAGGCTCCAA
>CAJQLF010000030.1 GCA_905479115.1 uncultured Flavobacteriales bacterium
GAGTTCACCAACGTGAATGAAGCTTTGGCCACGGAGCCGGTGCTGGCTTATTGGAATGGAGATCACGTCGGATTGCTCGCCAATTCCTCCGTCACCGCGTGGGATGCTCAAGGCCGCAAGGTTTGGTGCATCGAAAACGCAGCCAAAGGCTCGCGCATCAATCGAAGTGAATTGCAGGGCGTCATGATGTTGCAAGTCATGGGAAACCAGGGAAATAGCTCCGTCCTGCGGATTCGGTAATTTTTTTTGCAACGGAACATTTCGTGCACACATCTTGTTTGGGTTCCCAACCCTAACTATTTGCTATGCAACATTTTTATTCTCCTTTATGGGTTGCCTTGTTCGCTTTTGGCTGAATAATCTCCGCGCCAGATACCTGGTTCACATTCATCCATTGAATCATTCCGCTCTAAGCTTTGCAAAAGTCAAAAAAAGTTGGTTGCTTCGCGATTCGATCAAAACTCAACCCCTAATTAAAAAAAGCGTGCTTATCGACATGAAAAATAATCTTTACTCCCTCCTGACATGCGCGCTCATCGGCTCCATGTTCTTAGCAACCGGCTGCCAAAATGCGCCGTCTACAGAAGCCACCAACACTGACCCCGAAACAATCGGATATGTGGGAAATCGCCCGGGGGCATTCTCTGCTGGCGATGAAAGCGGCACAGAAGTATGGTTGAAATGGGGTGAGTACCTCAGTGAAGAAAACGTAGAAGGCCTCTTGTCGCTCGCGAGTGATTCTATTCTCATTGAAATCGGGGACGGAAACCAAATTTCAGGCAAAGCTGAGCTGGAGCAAAAATTGACAGCTTGGTTTGAAGGAACAGATGTCACGTTCATACCGAATTGGGGAGTGCCTCTGAAGTATATGGAGTCCGATGGCTCAACCGAAGGTGGACAATGGATCGTCAACGGATATGACCTTATGTCCTTGACGGGTGACACCATGACTACGTGGAATCGACACTCCAATGTCTTCGTGAACAACGGCAAGGTGGAGTACAATAAGATCTTTACCCACTCCAAAGAAGTCAGCGCTGCCCGATCCTTGACCTTGTCGGTGGACATGAGCGCCTACGGTGAAGAATATACTTCTGTCAACGTCTTCGGCGGCTTCAACAACTGGTGCGCTGAGTGCGACCCCATGACTGATGCAGAAGGCAATGGGGTGTACACCGCCACTGTACTCGTCCCGGACGGAGAAGTGGAATACAAATTCACGGTGAACGGAGACAACGGAAAGCAAGAGGCATTGGAAGCGGGAGCGCCCTGCACCAAAACCACTGGAGAATACACCAACCGCCTCGCTAACGTGGAAGCAAGCACAACCCTAGCAACCGCTTGTTTCGGTTCTTGCGGCACCTGTGACTGACTTGACCTCCGAAACGGCTAGGGAAGACGAAACATAAGACCCAAAAAAGGCCGCTTGGAGCGGCCTTTTTCATTTTCATGCATTCGTTAGGAAAGCCAAGTATCAGCGCTCTTCATAAGATGAAATCGTGCTCATGATCACGCCATGGCTTTCTGCGTTGCTCACCATCTCCGGTGTTCCCTGCGCAGCGTTCCAAGCCTCCATGTCCATGATGTCAAATAGGATGTTCACATCCTGCGGACGCTTGGGGTCGGTCGATTGAAAGATGCGAGCGGTTACCCCCATTTCAGCAAAGTTCTTGACGTTCTCGCTTCCTTCAGCCCAAGCGGCTGCCCAGCGATCAAAGTCTTCGACTTCATGCAAGATCGAAAGCGTCGTGGTCTTTGGACTCGCAGCTGCAATTAGGCCTCCTGCGTCATAGTAGTTGCCTTCAGCGACCACTTTTCCATCCTTGAAATTCCAATAGTGGTAGGCCCGCAAATCGATGGCCACTCCAGTTGCACGTGCTGTGCCTTTCCAATTGATATATGCTCGCACACTTCCATCCGCTTCCAATGTGAGGGTGTCGACACCCGGTAACCAGACCGCGTCCGAACCGTCAATTCCATCAATGGCCTCGTGGTGCGAAGCATAAAGTACCGCGGCCTCGTCTCGGGTCATGCTGGCACTGCCGTAATTGGCATCCCATATCACGGCATCTTCATGGTGCAACGATGACCATGTATCGTAATCTGCGGTTGAATGCGCTGCCAAAACAGCCTGAGCGGTTGCCAAGTTCTTCTTGTAGTCGGCGTTGTTTGCATTTGAGGAACAACCCGCGAGAACGAAAAGAGGCAAAGAGAAAAGTAAGTACTTCATCAATATTTTTTGATTAATTCCGCGCAAGATACCTCAAGTGGATGAATCATCTCCGCTCATTCAGTCACCTCTGTGTACCGATAAATCAAAAAGAACATTGCAAGTCAAAAAACGAGCGAAAACGAGCGAAAACGAGCGAAAACCGGTGAAAAACGACATTTTTCACCATAAAATCACCCGAAATGAATAAAAACCGAACAGAACAAGGCCCACCCTTCTTACCTCGTCAATACATCAAATGCTTCTTCTGCTGGCTGCGCCATTCTGCCTGCGAGGCATAATCCACAAAAAAGATCTTGAGATCGGCCTGTGATGCATAGTCCACGAAGAAGACCTTCTTATCGGCTTGAGATGCATAATCGACCCAAAACCATTTGCCCTCATTTCCTTTCGCTTGCGAAGCGTAGTCGACCTTGAATACGCACAGATCTGCCTGTGAAGCGTAATCCACTACAAACAATTGAACGTCCGCTTGAGAAGCATAATCCACAGCAAACAGCTTCTGCGCATAGGCAGAGCAAGCAGAGACGATGACAAAGGAGAGAAGGAGAATAATTCGCATAGCGGGAAGGTAAGCATCTCCTCGCTTTATTGGGTTCGAAATCGTCCGGCCTGTCAAAGGGAAAATGCCTGAAATCGAATAAAATGACCATAAATCACTTAAAAACCTTCAAAAATTAATAAAAACGGCCCATTTAACCACCAAAATGACGAAAATGCGTTGACGGAGAACGTGCTTATTCGCACCCCGACCCAAACACGCCGAGTAAATTCAATAAATCCGTCACGGTAACCTGCCCATCGTTGTTGAGGTCACCCAAGCAGTCAGGTTCAGCCGTCCATTCGCAGCTCCCATCGTCCATGGTAGCAGCCGCATCGAAATTAGGGGCGAGCGGATAGGTGCAGCCCGGAATATCGTCTTCGTCGCAAATGCCGTTGTTGTTGGTGTCGCTCACACAATCCGTTCCGCCACCGCCGCCGCCTTCACAAGCATCGCAGCTGTTGAAGCACACGGTACCGATTTCTGCGTTGCCACTCGAAGGAACGACAAAATAACGGTTGGTGAATTCGCCGGTTGTCAGCGTGCATGCTGCGTCCGATGTGGGATCAAATACTTCACCGTGCGCCCAATTCCCATTCACGAATTTGTATTCGATGGGACCCGGCGCCAAATCCAGCGTAACGGTGTAGACTCCGTCGCCGTCGCTGTCAGCCATCGGGATGCACGTCCCGCACCATCCATCCAAGCTTCCGCCTGTGACAAATACCGTTCCCTGCAAGGTCTCTTGCGACATATCGACTTCGAAGACTACGCCCTCAACGTCATTGCCGCCGCCACCGCCTGTGTCCGTTCCGTCCAGTGCCTCTTCAATCCCGGGACGCGTCGCCAGCCAGTACAGCGTGTTGGTCTGCGTGTTGCCATCGTCATATCCCGTGAGAGTTTGGCATTCATTCCATGCCCCAGCCGGATCAATTACCGCATGCGCCATGTAGATGAAGCCCCTCCAACCTTGTCCGATACTGGGGTTGTCCAAGGCCGTTTCGAGCACCGGATATTCCTCATCAATCCACGCCGGCTCGAGCAAGTCTTCCGTAATGGGTGTGAAGGGCAACATTTGAATGCAATGAATGAACTCGGTATTCGCGCCGAAAAAGGTGCCGTAGTCCACCTTGGTACTCCACAGCACACCGACGACCTTATTGGATGCATACGGTTCGTCGTAAATGCCGTCGCCGGAATCCACCTGCCAATATTTCTGTGTCGATCGAATCTCCGTAGCCAGCATCAGCCGTCCCAGATCTCGAATGCGGGCATCTTCAATGGCCAAACCATATAGATAAAGGCTGTACCAAGCATTGACCGCTTCGGATGAGCTCTCTTGGTTCCGGCCATCGCCAAACTCATACAGGCCCGAAGCCCACGAATGCCCCACAAACCAATCTTTGTTGCGCAAGTACGTGTAGTGCGGATCAGATGGGGCTGGATTAGCGAGGTTGCGCACCAAATGCATGACCTCATCGCCCCACTCTGCCTGCCACGCTGGATCGCCCTTGGCCATCGCTGCAGCAGCGTACAGGAAATATCCGTAGTGAAAATGGTGATCGTTGTACAAGCCTTGACCGAAGCTTCCGCCCGATGAAGAAATTACACCGCCCCACGTCTCATCGTACCGCAACGGGTCGCTATTGGTCTCGTTTAACCAAGGATGCAGCGAAGCCGCCAAGGTGGACCGATAGCTCTGCGCCAACGCCGTCTCGTTGAGCTCATCGGCGATGACCGCCAAGCGCCCGACGGCCGCAAGTTGCTTGCCCCCGAAGTACGTGTCTCCGGCCGTGATGGGCCAGTTGACATCGGCCGCCAGCGCATCTCGCACGTCTTGTTCCAGCGAAGGAGCGATGCCCTCGGGTGATTCAAATCCAATGGTCGTCAACGGCTCGTACATGTGCCAGGTCGTTGCCGCAACCGGGTGCATATCGCCCTTGATGGTGGGGTACACAGCCGAGGCATTCACCGACTCTTCCAAAACAGGAACGTGATGAGGCAATGCGCACAGCAATGGAATTCCTGGGTCGCCTCCGGTCATGCTAACCACTTGCCAATCAAAAATCAATTCTCCCATGTCGCCGGTCGCAGAAGCCGAAACCACTGCCGCCGTTGGACACGCATCCGCATGCGCATCCAGCAACTCTTCGTTGGCCGCAGCTCCCGTTCCTTCCAAAATCGCAATGCGCATCGAACCCGTCATGGGGGTCGTTGCCGTGAGCGTGTTGTTCGCAATGATGAAAGTGGTCACTTCGGAGGTATACAGAATCCACGTTTGACCGTTATTCAATGCCAGTTCAAATCGGTCGCCTGTCATCGTCGCATTGACATTGGTTCCATTGACGCTCAGGAGCGCATGAATGGTGGAAAGTTGAGGAGTGAGGTTGCTGTAAACAGCCGTCAAATAAGGCATTCCTCTTACCACGGGCGAGAGCATGCTTCCTCCCCCAGCTGCAGTCCATTCTACGCGGACCGACAGGGGGTCATAGTCGATTACTTTGTGCGCGCTGAGGGACTCTTCGGCTCCTAAGGTCCAGTTGGACACAAACGATGAAATCACATACGTCGAACCGGTTGTTTTGCCCGGCATGCAGCCGCTCAAGCCGTTGGTCGAGCACTTGACGATGTAAGGCAGTGCATTCGCAATCCCGGTTCCCGCATTGAGCGTGAAATTCTGCCACCACACATTTGTAGGAAGCGGAGAATCCGTCGCGGCCCAGCGAGACGTAGGTGATTGGCTGTTTGCAATGGAGGCAAAAGGAGGAGCGTCCGTGCCCAAAGGCACATCATCGAGCAGAGATACGGGGCTTTGAGCACATGCGAAAGAACCCAAAATAAGGAACGCGCAAAGGGGGATGGTTCGAGTGAAAAGGTGAGCGATCATCCCGTTAAATTACGTGATTCACATCACGAACACAACTTTTCAGGTTGATGCCATCACCACTGCATCGGCACCTCCATCAAAAGGAAGCGCGCATTCTCACTCGCGGAGATGGCAATGGACTCCGTGTCCCAAACGCCCAAACCGTCGCGGCGATTTAGGGGTCGCCCATCAATTTTGATTGATCCTTCTAACACAAAAGCGTACACCCCCTGGCCTGCACTGTGCAAGCGATAGGATTCGGCATGACCTTGGTCCCACGAACCCAAATGAAACCACGCACTTTGGTGCATCTGGACGCCTTGCGCTCCATCGGGACTCACCACGGGAAGGAGGGTATTGCGCTCCGCGCTGCGGTCGAATGATTCTTGGTCGTAACGCGGCTGCAGGTCGCGCTCGTTCGGGTACACCCAGATTTGCAAAAAGCGCACGGCATCGGAGGCGCTCTGGTTTTTTTCGGAATGCATCACACCGGTTCCTGCCGACATGATCTGCACATCGCCGCTTCGGATGACCGCCTGATTTCCCATGTTGTCCTGGTGCTCCAAGTCGCCTTCAAGCGGAATGCTCACGATTTCCATGTTATCGTGCGGGTGAGTACCAAACCCGCCCCCTCCAGCGACGTAATCGTCGTTGAGCACGCGCAACGCACCAAAATGCATTCGCTCAGGGTTATGCCAATTCGCAAAGCTGAATGAATGATAGGTGTCCAGCCAGCCGTGGTTGGCGTGTCCCCGCGTGTCGGCAGGATGGTAAACGTATTGGGCCGAAACGGCCGTCGAATCAGAAGTAGAAGCCATAAGGTCAATCGAACTAAACGCCGAGCAAGCGATCCCAAAAAGAACCGCTGCACAGCTGAATGGAAAAAATTGATGTCTCACCTGAGCGCGTTATTGCCCCGCGTGCGATCCGTCGCAATACGGTGCGTTTTTGGTGAGCTTACACGTGCAGATCGCCGCCTTTCCCGTGGTTTGAGCTTTGAAAGCTCCCGGCGCGAAAGACGATCCTTGGTGCGCTCCGTTGCACCAAGGCTGGTTCGCGGATTGACCGCAACTGCACCAGAAATAGGTCTTCCCTTCTTCCAAGTCGACCAGGATGGGGGCTTTGCCCGCTGATTTTGGCTGTTCCATGACTTAGATTACAATACAACGACGTGGATGTTCAAGATAAACTCGTCGCTGATCGCGTTATCCCCGAGGTTATCAAAGAAAGAATTGGATCCGTACCGAACGTCAAACTTGGAGCGGTCCAGCACGAGAATGGCGTCCAAGGCCTGTCCATCGCGCTGCACGTCAAAGGTGACCCGCTCAGTGATGCCTTTGATTGAAACATTGGCCTCAACGGTAGACGTTTCATTCTTAAAGGAAGACGCCTTGGCGATGACCAACTGAGCCTCTGGGAATTGTTCGACGGCAAAGAAATCGGGTGACTTCAAGTGGCCCATCAATTTGGCACCGTACTCTTCGCCCAAGTCCGTATTCGTCATCGAAGCCATGTCCATGGTGAATGTGCCCGAGAGAACACCGGTTTTGTTCATTTCGAGTTCGGCCGACTTGATTTTAATCTCACCTGCATGATCGCCTCCAATGACCTTCCCACCCTCCCACGTCACCGTGCTGAGTTTGAGGTCTACGTCGGTTGATTGTCCCGCAACCGGGTTACCGATCCACGCCGATGTGACGAGGGTTAAAAGTGCAATTGTCTTGTTCATCGTAAATAAATTATGCTTTTAGATTCCGTCAAATCTCTTGCATAAAATGCGGCAGAACATTCACCTAGATTCATTTCTCATGCCAAAGGTTCAAAGCTAACGGCCGACGCGCTGTCGGCGGAGCTTACTCAATGCTTGCGGGGTAACGCCTAAATATGAGGCGATCAGCTTTTGTGAGATGCGGCCGTGGAGTTTGGGGTAGGTCGCCAAGAAAAACTCATAGCGCTCCAACGCACTGGTGCTCATCATCATCAAAACCCGTCGCTGCAAAGCGCCCGCTCGGCGAAAAAGTCGACTCATTTCCCTAGCCTGTTCTTTCGACGTCGAGCCCTGTATGGATTGAATCTCCTGCAAGCTCAACAATATGACGGTGCTGTCTTCCAACGCTTCAATCGTCAATTTGGTAGCCGCTCCAAATCCTGCAGCTTCCAGGTCAGCCGTGACCCATCCTTCAGGAGCAAACATGAACGTATGCTCCTTGCCCAATTCATCTACAAAAAACGAACGAAGCAATCCATGCTCAACCTCAAAGGCATGGGTCGGGGAAGTTCCCTCTTGCTGCAGTACGGTTCCTTTTTTAATCTGTCGCTTCATTTCAGCTCAAAAATATGGGAGAACACCTCATTCTCTCCACAAAGGACTTCCTGATCCATTTCCTCGCATCCTCATTGGAAAAATCGCCCTAAACTCGTATCCTTGCTCCACTTAAAAACGAACCTCATGTCATTCAAATCAATTATCGGAATCGTTGTCGTTGGCTTATTTTTTGCCACAGGTTGCCAAGCACCATCAGAAGAGAATACGCTTGCAACGTCCAGTGGATTTTCTCCGGAGGGCGGACCCGTTTATCTCGGTTCTGAATCCTCTGTTGACCTCGTCAAGGCAATTGACAAGGCTTGGGCAGATATGGACATGGAACAACTTGCTACTTTTTTCAATGACACGGCCACATTTGACTGGTATGACGGGCTCCAGTACAAAGGGACCGATGCCTTCATCGAGCGCATCATGGCCGATACGCTGGACAACGAATGGGAATTCCGGTGGGCCTATTCAGTGGATGCCGACACGGAGAAAGCCGGGGACTGGGTGCAGGCTGGATTTGAAGTCGAAAGTTCGAAAGACAGCGTGCTTGTGGAGAAAGCTTGGTACCATGAATGGTACTACATCGAAGACAACCAGGTGCAGTATTGGTACAACACGAAGGCCGTTCGAGCGAATTGAGTCTTAGACCAATGCCAAGAGGGTAATCCAAAGGATCAACCCAAAACAAATGCTCAATCCGATCAAGCTGTACCAAAGCAGGCGCAAGCGTTCGGTTTCCAGCTTCTCAATTTGCTTTAATTCGATTCTCGCCTGATCTCGGAGCGACTCACGCAGGCTGATTCGCCGGGCATCGCGGGCTTTGCGCACGCATTCGTATACCGATGACTTACACGCATCAATGCGCTCCTGAATGGGGTCTTGATCAGAAAACAAGGCCCATTTCAAGGCCTCTAAGACATCCTGTATGCGCTGAAAAGCCGACATAATCCATTCAACGGATTCTGCGGCTCGAGGGTTACAATCGCCCAGAATGGATTACTTCACCTTGCTGAGGTGACGGGGCATCGTAAATCGACCGTTTGCGGTGATCGCCTCCACTTGTATCACATAGGAACCGGCTGCGCAATTGATGCGATCTAATTCCAATGCAATGTCGTGCGAACCCGGCCCAAATGAGCCCATCGATTTAGAAACTACTTGCACACCCGAAGCACTCCAAAGAGACCAACTAAGTTCAGCTGGTTGCAAAAGTTTGATGAGCAGGTTGGAATCCCATGCCGTTGGATTCGGATAGGGCTGACCGATTTCCATAACCGCCGCTGTTCGCATTTCCTCGTACCCCACACCAACGGTTCCCTCCCCTTCTACCGTAGCTTCAAACTCGCTCACGTATTCTTCGTTGACCGCATCCCATTCGAGCGAGGCCATCTGCAGTTGGTAGCCATCGGCGAAAACACCGTCTTGGCTTGGACTCAATGGGTCGGGACCTTCCGGATAAAGATCCGCATGATCAACGACTGCCTGGACTACCGCATCGTGCGGCCACGTCCATTGAGACACCGCACTATACTGGGTGCTGACATGCACTTGAAAATGGACATGTGTGACCCGTCCAGGATACCAGCCGGGAACGATGGTAATGAATTCGCACTCCCCATTTTGGTCGGTGATCTGATAACCTCGGCAATACGTCAACCCCTCCTCGCTGTTGTAGCCCGAATAATTACCATCGCGGTCGCAATGCCAGACGTTCACCCGCACATTGGGCATGGGCTCGCAATTCTCCAATCCGATGATCCGAACTTTTTGGCGCAGGCGCACCCCCACCCGGTCTTCACGGATGTCTTGTCGAAAATAGAATTCATTGGACGTGAGATCCAACGGGAATGGACCTGGTGTTTCACTGGGAATCAACACACAGTTCGTGTGCACTGTTGATCTCGATTTGGCTTGAGCTGCCCATGGCATCAAAGGAACCAGAGACAGTCCGCCTAAGGACTTCAAAAAATGCGATCGCTTCATAGCGCCAAGTTAGGAAGACTTCCGCCGAAACGGCAGCGTCATTTGGTAGCCCAAATCATCCCCTCGGTTCGCGTCCGTTACATCCAGACCGTAGCGTATGTCCTTCACTTCTCCGTCCACCATGGTTCCGAAAAGACGGTCCCAAATGCTGAGCATGTTGCCGTAGTTGCGATCGGTCCAGGGCGCCTCAAAATGGTGATGAAATTTGTGCATTCGCGGCGTCACAAACACCAGTCCAAGTGCGCGTTCAAGACCCCGTGGTAACGTCACATTTGCATGGGTCATGTACGTGAAAAACACCGTCAAAATCCGGTAAAAAACGTAAAACGCGACAGGCGCGCCTGTGACCACGACAGCCGCCACAGCAAACACTTCACGGACCACAAAATCAATCGGATGGTGCCGTGTTCCCGTCGTCACATCCACGTGCGTATCGCTGTGGTGCACCATGTGCAAGCGCCATAAAACCGGAACGTTGTGCAGACACCAATGCACCCCAAATTGAGCAATGAAGTCGAAAACGACCACGGCTACGAGAAGCTCCACCCATGTCGGTGCTGTCATCCAATGCAAAACTCCGAGTTGTACCTCCGTTCCCCAAGCAAACACGCCTACCGTGAGCAATCCAAACACCACATTGATCAACATCGTCGTAGATAGAAAGACCAAATTTGTCCGGGTGTGCTGCCAACTTCGAAAGCCGCCAGTGAACATCGGCCGGATGCCTTCAATGATGAAATTGAGGGACATGCAGGCCACAATCCAACTGAGTTTTTGCCACGAAGGCATGCCTTCAAAAAAAGCCAAAAATGCATGCATACCGTTGAGTCTGCGATTAATTCGTTTCCAAATTACAAGGAAATCACTAGATTTATGCTTGAATAGACTACCAAATCCTTGGAAAAAAAAATATCGGTTTTGAGGCTTTTCTTCATTTCTTCATTCATTTGCTCAATCGGATTCAGTTGGGGGCAATCTCCCACCACTCCCTGCGAGTGGTTTGATCACAACGGCGATGGGTTCATTGGAGCCAATACTTGGTTGTTCGTCTTAGGTCAATACGGCACCGCTGGCGAAATGGATGTCGACAGCTCAGGGGTGGTCGACATACGCGATGTGCTTCAATTCTTACCTTATTATGGTGAACAATGTTCGATTCTACCTGACTCCGAACTTCAATGGGCGGACACGACATCCGGACACATCGTCGATGTTTTGCTGGTTGAACATGCGGTTCATGATAGCATGCTTTTCGGTTTCTCAGGCCAATTACCGGCTGAATCGGTGACCTATTGGCTGTATGCACAGCTCAGTGAATCCACCGACGGAATCTTGGCCATGTACGGAGACGACGAGGCACCGTTGACGCTTGAAACCGACGGCGCGTTTTACGGCTTTGGCACAGAAACAGGGGAGGCACTTACCATTGATAACTATCAGCCCCTTTTCAATAGTTTTGCACCGGCCAATGAGTTCTTGACGTGGTTCACACTCGATGAAGAACCTGGTGACGATTGGAACGCGCCCTCAGCAGGCTTCATTCTAGGTACCACTTCAACCGTCGCTACCGACGGCATGTCAGAAGCTGGATTGATTCAAATAAGCGACTCCATTGGAGGTGGATCTTACTTCCAGGCAAATTGCTGTGAAGGAGGGAGCAGCCCAATCGGGTCGGACGGGCTCATTTTACTCGGCCAGTTCACGGTAACGGAAACATCCAATTTTAGCGGCACCATTAACCTTCTCGCTGAAACAGCCAATGGCACGAGCATCGAGTTCGCCCAAGGCATTTCGTTTTCATCGGATAACCTCGCGGTGTTGGGCTGCATGGATGATGAAGCCGTCAATTACGATGCGATGGCAACGCACGAGCCACTTGGCGCATGCTCGTATACTGGTGATTTCGATGGAGATGGAGAATTCACCGTCGAGGATTTTTTGCAGTTGCTGAGTACGTTCGGCTGCACGGAATGCCCCATGGGCGACCTCAACGAAGACGGCGTCGTCTCGGTTCAGGATATCCTCTTGTTCTTAACCTGGATTTGAGGTTCGGGCTCTTGGAGCCAACCGCATCAAAACACCCAACTCAACTGAAGCCGCACATTGCGGCCCGGCTCGGGAATGCCCAAGTTTTGGAGCATCGAAAGGGTCGGAATGAACTCCGTGTCGAGCAGATTTTGAACCGAAACATTCAAAGAGAGCACCTCGTTGAGGGTTGCTCCAGCGGCCAAATGCACCAGCGAAGCATCTCGGTTATGGTTCCAGACAGCTTGGGCGAAAATTCCATGGAGCGCTCCCCACTGCCCTTCCTTCCATCCAAGCACCGTTCGCATTGTGGCGGGCGGAATGAGCGGCAGTAAAACGTCGAGTCGATCTCGGGCATTCACCGCTGAAAAAGCATAGTCCATGTGCACGTGCTTCCAGTGAGGTGCCGCAAAATTTCCCGCAATTTCCACTCCACGGAACAGCGCATCCGTGGCCTCCCAAGCATAGACCTCCCATCCTTCGGTAGTGCTGCCTGTCGGAGCGATTTGCACATAATCATCGATGCTGTTTTGATACACCGATGCCTCAACGTTACCCCATGCATGTCGCCAATCTACGCGCGTCTCGATGTTCACGCTTTGCTCCTTTTTTAAGAAGGCATCCCCCTGTTCAAATCGAAATGCACAATGGTGGATGCCGTTGCTGTACAGTTCTGACAAACCCGGCACTCGTTCGCTGCGTGTGGCGTGCATCCGCAAAACCAATTGCGGCGACAGCTTCCAATGCGCCCCTGCCGAAACCGCACCCAAGTAATCCACCCGCGATTCGCTGGAGTCCACTCCGTCCAATGTGGTTCCTACAGCTGTCACACGCCGATCCAACCGCCCTGAAAACTGCACACCCACGTCCGAAACTTCTCGGTTCCAAACCGTAAAAACGCCGACCTCATCCGCTCCAGAATTGGGAATCAACGGTTCATGCACAAGGGCCACATCCCCGTCATTATCAAACCGGCTGTCCGTCGAGAACCCCTGCAAACCCAATGTCGTCGACCAGTCGCCCATTGTCTCGCGGTGCGCAGTCATGTCAAACCGCACCGTTCGCAAGCTGATATCCAGCGCCAATTCTTCTTCCGTGGATTCTCCTTGGGGTCCTGACCCAAACGGTGTTTCGAACTCTTTTCGATGATTGAGTTGATACGACACCCGAGGCTTCAGGTCCCAATTCTTCCATCGCCAGCGAACCGATGTCGTCATCAAGTGATCACCAGATTGTTGCCATCCAGCATGGCCGATCAAACCCGCCGAGTTGTATGCGCTAGAGTATGCTCCTTCAATCACCCCCCAAGGTCGGATGTAACCAAATGTGCCTTGACCAAAGAATTGCTGATATCCTGAGTTGAACACGCGCTGTCCTGAGGGAAGGCGGTAGTTGTCGTGCTGCTTATAGCCACCTCGAAAAGCATGAAAGGTCGATGTACTTCTTTTTTCCGTGGCGCCCGTGATCTGCCACCCGGAGGTTGCAGAGAAACCGCTCAAGCTGATTCGGCTTTCGCGCCCTTGCTCCTGCAAGGGCGCGTTGGGAATGAAATTGAGCACACCGCCGTACGCATCCGAACCGAAGGCCAAGGTTGCGGGACCACGAATCACTTCCACAGCCCGAACTCCTTCTTCGGGAAGGTAAATCCCATGGTATTCTCCCCACGCTTGGCTCTCGATGCGAGCTCCGTTGAAAAGGGTCGCTACGCGCATTCCTGATAAACCGCGAATCACCGGGCGCATCGTGCCACCCCCACTGGACACCATATTCACTCCGGGCAAGGCCGTCAAGGCCTCAATGCGCGAAGCCGCTGGGATTTGGTCCAGCTTTTGTACTTCAATTATCTCCGACGGAACCATGGCAGGACGGGCGACATCGCCCATGGAGGCTCGAATCTCCGCTTCTTCGATCAGCAGAATGCGTTCTTTTAGCGCACTGTAGACAGAATCCATCTTCGCCAAGCCAAAATTGGAGTCTTGAGCAATCGTGGGAAAGCACACGAAAAGAACTGCACCAAGAAGTACGGTCCGCGTCAAAAGTCCCTTTCTCACTGATTTCACGCGGCAAAATTACCGGTATATCCCGAAGGGAACGACGCAATTTTGTCAGGATTTCGTCAAGGTTTATGGCCGCTCAACCTGCCAGCAATCCACCACTACGTCGCCTTCGCCCAGCACCTCAATCCGATCGCACGCCTCCACCATTTGTTGACGTGATTCAGCCACGCTCTCACTGAGTTCAGCCCCTTCGAGCGCGGCACGCGAAGGCCATAGCGCGTGGGCCCAATACGTGCCATTTTGGCTTTTGTGCAAGCGAGATCCACCACTACCGCTTTCAGATTGAATCGCCTCCGTAACGGATTTCCATGCAGCTTCAAAGACCGCTTCCGATCCGGATTTTACGTCAAATACATAGAGCACGGCATACTGTTGAGCATTCATAGGTGTAGCATTCTTAGGTGTGGCATTTGACCTACAAAACTACCACCATATCTTCACCGCATGGCTCTCACCCCCACCACCTCCCTTCCGTTGGGCTTTCAAGCTCCAGCTTTTGAATTGCCCGATGCACGCTCCGGGAATATGATGAATAGCATTGACCTGATGGAGGGGGGCCCTACATTGATCGTATTTATGTGCAACCACTGCCCATTCGTCGTTCACATCCTAGACGAATTTGTCAATTTCGCTCGAGAATACACGGCCCAAGGCCTCAACATCGTTGCGATTTCCAGCAACGACGTCGTGAACTATCCCCAAGACGATGTTCCGCACATGAAGTCCCTCGCGGAAGAAAAGGACTTTTGCTTTCCTTATTTGTACGACGAATCTCAAGAAGTCGCCCGCGCTTATGACGCTGCATGCACCCCGGATTTTAGTGCATTCGATTCCAAAGGCGTTTGCGTATACCGGGGGCAATTCGACGCTGCTCGCCCGGGGAATGATTTGCCGGTGACGGGAAGCGATATGCGAAAAGTGTGCGATGCATTGCTCGCAGGACAGCCTGTTCCTGCGGAAGGACAAGTCCCTTCGATAGGCTGCAATGTGAAGTGGAAAGAATAACCTTGTCCCGTGCGCAGGTTTTTTCTGCCGTATTTTTCGAGCATGAAGTATGCATTGATCCTCTTCGCCTTCTGCGGAATGCTATTCACGGGTTGCAGCAATCCATTCGACGCTGATGCTGAGAAAAATTTCACTCAAACCTTTCAGGATGGATTCCTCAAGAGCTGCGGAACGCAGGCTCGGGTTGGCCTGAAAAAGGCAGAGGCCGACAGGTACTGTCAATGCGCCTTAGAACAAGTGATGTCGAATTGGGACAACGACGAAGAAGCTGGAGCGGCTCTCGATGGATTGCCCATGCTCGAGGTCCAGCGCCTGTTGGTTACTCCCTGCGCAACAAAATGAGCGGAGCATTTTAACAATTTCTTTTACCGCTCTGTGAACCTTTTGGTGGTTTGAGGTGTCTTCTTACTGCAAGAAAATGACTCCCATGGATCAAACCAGCCAGGTAGGACGTGTACTCATGTCCTTTTTATTCTCCTCGTTCTTCCTCTTTTCCACAGCTCAATACGGTGATTTCGGCTTGGAAATCCAACCGGCAGATAGCGCATCTGTGGATGACATTATTTATTACGGCGACTACATGGACATGTCCGGTGGTTATAACGTAGGAGACACGGTATCTAACTTTACCGCCTACGATTTCCACGGGAATCCTGTTGAACTTTATGATGAACTTGCAGGAATCAAACCTGTCATTTTGGTCAGTGGTTCCGTTTCCTGCATTCGCTTTCGCAATGTGTTCGACCCCTATCTTCCAGCTCAAGAAACGTACTCAGCTCGCGAATTCATTTACGCCAATACCGAAACGTACAATTGGATTTTCGTCTACGGAGTGGAGGCCCACCCAACCGATGGGAACTGCCCCAGCAACTGCCCACAGACGATCAATACAGACACGGCTGTGGTGCAACCCTCTGTCTACGCCGAGCGCCGCTGGGCAGTGCAAGGTTGGTTGGACTCACCTGAGCACGACTTTCCGTTCACGATGTACGCCGACAACCCCGATAATGCAGTGTACAACAATTTTTTTCAGCGACCCTTTGGGTTGATTGCATTGAATTGCGACGGCACAGTGGGCATCCGAGCGGATTGGGTCACGAATCATTTAGCGGATCCTGACAACGTGCAGGAACTGGTCGAGTTCAGTCTAAATTATGGAGCGTGCGCCATCGATTGGACGCCAGAAGAGGAAGAGGAAGACAATGACGGCGATGGTGATGATGATGACAGCGACGAGCCCGTGGATTATGACGGCCCGGATAACGCATTGGAGGGTCAAGGCTCAAATGAAGTCGTCAACTCCATCGAAACGTTGAGTCCAAGCACTGAAGTGCAGATTTATCCCAATCCAGCACGCGATGTGCTTCAGGTTGAAACAGAAAGCATGCTGGACCGCTGGATGATAGTAGACCTGCAAGGCCGAAGTATCTTCGACCTCACTCCCACCAGCCGTTCCTTCAAAGTCGACGTGAGCGCACTTCATCGCGGTCACTACATTTTGATGGGCCAAAAAGACCAAGCGGTGGTCGTAAGTCAGCGTATCATTTTACACTGATCTGTTGTTTCCTCAGTCGAGGATACGCATGTTCATAATCACGTCTTCTAGGGGACGGTCGCCTCGTGCAGTTTGCACCGATGCAATCGAGTCAATCACGTCCAGTCCTTCAACAACCTGACCGAACACGGTGTATTCCATATCCAAGTGGGGTGTGCCTCCAAGGACTGAGTACGCCTCCTTCTGAGCATCCGTGTAGCTGAATCCGGGCACCTTTGCACCCAGTCGGGATTCAAAACTCGCCAATTTATTCGGCGAATACGTAGCTCCTTGTACGATGTAAAACTGGCTCCCTGAAGAACGCTTCTCTGGGTTGACGGTGTCACCCTGACGCGCAGCAGACAGCGCTCCTTTTAAATGCACATAACTCGTGTCAATTTCGGCCTCAAGCGTATACCCCGGACCACCAGAGCCCAACCGCGTGCCGGGAGTTGCTCCTCGGCTATTGGGATCTCCTCCTTGGATCATGAAGCCTTGAATGACGCGGTGGAAGATCAGTCCATCGTAAAAGCCCTCGCGCACCAACTTGGCAAAGTTGTCACGGTGCACGGGTGTATCGTCAAAGAGTTCCGCGATCATGATTCCAAAAGACGTGGTGATTTCGACTTGGATGGGTCCTTCGTTTTTGGCGAATGCCCCTTGCTTTGTCGCCGTCTTTCCATTGGCACAGCCCCAACCAATCAATGCAATAACCCCGCAGGTCACTGCCATTCGAATCCAATTCTTCATCGCTCTATCGTTTTAGTCGGTTGAAATTAAGAACCAACGCGCAATTCACCCCCACAAGTGGGCGGCGATGCGAAAAGTATTGCAATGTGCTTCCACGATTTGCCAAATATCCGGTGAATATCCCCCTCCCATGGTGCACACGACCGGAACATCATTGGCATGGCACCGTTGGAGGATTTGACGGTCGCGCTCCTTGCATCCCTCCTCCGACACACTGAGTCGCCCCAATTTATCGCTCTCCAGAATATCGACTCCGCATTGATAAAATACCACATCCGGCTTCACCTCATCCAGCAGCCGCGGCCAGTGCTCCCCCATGGCCCGCAAATACGCTCCATCATCCGCACCATCGGACAACGCCACATCGACATCGCTTTGTTCCTTGTGCATTGGGTAATTTCCTGCACCGTGCATGGAAAAGGTCATCACCCGATCGTCGTTGGCGAACATGCTCGCTGTGCCATTGCCTTGATGAACATCCAGGTCCACCACCAGTGCACGTTGAATGTGTCCTTCATCCAGCAACGCTGTCGCTGCCAAGGCAATGTCATTCAGTAAACAAAATCCCTCGCCCCGGTCCCGATAAGCGTGATGGGTACCTCCGGCTACGTTCAATGCCACTCCGTGTTCTAATGCATATCGCGCACATTGAACTGTTCCGCCCATGATCATCACCTCCCGGTCCACCAATGCGGGAGACCACGGAAATCCCGTTCGACGCTCTTCTTGACGCGACAACGTGCCTTGGCATAGTTTATCCCAATAATGCGCATCATGAGCGCTCAATACCTGGCGGTCGGTAAGCGGGGTTGGTGAAAAAAACTGGGCTTCTTCAACCGTTCCTTCGTGCACCAATTGCTCGGGGATGCACGTGTATTTTTCCATGGGAAACCGATGCCCATCCGGCAGCGGATGAGCATATTGGTCGTTCCATGCAATCCGTATCATTCCATAATAACCCGCCGACTCACCGCGTGTTCACCCTTTTGACTGATGCGAACGATGTACATGCCCTTGGGCAATCCCGCAGGTAACGTCCAGGATTCCCCTGAAACCATGGATGCACGCGCCCATTGTTTTCCACTCAAGGTGCGCAATTCCAATTCCAACAAAATCCCTGCTGGAATGCCTTGAACGTGCAAGCGTCCTGAAGCGGGGTTCGGATAGAGCTGAACCGTTGCCTCTGGCATAAGGTCATTTACGGCGACGTTTTCGCACGGTCCCGGCGTCCATTGAGCAATGCCTCCCGTATACCAAGCCATGCACGAATTGGAGTACGTTACGCTATCGCAACCGCATACCGGATCTTCCACTTCAGGACACCCCATGTCGGGATTGATCCGCGCCTCATCATAACAATCTCCGGCACAAGCACCTTCTGCGTAGTCGCTCACAAAATCCACGTAGGTCGCCACGCACTCATTGAAATGCGTTAGGCTATCGCAGCCGCACACCGGAACGGGTGTAAACACATCGCAGTCGATGAGTTCATCGGCAAGGGAAGGGTCGATGCACTCACTCACCTCCACACAATTGGCCTGGCACGCTTCCATACTTTCAAACGAGTACGGGCTATAATCCACACCGTTGACGTCCCAACCGCAGCCAGATAAGTAGGTGCAACTGCCATTGAACATCACAACACCCATGGCCATATCGCACGCACCAAAATCGATGCCACCCAAGTCGAAACAGTCCATCGCTGTGCCCGTGCACTCTCCCATCACCCAGGTCGTCACCCCCCCAAAATTAACCGCTTCGCAATCGTTTCCATACGTCTCTCCATCGCATCCGCACACAGGATTCCATAAGGCGGGACACATCACGTCGAGGTCAATCAGCGAGGAGTCGATGCACGACTGGGATGTTACAGCTCCGAAAGGCGTTAAGGCCAATATCAACAGGAGCAAGCAAGGGGAAAAAGTGAAGTTCATTTGGATATGTTTGAAGTGGTCGAATACGTGAACAACTCGTTGCCGTGAAATTTGGTTGATCACTTTCATCTTTTTGAGTGAGGCAATTTGTTTTCATTCTTTATATCACGGGCCATCTTTTCGATGGCTCTCTGCGTAGCATCCGTTATTTCATTGATGCTTTCATCTTTGAAATAGAGCGCCTCACCCAGCACCAAGGTACCCCCAAATGGAACAATCATCGTCCTGCCCTTGGGCAAGTTTCGGTACAACCCATCGAGGTAGACGGGGATCACGGGGATCCCTGGATGACGAGAGGCCAAATGCCCAACGCCACGCTTGAAATCCGCCATCAATCCCGGAACCCCTCTCGTGCCTTCTGGAAACAAAATCAGGCTATGACCTGCTTGGAGCATCGCATCGAGCAACTTAATAGGATCCACATCACGGCCGTCTTTGGTCCGCGAAATCAGCACTGCATTGACCAGGTTTTGCATGCTCCATTTGCGAAAACCTGAAGTACCAAAAAAGTCCTGGGCTGCAACGGAATGAGTCAAGTGAATCCGATGGGATGGCACAATGGTCATCAAAGACATGGCGTCCAAATGGCTGTTGTGGTTTGAAATGTAAATGACCGGTCCGTCAGGATGGGTTTTCGCGCCCCGAACATAGCGGAGTCCGATGACCAAGCCAAACACCGTGCGCCAAAACACTTTATAGAGCAGCCAAAGCAGCCAGCGCCTCCCGTTGGGAACATGCGCTTGGAAGAGCTCGGCGTCAATGTGGTCTTGGGTCATCTTCCAAAGTTAACCCGCGCTGGTGACCCCAAAAAAGTAGATGAGGTGAAAAAACGGTGCCGCAGCGGCTGAAAAGCCATCGAGCCGATCGAGGTAACCTCCATGCCCCGGAATCGCGTTGCCCGAATTCTTAATACCAATGTCTCGCTTCATGCCTGATGCAATAGCGTCTCCCATGAAGCCTGCTACAGCCACGCAACATCCGGTCAAGGCCGCCTGCCAAGGTTCCAGCGGCGTTAAGAACCTCAAGCTCACTGCGATTAAGGTGGTTGACAGGACTCCACCAATGAGGCCCTCCCATGTTTTATTGGGGCTGACCCGTGGAAGGACCGCGTGCTGCCCCAGGGTTTTGCCCCAAGCAAATTGGAGCACGTCATTGATGCCCACCAAGAAAATTAAGTACAACAGCAGCCCCTGCGGCCCGGCTGTGAATCCCGGGATTTCCGGAAGCTGGAACAACAGCGCCAAATGACTCATGCCATAGACCCACGCCACAAGCGAATATGGCATCAACGAAATCGATCGCACGATGCCTTCGGTTTCCCCCCGTGTGACCAGCACAAATGGAATCACCACAAACATGAACACCGGAATGAATGCCAAAAACAACGTCGTCATGCCCAAATAAGCCAGGGTGTACTGCACCGGAATAACGGCGTAACAAAGAAGCACCACATTGCGCTCGCGCGAGTCCAACTTCAACAGGGGATACATCTCCCTGAGCAAGGCAAAACTCAAAAAAGCCAATCCCACATGGGTAATAATCGGATGAGCCACCGTTGTCAATATGAAGCACGCGCACATGATCCACCAGCTCCGTGTCCTCACTTGGAGCTCTTTTACCAACTTTCCGGGTTTGAGCCGGTGCCAAATGAACCAAGCCGTTGAGCTAAAAACAAGGATGCACAAAATGATGAAGATGACCCATTGGATCTCTGCAATCATCTCCCAGGATTCAATTAATTTATTCATCAGAAATCGTTTTTTGAATTCGACGCCAGGTACTCCAACCGAGGCACGCCAACACACCATATACGACGGGCATTAAAACCGCTGTGACGTTGAGGCCTAACCCGAGGCTAATGCACAAAACGCCCCACACCAGCGTGCGGTCACTTTTTCCCATCGGCCCTTCATACCTGCGCTGGGTCCCAAGTGAACTGCCGAGCACACCCGCGTATTCATTAACCACCGACAACCAAAGCAAAGCTCCCACCCACCCCGCATGCATTCCGGGCATCAAGGCCAATGGCCACATGACCAGCGCATCGCTCACGACATCCCCCAACTCATTCAGTACAGCACCCGACTTGGATGTCATGCCGTGCTCTCTGGCCATCATGCCATCGAGAGCATTCAACATCATCCGCACCAACAACCCCAACACCACCGCCCAACACCACCGTGGATCTGACAGCCCTTGGACAAAGGCTGCGCCAAGCCCTGCGGAAAGAGCAATCGCCATCCAGGTCAACCCATTGGGCGTTACACCCCATCGCCGAAGTGTCTCCATCGCGGGGGTCAAGAGCCGTTGAAAAGCTGGCTTCAAATCATACGTAGTAGGAACTTTCATGTTAGCGAACAACTTCAGGAATCGGCAGCGATTTATCAAAGGGGTTGTCATTCAACCGCTCGCGCGGCAGGTCTGCAGGAAAAGCACCATGCTCAAAGAAATGCAAGCAAGGCTCACCCAAAATATCCCACCGGATGTACATCATATCGTGATCTAACGGCAGATGGAACGCATCGGCCGCCAAAGGATCAATTTTCTGCCAATTGTACTCCAGTGGCCCCATAGCTCGAGCCTCTGACTCCAAAATCCGCATAATTGACGTGGCTCGGTTCTCAACCATTAAACCTCTCAACACATGAGCAGCGGGCGGTTCGGGCCAATCAACATTGCTCAAATCTCGCAAGACAGGTCCCAATGCCAACACACCAACCATCGGAAATCGGTCCATTACCGCTCGAGGTGCGCGCTCCTGCGTCGGACTCCGGTCGTAGATCACCTGAGATAAATTAGGCAACCCCCATTCCGCCACATACGTGTGCATGAGATACGCACCGGCGATGTAACAAATGGCCTTTACCTCGGCGTAATCCTCCAAATGGTATTCCTGAGCAAATTCCCGCAGCGCAGCAGAGCTATCGTCCAGTGATTTGCGCAGCAAAACATCCGGAATTAAGACGTCCATTCCTTTATCTTCCCAAAACGCCATTTGAGCCTTACAACCTGATTTTGATCCTCCAAAACCGTTGAAAATGACCAAGGCTGTTTTTTCGGAAATAGGCTTTTCCGCATTGATGTTTACCCAATCTTTTGCGCTCGCGTGAGCCTGCATCCAAAAGATCAATGCAAAAAAGAGAAGTTTGAGGGTTACACGCATGCCCCAAAGTACGGAATTTGATCGGATCGGTATCTCCAGCCAACTTCATGAGCCGAATACAATCAAATTTCTGCTAAGTTTACGTCATGGCCGCAGCTCATTTCCTTCGCTGGTGTTTCCTCCTGTTCCTTTTCTCGTGCGGCACGGAGCAGGTGTCAGCGCAACTGGACACCTGGCATTGCGTCCCCCCCATGCACAGCAGAGACAATGGGCAAATCAACGATCACTACCTGTACCTCTCCACTCCCAGTACGGAACCGGTCACCGTTAACATTGTAGACGGTTCGGGAGCGCTATTTGGGAATTCTCCCTATACCATTCAAAACCAAGACCCGCTGGAAGTATACATCGGCGACGGGCAAACATCCGGCAGTAAACTGATGGTCTCTGGAGCTGAGCTCAACACTACATTGACCAACCGGGGCCTCATCGTTGAAGCTTCTGCACCCATCTTTTGCAACGCCCGGTATCGGAGCAATTGGCAAGCTGAAGCACTCACATCCAAAGGCATCAAAGCGCAAGGTCAAACCTTT
Source organism: uncultured Flavobacteriales bacterium (assembly GCA_905479115.1). Classification (GTDB taxonomy): domain Bacteria; phylum Bacteroidota; class Bacteroidia; order Flavobacteriales_D; family Sanyastnellaceae; genus UA16. The sequence goes on from CAJQLF010000030.1 coordinate 22,936, forward strand.
CGACTGGGCGGCATGCCCATTACGTACCAAGGAAATTTGAGGTCGTTTGTTTTTGGCATTATGGCAACGGAAGACGATGTGCAGGTTCAAATTTCCGGCTACGATTCCGATGTCGTGTTTGCTGGAACGCCCACCTTGAATGCTGATATGCTCAGTTTTACCCTCAACCAGGGAGAATGCCGCGTGTATTCGGCCTATGCCAACTCCAATGCAAATTTGGCCGGGGTTTTAGGGGCTTTGATTCAATCCAGTGGCAATATCGTCGTCAACGTCGGTAACTGGTGTGGCTCCGTCGGCACAACATCCGGCAACCAGGACATCGGTGCAGACCAAATCGTTCCTGTGGGCTATCTCGGAAGTGACCACATTTTGGTAGAAGGCATCGGTGACCCAAGTCAAGAACGCGGGTTTGTGGTGGCTCACCATCCCAATACGGCTGTATTTCTGAACGGAAATACTGCGCCCGCCGCCACCTTGCAACCGGGTGAGTGGTTCATGACTGAAAACAGCGCCTACACGGGCACGCCGCATGGCAACTTATTCATCCAAACCTCCCAGCCGGCCTACGTCTATCAATTTCTGGCCGGTAGCGCGAGCCAATCCACACCCGGTATGAATTTCATCCCTCCCATCTCCTGTGGGATGCCCTACGAAGTGGATGAGATACCCAGCATTCAGACCATAGGAAACACCAATTATACTGGAGGCATTTTTGCCATTACAGAGGAAGGTGCCAACCTCACAATCGACGGGGCTCCCCAGTTTGGAGCGGTAGCCGTCGATGGATTTCCCGGTTGGGAGACGTACCGCATTTTGAATTTATCAGGAGACATCACTGTAGAATCCACGGGGCCCGTCGCCGTGGGGCTGTTCGGATCGAGTGCGGATGCCGGTTTTTCGGGGTATTACTCGGGGTTTTCCCTCAACATCAATGCGGCCTTCAATGCACCGTCCGAGGTCTGCTGGGGCGATGAAGCCTTTGTGGAATTTGTCGGAGATACCGTGGGCGGCGGCTTATTGACTTGGGATTTTGGCGAGCTCAATACCGAAGAGCTCGGCAATGATCTGTTCGAAATTGAAACAGCGGCACCTGGCGCCTATACCATTAACCTTTATGTCGAAGGCGATCTGTGCGCAGACAGCAGCGCCCAAACGGTTGAGTTTTACCCGCCGTATTCGGGTCAATCCTCGGCCACAGCGTGCGCAGAATTTTCTTGGAACGGAACTGTTTATGAGGAATCTGGGGTCTATAACGATGTACTCACAAGTGTCACCGGTTGCGACAGCTTGGTGGAATTGGATTTGGACATCATGTCCCTCCCAGACCCCATGATGTTGGACTACGTGAACGACACGCTGGTGTATTGCCCCGCACCCGGCTCGCTGCTCTTTGGATGGCAAGCTGACCCTTTGTACCAAATTCAATGGACCTTTTGGCCGGCAGAAGGATCCGGTTCCATTGCCTTGCCTGACCCGACGGAAGCCGTTCCGTATTCGGGTCCGGGAGTCTACGTCATCGATTATTTCACCGGGCCACCGTGCAACTTTTCGGCAACAGGAGAAATTGACGTCACCATCGAAGATTGCGAAATCATCATTCCCAATGTCTTTTCCCCCAATGGCGATGGCAAGAATGATCGGTTTCGCATCAGCGGACTGCATAACCTTGAGGGAGTCCGCATGCAGATTTTTAACCGCTGGGGAACGCTCATTTTCTCCGATCTAGATTTCGGCAGCAGCGCCGGATGGGATCCTCGGCTCGACGCTTCGGAAGGAACCTATTATTTTATCTTGGACATTCCCGTTGTCAACGAAGAGTTAACCGTTATCAGCACCGAAGGAACGGAAGTGTTGGAAGGTCCGACCATGGCGACATACCAAGGCCCCTTCACGTTGGTGCGCTGACCGCTCCTACTGCGAGGAAACCAAGGCCAGCGCTCAATTTACCGTATACACCCAAAGCGGGGGAAGATTGAACCAGACACCTTTGACAAGACGGAAAGAAAACGCCCGGAAGTGCGGCTTCATTAAAAATGGAAAGTAGGTAAACCAACGAAATACAGCTCCCTGCTCCGTTTGAGCGAGCAGCGAAGCGTACAGCTTGTCTTGAACGGTTTTTGGCAACGTAAAGGGCAAGCCTGAAACAACCAAATCAGCCTTCGGCCAATTTCGCGTTTTCATTTGTTCCTCGAAATCATCAGCACTGCCTTCAATTATTTCAAACCGGTCACCAAAACGACGTTGCAGGGATGGGATATAGTCTGCATTCAATTCAATGATGAGGACCTTACAATGGTGCGGTAAATTTGCATACAATTCCCTCGTAAAGGAACCCGTGCCTGGCCCCAGTTCAATGACGTATTCCATCTTAGTCCAATCAACCCCTTCGAACATGCTGCGACTTGCTCGGCGGCTGCTCGGTAACACGCTGGCGTTTCGAATCGGATTTCGAATGAAGTTGCAGAAAAACTTCCAGTTTTGACGCTCATTTCTCCGTTGCACGACCAAATATAGGAACTTCATATTTCATACCTTATGCGCATGGTAGAGCGGTTCTTAAACGGTTACGCAAATGCCTTCCAACGCTGGATGCCCGCTCCACTGTCCATTGCTGTCCTGCTCACTGGCTTGGCGGCACTGCTCGCATTGCGCGATGCGACTGCAAGCGATGTGCTCGGAGCTTGGACCCAAGGCATGTGGAGTCCGGGATTAATTCGATTTGGATTTCAGGCGATGTTCATGCTGGTTCTCGGACATGTGCTGGCCTTGGCACCCCCGGTGATGAAAGCGCTCGGGCGCGGTGTTAACTGGGTGGTGAAGGATGCACGGTGGGTAGCCAGCAAGGTTGCACTGTTGTCCATGGGATTGGGATGGCTTAATTGGGGATTGGGGCTCATCGGTGGGGCCATCTTGGTGAAGGGGGTGATGGACGAATACCGACGACGCGGCGGAAAAAGCCCTGTTCACCTCGGCGTTTTGGGAGCCGCGGGGTACTCCGGTATGCTTATCTGGCATGGAGGATTAAGCGGTTCTGCGCCTCTGAAGGTGGCCGAAAAGGGACACCTGCAGGAACTGGTGGGCGAGGCCAGTTGGGCCCTCGCCTTGCCGGATTCAATTGGGTTGCGGGAAACGGTATTCAGCAGTTGGAGTTTGGCTCTGACAGCCACTGTAGCACTCCTAACGGTCGCGCTTTTTGCTTGGTTGGGACGCACGGTCAAGTCGAATAAGGCCGTCCCCGATGCCCATGCCGTGAACGTGTCGTTGGACAAAGAGCAAGCATCCTTGTCATTTGCGGATCGGCTGGACCGAGGCCGCTGGCTGTCGGCCATCACAGGCCTTGCTTGCATCGCCGGTGCTGTTTGGTGGGCCTCTTCAGGAGCTCCTGCGCAAGAGCTCAAATTCATTACACCTGATTGGATCAACATGGTCTTGCTCGGCGGGGCATTGTTGGCTCATCGATCGGTTCGGGATTTTCTAAAAGCCCTGGATGAAGCCATTCGAGGTGCCTCTGGCATCTTGGTGCAGTTTCCGCTGTACTTCGGCATCATGGGCATGGTCACGGGTACCAGCCTCGGCCCTTGGATTGCCGAAGGACTCGTCGGCGCCACCTCACGGGAGTGGCTGCCTCTCGCGTTGTTTACGTCTTCTGGTGTTTTGAATGTCTTTGTGCCCAGCGGGGGTGGACAGTGGGCCGTCCAAGGTCCATTGGTTCTCGAAGCATGTCACGCATTGGGGGTGGATTTATCCAAAGGCATTATGGCGATGGCTTTTGGTGATCAATTGACCAATATGCTGCAACCGTTTTGGGCCCTTCCATTACTGGGAATCACCGGCCTGAAGGCCCGTGATATTCTTCCTTACACCCTCCTGCTGATGCTGGTCACGGGCACGGCAATGGCCGTTGGTATGGTGATTTGGATGGCGTGATTTAGGCCCGGATTCAATCCCACGTGACTGCCTCTCCGGGCAACCATACGTTGAGTTGCACACCGTTGACACCGATTCGTCCAGCCGAATCTGCATGGGATTCCGCTGCAGAAAACGAGATGACTTGGCCCGTTCCTTCCACGGACAGTCCACCGGGCTCCACCACCAGCGCCGTTGATTCCCCGATTCCAAATACCGGCAGATTCGGATGGTCATGAAGGGCAGTTAGCGCGCGGTTGTGCCGGCTGCGTTCAACGAAATGCTGATCGATGATGGCGGATTCCAGCAACCCCAGACCTTCTAGGTAGATCCCGTTATCCACTATCAAACGCCGGTAAGTCGATTCGTATTCTGGCTCTTGTTGTTGATCTCCTGTGATCATTACCCGGCTCATCATGGCCGCACCCGCACTGCTGCCCGAAACAACGGCTCCTCGTTGAAACGCCTCCCGAATGGCATCGGCCACTCGCCCTTTCGCGACTGCCATGAACCGCGATTGATCACCACCGCAGAGGTAGAATCCCGCAGCATTCCGAATGCTATCGAGCTGAGATTCTGTTACCGTAGCAGATTCCACGTGCATCGGATGCACATTGGTACAACCAAGTGCTTTCAATGGCCGCATGCCATACAACAGGGACGTATCAGGCTGCGAACTCGCCATGGGCATGACCAATACGAGCGCATCGGGCGAAGGAAGTCTCCGGACCACCCCCTCCATTAACGACAGCGGACGGCTTCCACCTCCGATGATAAACAGCGTTCCCGTCGCTCCTTCTGTCACGAGGCGTTCATAGCCATTTGCGACAGATGCGGGAGGCGGACTTTGGCAAGACCAAAGGGCCAAAAAGAACATCCAAGGCAAGATGCGCCTGCAGGTATGATTCGCGATACTAATCATTGACTTTGATGGCCTGAGCTACGGCCTGAGCGCGCTCAACCAGCGACGCTGGCGGGGTGTCTGTGCTTCCGTGCGCCAATCCAACAGCCAATCGACGATAAGGGCGCAGGGTGGGTTTACCGAACACCCGAAAATCCGAATCAGGAAAAGTCGCTGCCTCAGAGAGGCCTGATAACCGGGGAGCCGCACCCGATGGGCAGTCGGCAGGCGCCAAAACGACCGCGCTCGCTCCATTCTGGAGGTGGAGAATTTCGGCAACGGGTAATCCCAGGACTGCCCGTGCATGCAATTCGAATTCCGAAAAGTTTTGGGTGTGCGCCAAAGTCACCATGCCGGTGTCATGCGGCCGCGGCGATAATTCCGAGAAATAGACCGTGCCGGGCTGATCCCCTGACGCATTCTGAATGAAAAACTCCACCCCCCAAATACCGTTTCCACCAAGCGACGCCGTCACTGCTTTCGCCATTTCTTGCGATTCCCTCAACTGCGCGGGTTCCATAGCCGCTGGCTGCCAGCTCTCCTGGTAATCTCCGCGCTCCTGTCGGTGACCAATCGGAGGACAAAACAGCGTATTGCCATTGGCTTGCGTCAATGTGAGCAAGGTGATTTCGTAATCAAAATGGATGAAGGCCTCGACAATCACTTCCGCCAAATCCCCGCGCGAGCCCTCGAGTGCCGCTTCCCAAGCCGGTCGAATATCCGCCTCGGTGCGAATAACCGATTGGCCCTTCCCTGAGCTGGACATGAGTGGTTTGACAACACAGGGCATGCCCACGGCTTCCACGCCAGCAACCAAGGACTCATGCGACGTAGCGTAGCGATACGGCGCGGTTTTCAACCCCAATTCCTGAGCCGCGAGATCGCGGATGGCACGTCGATTCATGGTGAAGTTGGCTGCTCGTGCCGAGGGAACGACCTGGATTCCTTGGGCCTCATAAGCGTAGAATCGCTCGGTTCGAATTGACTCCACTTCTGGGACAATGATGTCGGGCTCATGGCGCGCAACAACGGCATCCAAGGCGGCACCGTCGAGCATGTCGATGACCTCAAACCCATCCGCCACCTGCATGGCCGGTGCGTCCGCATACGAATCCACCGCCACGACATGCTGACCCAAGCGCTGGAGGGCAATCACCACCTCTTTACCCAATTCGCCCGAGCCGAGCAATAGAATTTTCTTTTGCATTCCGGAAAGGTACTAAGCATACCTGTTGATTGGCACTCTAGAAGCGCAGGAGGCGTTCATTCACACCCTACATTTGCGCCTTTTTTCAATTCTCCCTGCCCCCATGCGCCTCGCCCTTTTTGACTTCCGACAAACCGTCGATTACCGCCTCGAAGTACTCAGTGGATTGACCGTGGCCATGGCCTTAATCCCGGAAGCCGTCGCCTTCGCCTTGATTGCTGGGTTAAGCCCGCTCACCGGCTTGTATGCCGCCTTTGTTGTAGGATTGGTGGCCAGTGTTTTGGGAGGCCGACCGGGCATGATCAGCGGCGCAACGGGCGCCATCGCCGTGGTCATAGCGTCGCTTGCAGCAGTGGAAGGTCCGGAGTACATTTTCGCGACCGTCATCCTCGCAGGCGTTTTTCAACTCGCCGCAGGATTCCTGAAGCTCGGAAAGTTGATGCGGCTGGTACCACAGCCTGTCATTTTCGGGTTCGTCAATGGCCTCGCCATCATCATCGGTGGCAGCCAATTGAGCCAGTTCAAAACCGAAAGCGGCGAATGGCTGCCCGCGGGTGAGCTCACCACTTTTGCCGCTCTGACCTTGCTCGCGATGGCCATCATCGCATTTCTGCCCAAATTGACCAAAAAAATTCCCGCCGGACTGACGGCCATCTTGGTGATTTTCGGCTTGACCGCCGCATTGGGGTTGGACACCAAAACAGTGGGTGATATGGCCTCTATAGCGGGTGGATTCCCACCCTTCCACATTCCCCTTGTTCCCTTCAACCTGGAAACCCTGTACATCATTGCACCTTACGCTGCCATTGTAGCGGGGGTCGGTTTGATTGAAAGCCTTCTGACACTGGGCATTTTGGACGAAATCACGGAAACCCGGGGCCACGGAAACCGGGAGTGCGTCGCCCAAGGTGCGGCCAATATCTTGAGCGGATTGTTCAGCGGCATGGGCGGATGTGCCATGATCGGACAAAGCCTCATCAATGTCAGTTCAGGGGCGCGAGCTCGCCTGAGCGGAATTGTGGCCTCCATTATGCTCCTTGTGTTCATCGTATTTGGAGCCCCCATCGTCGAGAAGCTCCCGATGGCAGCCCTTACCGGCCTGATGATCATGGTCGCCATTGGAACCTTTGAATGGGCCTCCCTGCGCACTTTTCGCCGCATGCCATGGACCGACGTCCTTATCATGCTCCTGGTGACTTTGGTGACGGCCATCATGCACAACTTGGCTATGGCCGTGTTGATCGGAGTCATCGTTGCAGCTTTGGTCTTTGCATGGGACAACGCAGTCCGCATTCGAGCGCGTAAACACATCGACGAAAGAGGGTGGAAGCATTATGAACTCTACGGGCCTTTGTTTTTTGGATCCACCACCGTCTTTGCCGATAAATTTGACATTGCCAACGACCCCGAGCACGTCGTCTTGAACTTCCAAGAAAGCCGCGTAGTGGATATGTCTGCGATTGAAGCCTTGAACCGATTGACCGCACGGTATAAATCCGCCGGAAAAACGGTCCACATCCGATCGCTGAGTGAAGATTGTCGGGCCATGATCGACAAGGCCGATGCCATCATTGAAGTGAACCACTACGGAGAAGACCCAACGTACAAATTGGTACGAAACGTTGAATAGCAAGCGGCCCAAATCGGTTTAAAAGGAGCATTATTTGTCTGCATTTTCCGAGGCAACCTTTCCGCGTACTGACATGTTTTGAACTACATTAGTCCATCATGCCGGCCCACCCCATTCACCTTTTGATTTTTGGAGTCGTCCTCACAACCGCATTCGGTTGCAGGCCAGATGAGTTCGTGTACTCGGATAATCCGGTGCCGCATTACGACGAAATCTCAACAATTCTCGTAAAGAATTACGTCAATCGGATGTACATCGACCTCATCGGACGGGAACCGACCGATACTGAAATGGACAGGGACGTTGTCCTCTTGGAGGGAGACACCTTGAGCCCCGAAGTGCGTTTGGCCGTGATCAACACCTTGGTTTCTGGCACAGACTCCCTTGATGGCACGACCTACCGAACACTTTACTACGAGAAACTTTACACAGATCTCAAGGCACGCTTTCTCGAAGGCGCTTCCGACGCCGTGCTCAATGAACGCTACGGACTCGCTCGCAGCATGGCCGTCAACGACAGCCTCAACGGCAATTGGGCGGGATATTCCATGAATCAAGCCCGCGCAGAGCGGTTCCTTGCCGTGCTCGAATGCCCAGTCGATATGGAGCTGCAGGAAATCGATGTTCGCGAAGCGTGTGCGCGGATGATTTGGAATGGAGTGTACGACCAAATCAACATGAACAGCTTCAACTTCGTCAATGCCACATTTGATGATTTGTACCAGCGGTTCCCAACCCAGGCCGAATTTGACGTTTCCTACGACATCATAGAGTACAACCAGCCCAGCCTGTTGTTTGGCATGTCCGCAAACGATAAACCCAGCTACATCGACGCCATGGTATGGAACCCCGAATGGGATGAAGGCATGGTGCGCTGGCAGTTCCGCAGCTTTCTTGCGCGGGATCCTTCTGACGCTGAGGTCCTGGAGGCGAATGCTGATTTTCTCTTGAATCTTCAAACGGCCGACATTCAGCGTTACATCCTTCAATCCGATGAATATGCTGGTTTCTAACCCCACTCGAACATTGTGGATGGCGCTGATCGTGCTCCTGTTGGTGGCGCCTGGCTGTCGGCCTGAGCCGGACGTTTCGTTCGAATTGCAAGGGCTCGAGGTGACACCGGGCTTTGCTACAAAGGACCGACTCAAGACGAATGAACAGTGGGTCGCCATCGTGCACACGAATTTATTTCAAGCCGGCATGCCCGCGAATGACTTGTACAACGCTGCGCGCGTTTTTGAGTCCATCGGGGACCAAAGCATCGCACGGGAAGTCCTCCTCAGCAACTTTTTCAATCAACCGGACCTCGACCTCTTGACCCGCGAAGAGATGCTGGAGGATTTGGACGCCTTCATCGATGAGACCTATTTGCGGTTTTACACCCGGTTTCCGACGCAAGCGGAACGAACGTTTGTTCGGGAATTTGTCCTGAACAACCCGGGTATGACCCCGGAACTGGTTTACATGTCCTTCTCGTTATCTGACGAATACCGTTACTACTGATGAAAAAGAGCACGACCCGACGGGAGTTCATCAAAAAGGCTGGCCTCGCCGCAGCGGGCATTTCGTTTGCCCCCTATATTTTGCCGAGCGGCCGACTGTTTGCTCCCACCGGCAATCGCTCGTCTGAGCACGTGGTCATGGTCGCCTTTGCTGGAGGCGTGCGTCAACAAGAATCGGTTTTAAAACGCTACCTCGATGACAGCCAAGGCGAGCCGTATCCCGGCAACATCATGTACAACATGTTCTCGGGTGCAGCCCCTGAAAACAAAATTGTCTACGGGACAGGTACAGGCGGTTTGAACCCCATCCCCGCCATTCTCTCCAATTCCCTGGAATCGCAAGGAACGGTATTCAAAGAAGTCACCGCATTGAGTGCTGGCCATTTTGGCGGACTCAATAGCTTGGTGCAGGGATCCACCACCACCACACAAGGACTGAAGCAGCGGCCTATCAATCCCACCATCTTTGAGTATTTGCGTCGACACGGGGGCTATTCAGCGACGGACACGTGGTTTGTGGGCAATGGCATCGGCAATTCAACGCCCTTGTTGAACCACAGCGCTCACCCCGATTACGGCGCGGATTATGCAGGCAATTTTTTCGCACCCACCGTGACCTTCAGCGACATCGGAGCCCAGTTCATGGCCGACGCCAAGATTTACCATCCCGAAAACGAACTCGCTCCCATGTACAAACTGCAAACCTTCCTGGATTTGCAATTTCAAGCATTGACATCGGCAGGCGGCTCCATTGGAAATTCCGAAGAGGAGAAGCAAAACATCAAGGCGTTCATGGAAGCGATGTACGCCAAAGTGGCCGCCGGCACCTTGGACCTGCCGCCAGTCACGGACAACGGCGATCTGTATACCATGGCCTTTGCTGTGGAAGTTCTAAAATGGTTCAAGCCTGCCTTCATGATGGTCAATCTCAGCGCTGTCGATTCGTGTCATTCAAACTTTTCAGGTTACTTGGGGAGCCTGCACCGAGCGGACCACGCCGTGGGACATTTGTGGAACAAAATCCAAACCGACATCCCAGAAATGTCGGGGCAAACCACCTTACTCTGCACCCCGGAATGCGGCAGAAACCTCCAGCCCAATAACATCTTGGACCAAAACGAATGGCTCTCTTACGATCACAGCGACGCGAATTCTCTGCGTGTTTGGACGCTCCTCGCGGGACCCTCCATTCCAGCTGGTCTATCCGTGGGCAGCGAGAACAATCCGGTAGGCCTCGTCTCCGACACCATGATGACCGTTGCAGATTTGCTGGGCGTACAGCCTGAAGTGCAGGCCGCTGGCATGACGGCTTCAGGGACCACAAGTTTGCTCGACCAGCTATGAGTTTCTTTGATCCACAGCACCGGTTGTCTCGCACCTTGCTCGCTGTGGTGTGCGGTTTGACATTGCTTCAATGCCGTCCCGATCCGATGCCCAACCCGTACGACGACATCGATGAAGTGCAGACCGTGATCGATGCTACTGCGCCCATCCCAGAGGGAACGTTTGCATGGCTTCACGACCGCATGTTCCAGCCCACGTGTGCCAATTCTGGATGCCATGACGGAACGTTTGAGCCTGATTTCCGAACCATCAACTCGGCGTGGAACACGTTGGTTTGGCATCCCGTCATTTCCAATGATGCCGCCGGAAGTTTTGAATTTCGAGTGGTGCCCGAGAACGTCGCCGGCAGCTTGCTGATCGAACGGTTAACCACCTTTATTCCCAATACGTCTGGTATGATGCCCTTGTCGGTTGACCCCGGATCGGATTGGAACGACAACAAAACCGCCTACCTCGAAGCGTTGGAAACGTGGATTGAAAATGGCGCCCTGGATGTCAACGGAAATGAACCTGTCATCGGTGACCTCTCTCCTCAAATCACCGGATTTGGAGGCTTCCCTTCGGGCAACCTAACCGATCCTTATCCCCGCAATCCTGATGCCAATTACCGATTGGAAGTCGAGGCCGGCCTGGTGGATTTATGGTTCGCCATCAACGACGATTCCACACCGCTGGATGCGCTCGTTGCCGGATTGCGCATGGCCGCCTCTCCCGACAGCTTGGCCCAGGCCCCAGCGTGGGAAATGGACCAGCCTTTCACGTTTGATGCCGCTAATTTCTTTGGCGGAACCAGCACGTACAGTCACCGGGTGACCCTCGATTTGACGGGGTTTCCTTCCGAAAGTACTTGGTACCTTCTGGCCACGGTAGACGACGGCACCAATGCCATCGCCATTCCTGGGCCGGGAAGCCAACCTTATTTGGTTCCTCTCTACTCCATTTACATTCCATGATCAGCAGGCATTTCAACGGAATATGGATCGCTACCGCCTTGAGCACCATGCTGTTCGCATGCAAGCCAGATGAGCCGAGCCCGGTCGCTCCAGAAATTTCCATCCTGGAAGTCGCGCCCACTACGGTGGGAGCCTACGAGCATCCCATTGAAGTAACGTTGCATTACCGCGATGCGCAGGGCGACCTCGGCGAAGCCGATCCCGACTCGGCATCTCTGCGTGTGCGTGATTCTCGCTTGAATGCAGACGATTGGTATCACGTGCCTCCCTTGACCCCCAATCAAATGGAACTGAGCATCGAAGGAGACTTTTTGGTCCAAATCCCACCGCTGTTTCTCTTGGGCAATGGAGACCAAGAAACCACCACCCTGAGCTTTCAATTGTACGACCGTGCAGGCAACGCCTCCAACGAGGTAACCTCCGAAACCATCCTCATTTTAGACACCTTGCGATGAAGAGACTGCTGTTGTTCGCGGTGTGCTGCGCAATGGCGACCCCCCGAGGTTGGAGCCAAGTCGAGTACGTCATGGATAATTTAGTCGTATCCGACTGCTTCGGGCAACTGGTGGATTCAGGTGAAGGAGAAGAATACAGCTCCAACGAAAACCTCGTCTTTACTGTAGAACTGGAAAACGACATTCCCATCGTAGTCAATTTCCTCTCGTCGGTGTGCATCGAAGAGGACTTTGATTTCCTGAATATTTGGGACGGCGAGGCCGATTCGGGCAACCTGCTTGCGAGCGTTACCGGCACGGGATTCGTCCCCCCATCCGTTACCGCCAATTCAGGAACTGTGACGCTGGTCTTTACATCTGACAACAGCCTGAATCTATGTGGCTTTGAATTGGAATGGATCGGACAAGCTCCGGTTCCTGTTCCTCCTGCCATCACAGTGGCCACCTCCCCGGATTGTGGAGCCACCGAAATGACATTTTTATTCAGTGAAACCGTGGGGTGCACCGACGTGTCGCTGGATTCATTGGAAGTACTCAGCGGAGACCAGGAAGCATGGGACCTCGCAGGAGCCTCCCTCAATTGCATCGGAGACAGTGCCCTGGGACTGACGGTGCCCTTCGCAGAGCCCATAACTGGCAATTGCTCCTGGGATCTAATCCTGCCACTGGGATTGCGCGATGCGTGCGATTCATTGCATGCTTTTGACGTCCCCTTTTTGGCCACCCTCTCGGCCTGTCCCATTCAAGGAACTTGGGCCATCGACGGCACTGCGTGTGTGGGTGAGTGTGTGAATGTATTTTGGCAGCCAGCCGGATGTTTGGAGCATGTGACAGAGTGGAGTGCTGGATCAATTGGCACCCCCATCCCTTCATCAGAACTTCCAGAGGGAGCAGCTACGGGTATCACGGTTTGTTTCCTCGATGCCGATACCGTTTCACTGGAATTGAATGTGGAACAGCCCCTCAATGGGTTAAACGAAGTCCTCCTTTTCACCATCGCAGCGCAATCCATCACCTTTAGCAGTCTGTTAGAGGAACCCATCTGCAGCGCGAGCGGAGACGTGGAATTGATCATCAGTCCTTCCGGAGGAACGTGGGATGGGCCCACTTATTTCGAAGACGGTACGTGGTGGTTGGATGCGGCGACGGCGGGGATTTCTGCCGTGTCGAATGGCACCGATCCGCCTGTTCAACCGCTGACTTACACAACCGCAGAGGGCTGCACCCTCGATACCGTCGCCTCTATGCAATACATCGAAGCAGGATTGGACTTGAGCACCTGCTTGGGCGGTGATCCCATCGCGCTCTCGGGCGCCTCCAACCTGCCCGCAACATGGTTTGGATACAGCACTCCAGCTGGCCAATTCACTCCTGATTCGATTGGTGTTTTTGAATTAATCTATGCCTCAGGCGGGTGCGCTGATACCCTCGAGGTGGAAGTGGTGCCCGACCAGCCACCCATCAACCTGGGAAACATCTGCCAAACGGCGGGTTGGCAGGAATTCCCAGAGATGGATGCCATTGGGTACTGGACGGGGCCGGGAGCAAACGATGAAGGGTTTGAGCCAGAATCCGTCACACCTGGTTACGCCATCTGGCTGTATCAATTGGTGGGATGCAATCAACTGGCGGAAGCCAACATCCTCGCCATTGACATCGGAATGGAATCGTTCACCAGTTGCCCCGAACAAGCTCCTTTCTTCCCCGCTCCAGACGCTGCTCCAGCGGGCGGCAATTGGTCGGGGGTTGGCATCGCTTCCAACGGGTGGTTCAATCCTGGAAACGCCCCCGAAGGATGGGGACAACAACTCATCTATACCGCTCCCAACGGCTGCCCTGACACATTGATTGCGCACAACATTACCACGGACGTTGCATCCGTGTTTGAAACCTGTAACAGCGCTCCTTCCGTGGACTTGCATGACGCGAGCATCTCTGCTGTTCCGTGGTGTGGAACTTGGAGCGGCGATTGGCCCGGTGCGGGAATTACACCTGTAGTCGGCGGTGCTGGATCGAGCCTAGGTTTAAGTGTGAGCTCCTGGTGCGATTGGAACCTGCACCCCGATGAACTTGCACCGGGGCTGTACACATTGACATTCACCGCCAACACCTGTTCGGACGCGCTGCAACTGGAGGTTTTTCCCTCAGAACTCAACCTGGATCCGGTGCTTGTCTGCAGTGATGCCGATCCACTAAACTTGGCCGATGAGGATTGGCCCTTGGGTGGATGGTGGAACGGAAGTGGTGTGAACGGAGCGACCGGTGTGCTCACACCCAACGCCGCTTCCTCGGGCTGGCAAGACGTCAGCTGGACGGCTCCTGGCGGATGTGTGGATTATGTCCAAGTCAATGTTGAGGCTTGGCAACAAGCTGCCTTTAATGGCCTCGAACCCATTTGGTGCTACCAAGAACAAGCCTGGGACCCCAACCTCTTTCCCGCAACGGGCACGTCATGGACCTTGGATGACGAACCGATGACTGACCTGTGGATTGCCAGCATTGACACGGGATTGCATTCGTTGACGATCCAGTGGAATGGAGCCGCTTGTTCATCTCAAGACACGGTCACCTTCACCATGCTCCCGCCGTTACAGGTTTCGCTGAGCGTCAGCGACTCGACGTTATGTCCTGGTACAGCCACCACTGCAGGAGCAGAAGTTTCCGGCGGGCGGTTACCGGATGTCTTGCCAACGTGGTCGTGGTCCCATGGCGGATTTGAAATCGCGACCACAACATACGTCAGTGATTCAAGCGGATACTTGATCGTAACCGCTATGGATGGATGCTCCGATCCGGCGTACGATTCGGTCTGGGTCGAGGCCATTCCCGCTGCCACATTTGCCCTTGATTTTGGGGATACGCTGTGCTTTGGAGATCCCTCGAGCGTTTTGTTTACATCAAGCACACCAGGATATGGATTGTGGTGGGATGGACAGCAAGTTGACGCTGACTACGTGAATGCTGACACCAGCCAGTGGATCCTCAATGGAAGTGCCGGCAATCAAATCCCTTGGCTATTGAGCCATACCGAACATGGATGCACGACTGGATCAGAAGCCATTCCACCGGCCTACAGCCCGGTAAGCGCTGGATTTTCGGTCAATCCCGGTGTGGAATGCATTGCCTGGGATTTTCTGCCCTTGCAGCTCATTGATTACAGCCAATTTGCGACTTCGGGATGGTGGACCATCACCGAATCGGCTCCCAACGGAACAGAAACAGCCATTTGGAGTGCACCGTATACAGGAAACTCCACCCCTACCTGGACACCGGACCAACCCGGGGAATACACAGCCCTGCTTCAAATCGAAAACGAAGGCGGGTGTACCGCAACGGATTCAGCTAACGTGTGCATTCATGCCCCGGTCAACTGGTTCCTAGCCGATCAATTTTCACCGAATGGTGACCTTTTGAATGATGTCCTAGTGGTGCGTTCTGAGCCCTTGGATGCATTCGAAATGATGGTATTCAACCGATGGGGAGAATTGGTTTGGCAAACAGTGGACCCGACGGATGGGTGGGATGGCCAATGGCGCAATCGGCCAGCTCCCTCCGCTGTTTATGCCGTGCGCCTCAGCATGGACTTTCAGGATGGAACACGGATCAAAACAACGCAACATGTCACGTTGGTTCGGTAACATTCATCACGGAGCTGCTGCGGTTGTGGTCGCTCTCGCATGCTCCACGAGCATGCAAGGGCAAGATGCGTTATCGTGTTTAATCCCGGCACGTTGGGCAACTGGACAAGCAATTTCTGCCCCAAGCAGCCAAGGATTTCAGCGGTCCCTCGTTCCAAAGCTGACGGTCGACTTGTCCCACCGAAACATCGAGTTGGGCTTGGTCAATACGCCCTTCCAGACGTCGCGTTTGCATGTGAATTACGCCATACCGGAACGATCTGGTAATGGTGAAGTAGGCTGGATGGGACAAATCGAAGACGATAGAGAAGGCGAGTCTTTGCAGCGTCTTCGCATCGTGGCGGGGGCCTATAAAAAAGTCAAACTGGACAGAAACCGCTACTTCTCCGCAGCGCTGCAGCTGGGTTATGGCCGGCGGGCTTGGCGAAATTCGGGACTGTGGGACAGCCAGTTCCTCCAGAATCCCGTTGCACCCGAGTTGGCCGAGTCGGGCGAATCTTCCGCCATTGGAGCGACCAACTACCTTGAAACCGGCATTGAACTCGGCTTTCAAAGTCTTCAATTCACTGCTGTTTACCGCGCCCTGCACGCTCCGGTTGACCAAGGCTTTTTTAGATACACCGAGGATCCTTATGCACTTCGGCATACCGTTTTGCTCAGCCGCCATCAGGAAATCCTTGGCGCGAGCTTTCCCATGCGCAATTTGAGCTGGTTGGAGATGGAGCGGCAAGCCGGTGCTCAACTGCTGTCACTTGGCACGATGTTCACCGTGTCTGTGGGGGAAGACTCTCAATTCACCGACCTCAAATCGGCCACCCGCATCGGGCTGGGTGCTGTTTACCGGAGTACCGGGCAAATTGCACCCGTCTTATCGTGCCAATTTGAACGAAGATGGACCTGTTGGGTTGCCCCAGAAATGGCGGTCGGGATCAACTCCATCCGATCAGGTTGGAACGCCGGCATGCGCGTGCAACTGAACTGATTTGATTTATTCGAGGTCACTTCTGATTCACAGGACGAATGGCCGAACGGGATGTTTCGTGCGCTTCGATGTCCTCCCTGTCCATGCGCTGCTTGCGGAATTGACCCGAATGATACAGCGGTGTCTGGTTGCTGTAAAATGGACTGAAGACATTGC
>CAJQLF010000031.1 GCA_905479115.1 uncultured Flavobacteriales bacterium
ACTTCAATCTCCTTTTCTCCACCTACCCGAGAAATCCGGCTTTCTTGCAAAGCGCGAAGCACTTTCGCTTGGGCTGAAGGGCTCATGTCACCCACCTCATCGAGAAATAACGTACCCCCTTCGGCTTGTTCGAACTTTCCCTTCCGCTGCTTGACGGCACTGGTAAAGGCTCCCTTCTCGTGACCAAATAATTCGCTCTCAATTAATTCAGAGGGAATGGCCGCGCAATTCACTTCGATGAATGGCTGGTCGTGCCGTTCACTGAGCTCGTGCAACTGGCGGGCGACCAATTCTTTGCCTGTGCCATTGGCCCCCGTAATTAGCACGCGTGCATCGGATGGTGCCACGGTGCAAATCATCTCTACAATGCCGCGTATTTCATTCGATTCGCCCACAATGGCCGTGGATCGCTCGGAATGAACCTGCCGTGAAAGCCGTTCTGTTTCTTTTTCGAGGTGGCCTTGGTCCAAGGCGTGCCGGACCGTGAGCAGGATACGATTCAAATCGAGCGGCTTCTGAATAAAGTCAAAAGCTCCTTGCTTGATGGCCTGAACTGCAGTTTCAACTGTTCCATGACCACTGATCATAATGATCCGAGATTGAACTCCCTTTTCGACCAAGATCTCCAAAACTTCCAGCCCGTCCATTTTGGGCATCTTGATGTCACAGAAAATCACGTCGAAGGCGAACTTACTCGCAAGCTTCACCCCTTCAGCACCATCCTCCGCCTCAGAAACAAGGAAGTTCTCGTACTCCAATATTTCGCGCAAACTGGTCCGGATGGGCGCCTCGTCATCAATGATGAGTAGTTTGGGCGATGGCTTCGTGGCTTTCATTTTTATGCGGGCTTATTCTTGGGTCATCCGAGTGCAAAGATGTTGCCAAATTTCATTCATGATGCCTTCTCGCATCGCAAAAGGCGACCGAATTAGGCGCGCCTGGGCAGGAAAAAGTCCCCAAACGTGATTCACCAGCATGCTCGACAGGGGAATCATTCGAGCGCGGTCAGGTGCCATGCCTTGCAGCTTCAATCGGCCTTGGACTGGTGTTTCAATTAATTGATGGTGCAGAGACTTCCAGGCGGCTGAATCGATGGATTGAATCTGGGTTGGATTGACACTCAGATCCCGGGGCACCGGTCCGTTGATCATTTCCGAAAAGGTATCAAAAGAGCCGCTGCTGCCGACCAGCGCAACCGGCGAATGGGCCGCAATCATCCTCCGTACCGGGGCCATTGCATCTTCAAGAAATTCGCGGTAACGCTCTTCACCCGCGGCAGTCAAAGGATCAGCTGGCTTCCCAAACTCTGCAAGGCGAGCTACACCAACATTCAAGCTCACCAAATCTTGGACGGCCCACTGGCCTCCCGGTTCCCGGTTCGTGAGAATGAATTCCACACTTCCCCCGCCGATGTCCATGACGAGTGCTGAAGATTCTTTCGCCGTCAAGGTCAACGCAACACCTTGATTAATCCACCTGGCCTCTTGCTCACCATCGATGATTTCCAATTTCCAATTAAGTGCCTCCTCCACACTCTTGACGAACACCTCGCCATTCATCGCATCCCGCAAGGCGCTGGTTCCGACTACGCGTACCTTCTCTACACCATAGTTCACGGCCGCCTGATGCAGTACACGCAACGCATCCAATCCCCGGGCAAACCGATCCGGCACGATGATCCGGCTTTGAAATCCCCCTTGACCCAGAAATACCGGTCGCCTTAAGATGAATTTCGACTCCCATCCCGATGGACTTACATCGGCAATCAACATGGAAAACATGTTGGTACCACAATCTACGACAGCGGTTCTAATCGAGGGCGATGGGTTGTCCGGGAGCGCTTCCTTCATGGCTTCAATCGTGGCGCAACCATCGCCCCAATTCCCGAAACGTAACCTTTTTTCCGTGCATCAAAATTCCCGTCCGAAAGATTCGAGCAGAAAGACGCACCAGCACATACGCTGTGACCACTACTCCGATAATGGATCCTGTTAATTCCCACCATTCCACACCAAGCGGCAACCGAATCAACATCAGAATGGGAGCCGTGAGCGGGATATACGACCCAATAACCGCGACCTGTCCTTCCGGGTTTTCCAAGGCCATGGCCGCGACGATGTAGGAGGCCAACAAGGGCAACATCGCCGGAATCATCAAGTACTGTGCATCCGATTCCTGGTCCACTGCGGAGCCAATCGCAGCGAAGAGCGAAGCGTACATAAAAAATCCGGCAACGAAATAAATCAACGAAGCAAAAATCATCAAGGGCCAATTCACATCAAGCAAAAAACCCAACGAATCGTTCGATGCGATCCACGTCTCAAAATCCAATTCCAATCCTTCATTGGACGCCGCTGTCAATAGGCCTGAAGCCTCAAGTGAGATGCCGCCAACCTGAAATACAATGTATCCAAGCAACGTCAAGGCCAGCACTTGAGTCACTCCAACCAAACCAATTCCAATGATCTTGCCCGCCATCAATTCAATCGGCTTTACCACGCTGATGACCACCTCCACAATTCGATTGGCTTTTTCCTCAATGACACCCCGCATCACATGCATGCCATAGACCATGATCTGGATGAACATGAAAAAGCTGAATATGAAACCAATCAACGTGCGCCCTGTCGCGTTCCCATCCTTGGTCACCACATCTTCTCCAACCAAACGCACGTTGGTCTTGAGTCGCTTGTACGCTTCGTAATTCAGCGCCAATTCTTCCTTTACCTTAAACCGTTCGATGGCCGACGAAAGATCATTCTCCACAGCACTTTCCGTGCTCAAAGCCGGCGATTTATCGTAGAAGTATTTCGCTGTTTGATGTTGTAGAATTCCGTCGTCGAACAGCACCATAAGCGTGTAATCTGACGCCAAAAAATCATCATCTGAAAGGGCCTCCTCGGCGAAACGGTACTCCAAATGACTTCGCTCTGGGAAACAATCCGGACAGGCAGGAACCCATGCTTCACGGGCTTCATCCCAATAACTGATGAGTCCAGATAAATCTGCCACCAAAACTTTGTTCTCCTCCATTTGTGCCCGCTCCATCCACACGCCAAAACCTACCAATATCGCCATGAGAATGGGGACGAGCAGCGTTCCAAGGATGAAGGCTCTGCGCCTCACCCGGGTGTACCATTCACGAAAAATAATGAGCCTCAACCGATTCATGATTCGTCCGTTCCTTGATGTTCAACAGCCTGGATGAATATTTCTCGCATTCCTGGCTGCCAAAGCGCACACGATGTGAGCTTCACTTGTCCTGAAATCCAATGCAGCCATTCGGCTTGATCCGTCCCATCTCGCAAGCGCAACAAAGCACGGCGCTCGCCGGTAACGGTGGCCTCCTCCTCGATGCGAATCAGTTCGGCACTCGCTCCCAACGCCACGGTAAATTCCATCACTGTATCTCGAAAGGTCACCTCCACACGCCCATCCCTCGCCGCCTCGCGCAATTCTGGGACCGCGCCATGCAGCACGAGTTTGCCGTGATTCAACAACGCCACTTCATCGCACATCTCTTCGACGCTGCCCATATCGTGGGTGGACAATAAAATCGTTGTGTTTCCTTGGGCCTTTAAATCTGCGATGACATCACGCACGCGTTGAGCATTGATGGGATCAAACCCACTCAAAGGCTCATCCAAAATCAAAAGCCTCGGTTCATGCAATACGGAAAGGATGAACTGGATTTTCTGCGCCATTCCTTTGGAAACTTCGCTCACCTCTTTATTCCACCAACCATCTACTTCCAAGCGTTCAAACCAATGCCGAAGCTTTGAACGCGCATCTGTTTTATTCATTCCCCTCAATTGCGCGAAATACATTGCCTGCTCACCCACTCGCATGGATTTGTAGAGGCCTCGCTCCTCGGGTAAATACCCAATGGACTTCAAGTGCTCCCGACTTATGGGTTCACCAAAGAAGGAAATCGAACCTCGATCGGGTGCGGTGATGCCATTGAGCATCCGAAGCAACGTTGTTTTGCCTGCGCCATTCGGGCCAAGCAGTCCAAAAACACCTCTTTGTGGCACCTGAAATCCAACTCCATCCAATGCGCACTGGGCACCAAAGGACTTTTCGATGTCAGCAATATTTAATGCTGGTAAATCGCGCATGGCACCAAATTAACCATCAAGTGAACATGTCCCGAACTTTATCAAAAAAGCCTTTCTCCTGATGATTCGCATCGGGTTGAAAGTTCTCGGATCCGCGAAGCTTTTCCAGCAATTCACGTTCCGCTTCTGTCAGATTCTTGGGTGTCCAGACATTGATATTCACCAACAAGTCCCCACTTCCATAGCTGTCAACCGCAGGTATTCCTTTGCCTCGCAAGCGAACAATGCGTCCGCTTTGGGTCCCTGCATCAATGGTAATCTTCGCTTTACTACCGACCAAAGGCACCTCCGCCTGTGCACCGAGCGCCGCATCGGTAAAAGGGATGTACAGGTCGTAATGAAGGTTTTTGCCGTTGCGCTGAAGGGTTTCATGGGGAATCGCTTCAATCACAACCAATAAATCCCCAGGTACACCGCCCATCGGAGCGCCATTTCCTTCGCCTCGAACACTCAACTGCATCCCGTCCTCGACTCCCGCCGGAATTTCAATGGAGACCACTGCTTCCTTCCGAACCATTCCCCATTCATCCGAACCGGATGGACGTTTCTTCACTGATTGACCGCTGCCCTGACATTGAGGGCATGTTGAAGCGGTTTGCATTTGTCCCAAAATCGTGTTCTGCACGCGCCGAACCTGGCCCGTCCCTCCGCATGTTTGACAATCGCTGTATTCGGCGCCTTCCGCTTGAACCTGCTTAAATACCTTAACCTTCTTCTCCACGCCTTCGGCAATTTCCTCGAGGGTCAATTTTACTTTGATTCGGAGGTTGGATCCTTTCATGCGACGGCGTCGACCACCTCCGCCTCCACGGGCTCCTCCTGCTCCTCCAAATGCCCCTCCAAAAATGTCGCCAAACTGACTAAATATGTCGTCCATATCCATCCCCCCGAAGCCCGCACCTCCGGGTCCACCCCGCATTCCTTCATGACCAAACCGATCGTATTGAGCGCGCTTTTGGTCGTCCTGGAGTACCTCATAGGCCTCGGCTGCTTCCTTGAACTTTTCTTCGGCCTTTTCGTCACCTGGATTCTTATCCGGGTGGTGCTTTAGGGCTAACTTTCGATAAGCCTTCTTGATGTCCGAACCGGAGGATTTCCGGTCAACGCCCAAGATTTCGTAATAGTCGCGCTTCGCCATATCAATCTCTTAATCAATCTCTTATTCTCCGACGACCACTTTCGCATAGCGAATAACGGTGTCGTTTAATTTATATCCTGACTCCACCACATCCACCACTTTTCCAGAGAGTTCAGGAGCAGGTATGCGCGTGATCGCCTCGTGGAGGTCAACATCGAATGCATCTCCCACTTTGACTCCCATCTGTTCCACCCCTTGGGACTTGAGCGTTTGCTGAAGCTTGGTGTAGATCAATTGCTGCCCTTCCTTCAAGCCTGCCATGTCTTGTGATTCAGCCGCTGCTTCAGCCCGCGCGAAATCATCCACAATCGGGAGCATTTTCTCCAAGACATCCTTGGAAGCATTCCGAATCAAGTCCACCCGCTCGCGCATCGTGCGCTTTCGAAAATTATCAAACTCGGCATACAGCCTCATGTACCGGTCCTGCCAATCCGTCTGTTCCTCTGTGGATTCAGACGCAGGTGTGTCAGCCGCCGTGTCAGCCTCGTCGCTGCCCTCCCGCTCATCGCTGCTTGCATTTTCTTCAGCAGAATTTTGCTCCGTTTCGGAAGTTGGTGCATTGACCGGGGCTTCTTCTGTGGCATTGGCTGCCGCTTCGTCCACTTTTGACGTATTCATATCCATGGTTTATCTCGTGATTTTCCCTTTCATAGTCAAATCCGATGCCAAGACCCCGAATGCCGACATCCTGTCAGGTAGAGTGGTTCCATTCAGAAGGACGCGACGTGTTCATCGATTTTGCGGTGCAACTCAAAACCGCGCAAATTCTTCGCTACGATCACACCGTTTTCATCCACGAGAAAGCTCATCGGTATGG
The DNA here is from genome assembly GCA_905479115.1 of uncultured Flavobacteriales bacterium. GTDB lineage: Bacteria > Bacteroidota > Bacteroidia > Flavobacteriales_D > Sanyastnellaceae > UA16. The sequence goes on from CAJQLF010000031.1 coordinate 6,074, forward strand.
AATTTACTCCGTACAATCCGGCAGCTTCACTTTGCCATCGTTTCAAGTCCGATACGTGCCATTTCCAGGACAGATCATCCTGTTTGATTGCTGATTCCCAGCGACCAACATCGCTATCCAACGAAACACTGAACACCTCGAAGCCATCGGCATTTTTGAACTTCGCTTTTTGGTATTTCTTGTAGGCGTTGACCACGTTGGGATTTTCCCTTCGGCACGGCCCGCACCAAGATGCCCAGAAATCAATGAGCACCAGGCTGCCTTTCAATTCGCTCAGTTTCATCGTCTTCCCCTTGGGATTTGAGAGTGCAATCTCAGGCGCCGTATCCCCAATACCTGTTCCGACGCGTTCTGTGGGAACAACCCGTTCAATGCCATCGGCACCGTTAACGGGCGCGTTATTCGAAGGGGTAGAGAACCATAGTGCCGCACCAAGAGCGACCACTCCAGCAAGTGTTTTTAAAATCATGAAGGCAATTTAGGCATTCAATCGACCCGTTCGATGCTCGCCCCCAATGCTTTTAACCTTCCTTCTATGTCTTGATACCCCCGGTCGATCTGACCGATGTTGTGAATAATCGACTGACCCTCCGCCGAAAGAGCAGCAATCAGCAAGGAAACCCCTGCCCGAATGTCCGGAGAAGTCATCGTTACGCCGCGCAGTGGACTTTGTCGGTTTAACCCAATTACAGTAGCGCGGTGCGGGTCACACAAGATTATTTGCGCACCCATGTCAATCAGTTTGTCTGTAAAAAACAGGCGGCTCTCAAACATTTTTTGATGAACCAGCACACTGCCGTTAGCCTGCGTTGCGGTTACCAATACGATGGACAATAAATCCGGTGTAAAGCCTGGCCAAGGTGCATCTGAAACGGTGAGGATGGAGCCATCAATGAAGGTGTCGATTTCGTAGGTCTCTTGGGCAGGGACGTAAATATCATCGCCCCGTCGTTCCAACTGGATGCCCAATCGGCGAAAGATCTTGGGAATGACTCCCAGCTCGTCGTAGGCTACATCTTTGATGGTGATCTCACTTTGCGTCATGGCCGCCAGACCGATGAAGCTTCCAATCTCAATCATATCTGGAAGGCAACGGTGTTCGGTACCGCCCAGCGAATCCACCCCTTCAATGGTGAGAAGGTTGGAACCGATGCCACTGATTTTCCCACCCATCCGATTGATCATTTTGCAAAGCTGCTGGAGATAGGGCTCACATGCCGCGTTGTATATGGTCGTGACACCGTCTGCCATGCACGCAGCCATGACAATGTTGGCAGTGCCAGTCACCGAAGCCTCATCCAATAACATATCCGTGCCCTTCAATCCGCCATCTGTGGTGGCTTCGAAAAAACCGGTTTTGGCGTCGTACGTGAACGTAGCGCCCAGCGCCTCGAACCCGATGAAATGCGTGTCCATTCGGCGGCGGCCAATTTTATCTCCCCCCGGCTTGGGCAACGCCCCGATACCGAATCGAGACAACAGGGGTCCCAAAATCATCGTTGAGCCCCGAAGCGACCCCCCTTTTTGTCGGAATTCTTCCGTTTTGAAATAATCCAAATTGACATCGTCCGCCTGAAAAACGAACGTGCCCGGGCCTTTTCGCTGGGTCTTTACTCCCATGCTCGCCAACAAATCGATGAGCTTATTCACATCTACGATGTCCGGCAAATTGGAAATGGTTACTCGCTCAGGGGTGAGCAAAACGGCACACAAAATTTGTAGCGCCTCGTTTTTTGCCCCTTGCGGAACGACTTCACCGGACAATCTTTTCCCTCCCTCAATGATAAAACTGGACATGGCTCCTTTTTCGCTGATTCAGTGACACGCGGTGCTCCTCGAGCCTGAGTTCATTCCTCTTCCGCAATGTCTATTCGAATTAACGGCGCAACACCGAGACAGCGTGTGTCACGCTGAAAACTTTTCAACCCTTGAAATTGGACTTCCGCCCTTTGAATTTAATTAGCGCTTGCGCTTCTTGCTGCGATGGCGATCCAGGGCATCGCTGGTTTTTCGCTTGCTTTTGAGCACCTCTGCTGAACTCACCAACACGGCCTCTTCTGGCAAAATCAAAGCCCCTTCGCTCATCTCCTTCATCTTCTCGCGGATGAGGCTATTCTCTACTGCACCCTTATTCCACGTCAGGTAATGGCGCTTCATCAAATTCGCAATGGTCACGATAAGTGCCGCCTTTTCCTCCCCTTCCTCGTAGGTCTTGGCCTTCTCAATCAGGTCCAACGTCAATTGACCATAATGCCCCAACCGCGATGTCGCTTCTGGGTAATTTAAGCGGTTTGGTGCTTCGTCTCGGCTCTCACGAGTCGGTCGTTCACACGGACAGTCAACATCCAGCTCATAATTGGCCATGAGGTACAATTGACCCCACAATTTCTTCTGCACTTCCTCGGCATCGCCTTCTTGCGGGACCACTGAACCCATCACACTCACGATGGCATTTGCACACTTATTGCGCTCCTCGCGATCTGCAATGGACTTTAAATGATCCACCATTTCTTGAATCGTTCGGCCGTATTCAGGAATGATTAAGTCCGAGCGCGAGCTGTTGTACGTCATTTCCACTACCATGGCATCAAAGGTACACAAAGCGACTCAGTTCTGTACCACGAATTCAAGAGTGTCGGGGGACAGCCGTTGGTCGTGGCAATGAGATCCAATGTCTTTCCAAAAGGAAGCAAAGTCCGCCTTCATATCTGCGTATCCTGCCAACCTCGCTGCTTCAAATAGATGCTTTAACGGTGTCTCCACTCCAAACCGCTTGGTCAATCGGTGGTCCATAGCTCGACAAACCTCCATCATCCCCATTTCCGACCCATACCCTACCAACCAATCATGCTCCACCATGGCTTCAAAGAACCGTTGGCTTCGCGTGGGCATTTCAGCCACACGGGTCTGCAGCGAGGCCTCGGCCCGACGTGCGAACAATTCGATGGACTCTTGTCCTGTGATGGATTGAAAATTGCTCGAAAGAAAGTAATCGTATAGCAAGTCAACTCCGACAGCTGAAAATCGGCCCAGCATCGGCCGAAGTTGAGCGCGGGCTTTGAGCGCGATGGGATGATGGTCGGCAAATGAATCAATCTGTCGGTGCAACCGAATGCCGTGAGCTACCCTTGGAGGATACCCTACGTAGTCACGGCCCTTGATCGCATCCCCGATAAAATTTCCCAGCAGGACATCGGAATCGTTTCCGCTCAAAACCAAATGCGCTAGGTAATTCATGATGCAAACATCGAAAATTCAGGTCGGGCGTGAATATTTTTCATGGTTTACTTTGTCTCACGCGATGTCTTGCGTAATTTTGCCCACCGCTTCATGCTGCAGAAGAGAACGTTCTTCCGAGTATGGTGGACAAGCGAGAATAGCTCAGTTGGTAGAGCACAACCTTGCCAAGGTTGGGGTCGCGAGTTCGAGTCTCGTTTCTCGCTCAATAGAAAGCCTTCCAGTGCGGGAGGCTTTTTCTTTTATCCGGCGCTGCATCAACAGCGTATGATTCAATCCAAAACCTGCAGTACCATGCATGCAAAAATCACCACCGACCGCGGCACCATGACCGTGGAATTTTTTGAGAATGACGCGCCAAAAACGGTCGCTAATTTTGTCAAACTGGCTAAAGAAGGTTTCTACAATGGCCTCAAATTTCACCGGGTTATTCCTGGGTTTGTCGCTCAAGGAGGCTGTCCAGACGGCATTGGAAGTGGCGGACCAGGCTATTCGATTGACTGTGAGTTGGATGGCGAAAATCAATACCACGATCTGGGCGTGTTGTCCATGGCACATGCCGGGCGCAACACCGGTGGATCGCAATTCTTCTTGGTGCACAGCCGGGATTCAACGGCTCATCTCGACCGCAACCACACGTGCTTTGGCAAGGTGACAGAGGGGGTAGACATCGTCACTCAAATCAAAGAAGGAGACACATTTTCCGTCGAAGTCGTCGAAGACTGAGCACGAAGTTTAGCGAGCATCAAGGCGGCTTCTGAGCCGCCTTTTTTGTTGCAAGCACATTGCTTGGTTCACGAACTTGCGATCGTGTTTTATTTGGTGAGGGATGAGCAACAGTAAAACGAACTTGGAAAATTCAGAAAACATCGCAGTCGAGCAGCCAGGACTAGAACGTTTGGTTCATCCAATCCGCAAGCTATCCATTATCACGATGGGAGGATTCTACTTTTTTGTTGGTTGGCAGCACCTGGAGGCACCGGAATTTTTCTTGCAGATCTTCCCCCCGTTTTTGCCGCTTGCTGAAGAGACCGTTTTCCTCTCTGGCATCTGGGAAATGGGCATCGGCTTATTCCTCTTGATTCCCAAAACACGCAGAATCGCCGGAGCGGCAGCCGTTCTTCTGTTGATCTTGGTCTTTCCCGCAAACCTCTACATGTACTTTGATCCTGTACCTCAGAAGTTCCTGGGCTTCTCAAAAATGGACGCACTTATTCGATTGTTCTTTCAAATTCCGCTCATAATTATCGCCATTTGGCATATGAAACCTCAGGCTTCAACGACATTCGGGGTCGTGTGCTCGGCACTCTTTTTTCCGACCATCATCTATTTCTTGACCCTTTGAGCGGGAAGCAGGTGGCCTAGCCATTCAGCGTGAGTAAAGCGAGCAGAATCCGAAGAAACACCAAGCAGACGGTTTCAGGTGCGTCGGTCATCGTCCTGCCTCCAAAAAATGCATCTTTGTGGCATGAGAAGCATGAAGCTGCCCGATTTTGTTCTCGTAGGATTTGCTGTCATTTTCATGGTGTTTTTTTATGGAAAGGTGCTTTGGTCTCCCAATGATTCGATGTTCTCGCATTCAGGTGATGGCATCAAGAATTACTTCACCTATGCCTATCACATTGCGCACAACAGCAACGCGACCAATTTTGATGGAATGAATTATCCGTTTGGAGAATCCTATCTCTATACCGATTGTCATCCTGTCTTTGCCTATGCTTTTCGCGCCATATCGCACGTTGTTCCAATCGTTCAAACTCATTCCGTAGGACTATTGAATGGGGTGCTGCTTCTATCGATGTTTTTGACATTTCTCTTTATGCATCTTTTGTTGCTTGAATTAAAATTCCTTCGGTGGTTCAGTGTGTTGTTTAGCATTACGATTGCGGTGCTTTCCCCCCAGTTATTTCGCCTCGACGGACATTTAGCTCTATCCTACAGTGTGGCGATTCCTCTTTCATGGTGGCTGCTTTTAAGGTGCCTTCGGGCAGGACAGAACAAGGTTCAACAGGCACGTAGCATCGCTATCATGATGCTGAACAATTTGTTCTGGTTATTCATCCATGCGTATCTCGGAGTCATTGTGCTTTCATTCCTTTTGTGCATGGTATTCTTGAACTTTTTACCCCATAGAAAAACGGGCCAACAAAGGTGGCATCACGCTGGGCTGCTGCTCACGATATGCGCACCCATTGCGCTATTCTTGATTCACGAAAACACAATTGACCTGCACGAAAACCGCACTGACAACCCGTCGGGATTTTTCCTTCACAATGCCGAATTGGATGATGTTTTTATTCCGCACGACAGGCCTTTTCGACCCTTTTTTGATCAACTGACGGGCAATATCATCAAGCAAAAATGGGAAGCCCGCGGCTACGTTGGGCTGGCCAACTCCCTGCTTTTCTTGATCGGCCTGCTCACCGCTTTGATCGCTCTCTTTCGAAAAAAACTCCGACCCCATCTTTGGGATTTTTTTGATCATGGCTTGGTGAACGTGGCCTTGCTGGCTTCCATTTTGGTGCTCTTGTTCGCATTGGCCATCCCCTTTCGGCAATTTCCTGATCTCTTGGAGATGGTTCCCGTTTTGAAACAATTCAGAGCCACCGGAAGGTTTGTTTGGCCCTTTTATTTCGCCTTCTCGGTGTTTTCCGGCTATGTTTTCCAGCGACTCACTTTGATCCTGCTCAATCGAAGTCGGTTTGCGGGCGTTTCATTCATCGCGCTTGTATTTCTCGTAACCTTCGCTGAAGGTGCGGTGGGTCACCACCACATGTCCCATCGAATTTCATCTCAAAAAAATGTTTTTCTCCCGGAGCACCTGAGCCCAGGTTTCCAAGCTTTGTTGGACCAAATTGATTCGGAACAATACCAGGCCATTATCAGCTTTCCCTTCTTTTACAATGGCTCTGAAAGTTTTAGCCGACCACGTGATGAACTTGCGGTCACGAATTCTTTGATCGTAGCTTACCACACCGGACTACCCTGTGTCTCGACCAACTTGACACGGACGTCGGTAGACGAGAGTAAAAAAATTGTCCAATTCCTCAGCCCCGGCTACTACCCCAAAAACATCCAGGCTGACTTAACCGATAATCGGCCCTTTTTGGTCGTGAAAACTGGGACGAATTTTACAACGTACGAAAAAGCCATCATAGAAAAAGCAGAGCCCATTGATTTTGCGGATGGACTCGGAATCATGAGGTTATCAAAAGAAGCGCTCTTCGAAAATGAAGGCCCGGTGATCTGGGCTCGGTTTGAAGCCGACTCATCACAGCTGAACCAGCGGAACGGTTACTTTCTTTCCGATACCTGTTCTGTGCTTTACCACGATGGATTTGAGAACCAAGACAGTCCGCTTCCCTTCGCGGGAAATGGAGGGTATCACGGCTTGAAGAAGGGTGAAAACAAGCTCGCTATTTTTGCTGCCAACACTTTTTTAAAAGACCGTGACTACGACGTAAGCATTTGGATGCACAATGGAGAAAAAGATGCCTTGAACCTTTGGTTCAGGTTCTTGATTGAAGAGTATGATGCGCCCTCAAATCAATGGTTCCGCACCCCTTTTTTTCCAGAGTTTTCTGAGGTCATTTATGGCGATTGGTCCCTGGTCGAGGGAAGTTTTCGCGTTCACGACCCGGCAAATGTGGTCCAAATCGTCACCCGAGGAAAGGCCAACTCCAAAGCGACGTTCAATGCCGATGAACTCTTGATCAAAGACAAAGGTGTCAAAGTCTTCAAGCTTCTTGACGACGAGCAGACTTTATTCTACAACAACCATCGCATTCAGTCACCTCGATGAATACATGCCGCAGCTAACGCTTGCTGTTCTAAGACCTGCTTCTTGCGTTCAATCCTTGCGGACCCAGATGCAGTTTTTGAGAAGGCC
>CAJQLF010000032.1 GCA_905479115.1 uncultured Flavobacteriales bacterium
AAAAAAGACAGTCCTCAAATCTATTGGAACTGTCTCTTTTAGCAGGGAATGTTGTGGGCAATACTGGATTCGAACCAGTGACCTCTACAATGTCAATGTAGCGCTCTAACCAACTGAGCTAAATGCCCGCTCCTCTATTCCGCCAAGTCAACTGTTCAACTTTAGCGGAGGGCGAAGATACAAAAATCTGCTTGTGTACAGTTCATGCCCCTCGAAAACCACATCGAGACGTTCGCACCATATCTTCGCACGGAATTCCTTCTCATGCAGATACCTATCGTACGATTCAACCGACAAGCCTCCGATTTTAGCAAAGCACTGAAAGAACGTGTTGACGCATATTTTCAGGAAACCGGAAAATCCCGCCAAGGTGATTGGCGCATGTACGCCAAAACAGCCGTCATGCTCGCCCTGTTTTTTGGCCCATGGGCGATGATTACGTTTGGTGTAACCGGAGGCGGCTGGATGTTTTGGGTCACCGAAATTGTGATGGGATTCGGACTGGCTGGCATTGGATTGAATGTCATGCACGATGCCAATCACGGTGCTTTCAGCAGCAACAAGCGCATCAACGGTATCATAGGCAAGGTGTTGGACCTGGTTGGCGGCAGCTCGGCCATGTGGAAGATTCAGCACAACGTATTACATCATTCCTTCACCAACATAGACGGTTTGGATGAAGACATTGATACACCGGGTATCCTGCGGTTTAGCCCGGATCGTCCTTTGCGTAAGGTCCACAAATTGCAGTTCATTTATGCCTGGTTCTTTTACGGAGTGATGACGCTGTTTTGGATGACCGCTAAAGATTGGTTGGCCCTTGCACGGTACAAAAAGAAGGGTTTAATCAAAGGGACCGGCTCTACCATGCCGCAATTGGTAGGAGAGATGATCATCGGTAAAGTGGTGTACTTCAGTTATATTTTGTTGCTCCCTGCTCTTTTCAGTGGATTATCCTTTTGGATGATCCTGCTTGGTTGGGTGGTCATGCACGCTGTGACGGGTGTGATTTTAGCCTCCATCTTTCAACCCGCTCACGTCCTTGAAGACTTGCAGTTTTCGCAAGCAGAAACAGGTGCCAAAATGGAGGATGACTCCCTTTCGCATCAACTGAAATCCACCGCGAATTTCGGAACGGGATCGGGCGTCTTCACTTGGATGTGTGGAGGGCTCAACCACCAGATTGAACACCACCTCTTCCCCAATGTCTGCCACATTCACTTTCGCGATTTGGCGCCGATTGTCCGCAAGACGGCAGAGGAATTTGGGTTGCCGTACCGATCATCCATGACGTTTGCGGGCGCGCTCGCTCTCCACACCCGCATGCTTTGGCGCTTAGGCCGCCAGAAGCAATGGGCATGATTGCTGCCTAAGTCCACAAGCCTGACTCAAGGCCTGCCTTTCCATACCGCTGAGTTTCACCTGAATTAGGATGCTCGGATATTTTTTAATAAATTGGTTATCAAACTTCTAAGTTTCATACCTATGAAAATCTCCCGCTTCTCCTTCATTGGTCTTTTCCTTTGCGCTCTTGTACTGAACCTCCCACAAGAGGCCTCTGGGCAACGTTCATGTGCTACCGATTCCGTTCATGCGCATATGATGGGACTGGCGGGGTATGCCAATGCCTACCAAAACAAAGTGGACCTGGTGAATCAAGCGGCTGAAAACAACCCCCTCGATTGCGCAACGCCGCTCATTATTCCGGTGGCTGTTCACTTTCAAAATACAGGGATCCCAGCGGCCTGTGCCATTGATATGGCGCTCGACCAAATTGAAATCCTCAACGAAGATTTTGCCGCGACCAATTCGGACATCAATGACTGGTATGCACAGCAACCCACCATTTGGCCCGAAATCAGCAATGCAGAATCGTGCATTCAATTCTGTCTCGCCACATCGGATCATCCTTCGGGATTTGGACTCTCCGAGGGTGATTATGCGGTAACCATTGACGCTACGACTGGCGATTTCAATGGCGCTTGGAGCGGTTATCTGAATTTTTGGGTCCGTGACATCAGCGGAGGTATTTTGGGGTATTCACCGCTGGGTGGCAATGGGAATGGAGACGGTGTCGCATGCACCACAAGTGCTTTCAGCAGCATATCCTGTGGTGGAAATACCATTTCCTCTGCGTTTAATCTCGGTCGAACCATTACCCATGAAGTAGGGCACTACCTGCTACTGAATCATCCGTGGGCCAACGGCGGGTGCTCATCATCCGACAATGTAGCGGATACACCGGTCACCAGTGAACCCATCTTTGGCTGCCCTTCGGGCCAGTCCATTGTCAATTGCACCGACCCTGTGCTTTGGCCTTCTTATATGGACTATTGCAACGATGCCTGCCTCTTCATGTTTTCGGCGGGCCAAGTCACGCGCATGGAAAACTACGTGACCTCTTCGCTGCAAAACTTGCTCAACAACTCAGTCACGGCTTGCCAAGATCCGTGCGAAACGGCGTGTGGTTGTACCGATGCGGATGCCTGCAATTATGATGCTACGGCTGCCAACGACGATGGCTCCTGCGACTACAGTTGCCAGGGATGTACGGACAGCACTGCTTGCAATTACGATCCGGAGGCGACAGAAGATGATGGTTCATGTGTTTCCGGTGAATTGCAAACGTTTACCATGACGGTGCTTACCGACAACTATCCTAATGAAACCACCTGGCAATTGGTGGACGACGCAGGGACCACTGTGATGTCCGGTGGACCTTACGGATCAAATGCAACCACCTACTCTTCCACGGAAGAATTGTGCAGCGGCTGTTACACACTGACCATCTCTGATTCATACGGTGATGGCATTTGCTGCGCGTATGGTGAAGGCAACTATGAGTTCACAGTTGACGGAGAGCTCGTTGCTTCGGGCGGCAATTTTGGTGATGCTGAATCCACCGAATTCTGCACTGAACCAACCACCATCTCTGGATGCACCGATCCCGATGCATGCAACTACGACCCCGACGCCACAACGGATGACGGTTCCTGCGAGGAATTGGATGCCTGCGGTGAATGCGGCGGTCCGGGGACGGATACGGACGGCGACGGCGTGGCAGATTGCAATGAGGTACCCGGCTGCACCGATCCCGATTCTCCACTGTACAATCCCGATGCCACCGATGACGACGGCACCTGCGATTGCTCCACAGATGTCACCGCGGAAGCTGCTTTGACTTCATTGGTTTACACCGAAGCATGTACGTACGAATTCATCGTCATGTGGGGAGTAAGCCCGCTTTTGCATCCCGATGCTACAGCCACAGCCACGATCAATGGCAGTGAAGTGACACTGACCGCTACGAGTAACGATGAGTTCAGCTTTTTCGAGGGAACCTCTGCGTCCATTGCCGCCACTGGCCAGACCATGGAAGTGCCTATCGCACTGACCGTGAGCTGCCCAAGTGGTTCATCTGAAACAGCGACGGGCATCGTTATGGTTACACCTCCCGATGGGGTTGACTGCACCAGCTGCCCGGAAGACATCAACGATAATGGCACCGTTGAGGTGGCAGATGTCTTGCTCTTGCTCGCTTCCTTTGGCTGCACCTCCGATTGCGGCGCAGCCGACATCGACGGCGACGGCGCCGTGAGCGTTACAGATGTGTTGCTCTTGCTCGCCGCGTTTGGGGAAGAGTGCTGATGTTCAACACTCTGAACTTGGCAGACTAAATTCCAGAGCCATTCGTCCTTGACTTGAGCTCAGCA
>CAJQLF010000033.1 GCA_905479115.1 uncultured Flavobacteriales bacterium
CCACTTGTATATTTTGATTCGCTGCTGAAAAGCTGCTGTCCACACCCTGCACAGCAATAAACACCATCGGCATGGTGGTCCCAAAACTTACCTGTGAACGGGGGTTCCGTGCCACATTGCCTCAAAATTCGGTATTGCTCGTCGGTGAGTTTCTCACTCCAATCAATGGTAGTCGACGCAGCGACTTGTGGCTCTTGGGCCTGTCCGCAACTGATGACAATGGAGAGTATTGCTAAGAGAAATAATGGAGTAGCTGTTTTCATTTCAAGGAGTTCAGTTTGGGCAATAAATGACGGGCAGTGACGGACTCGGCGGCCTGTTTGATGTCTTTGGGTTGGCCATGAAAGATCACATTTCCCCCAGCATCTCCGCCGCCGGGCCCTAAGTCGATGAGGTAGTCCGCTTGTGCCATGACATCCAGATGGTGTTCAATGACGACCACCGTATGGCCCATATCCAACAAGGCATTAAGTGAGATCAAGAGCTTTTGGACGTCGTGAGCGTGCAATCCTGTAGTGGGTTCATCAAACACGAACAATGTTCGCTCTTGCCGATCGCCGCGGGATAAAAAGGTGGCCAGCTTGATTCGTTGAGCTTCTCCGCCACTGAGGGTGTTGCTGCTTTGACCTAGGGTGACGTATCCCAATCCGACGTCGAGGAGGGGTTGAAGTTTGTTTAAGAGGCGGTTTTGTGACGAACTGATTTTTTTGTCGTCTGGAGCCTGCTTGAAAAAGGCAATCGCATCTTCTACGGTGAGATTCAGCACGTCGGCGATACTCTTTCCATTCCATTTGACATCCAAAATCTCATCCTGAAACCGACGGCCCTTGCATGCATCGCACTTGAGTTTGAGGTCGGCCATGAATTGCATTCCGATGGTCACCTGGCCTTCTCCTTCGCACGTCTCGCATCGTCCACCGGTTACATTGAAACTGAAGTGAGCGGGTTTGTAGCCGCGTGCTTTGGCGATTCCTGTGCCAGAGAACAAGGCCCGAACTTCATCGTAGGCTTTGACATACGTAACAGGGTTGCTGCGGGAAGATTTGCCAATGGGGTTTTGATCGACGAATTCGAGCGCGCCGATTTTATGGGTGCTACCCGCCAATTTCCCAATAGAAGAGGCTACGCTGCCCAATCCTTCAAGTTCAGCTCGCATCAGCGGCATGAGAACCTCTGTAATGAGCGTGCTCTTCCCTGAACCGCTGACGCCTGTCACCGCTGTGAGCGCATGGAGTGGAAATTGGGCGCTTACGCCGCGCAGGTTGTTTTTGTGAGCATCTACAATTTGAATGAAGTCTGGCCCAATTTGGCGAGGTACTTTCGCGCCCATGGTGAGATGGCCATTTAAATAGGCGGCTGTGAGCGATGGGTGATCAGCGTTCAGACCCTCCCAGGAAGGCGTATCGCCGGCAAAGACCAATTCACCTCCCAAGCTCCCCGCGAGTGGGCCGAGATCGATTAAATGATCCGCTGACCGCATGATGTCCTCATCATGTTCAACCACCACCACGGTATTTCCAATGTCTCGCAACTGCTGGAGTATGCCAATGAGACGTTTCGTGTCTTCTGGATGCAGCCCAATGCTGGGCTCGTCCAAGACATACGTGCTCCCGACTAAGCTGCTTCCTAAGCACGTGCTGAGTGAGATTCGTTGTGATTCTCCGCCACTGAGGGTTTTACTCGACCGATCAAGGGTCAAATAACCGACGCCCACATCACAGAGATACCGGAGCCTGCTGGAAACTTCTTTGATGAGGCGTTCTCCGATTTCCGTGTCCGTCGGAGACAATGCCAAAGACTCCACCCACGCTAGCGCATCGGAGGCAGATAAACGGAGAAGGCTCGGCAAGGTCGAGGTCCCTATAAATACATTTTGTGCTCCCTGGCCCAGCCTAGTTCCATGACATTCGTGGCATTTGGTCCGGCCACGGTAGCGACTGAGCATCACGCGAAATTGAATTTTGTAGCTCTTCTCCTCGAGATAGGAAAAGAAAGCGTCCAGTCCTTTGAAGCCTTTGCCTCCGCTCCATACCAAAGCTTGCTGCTCCTCGGTTAGTTCTCGCCAGGGGGTGTGAATGGGCAACCCATGGTCCCGGGCAGCTAAGCACATGCGTTGCTTCCACTTGCCCATGCGCTCGCCCCTCCAACAGGCGATCGCATCGTCGTATAGACTCAATCGGGGGTCGGGTACCACGCGCTCAGGATCGACCCCGATGACATGACCAAATCCTTCACACCGACTGCAAGCACCAATGGGACTGTTAAATGTGAAAAGTTCCGGACTCGGTTCAGGAAAGCGGAGTCCGTCGCGTTCGAATCGATCGCTGAACTCCCAGGCAGTCCCTGAATCAGGAAAATGAACGAAACAAGCACCGTCTCCTTCAAAAAATGCAGTTTCAACGGAGTCAAACACGCGTGAAGAAAAGTCACTGTCCTCAGAATTCGAATCCTCGGGTGTGACCAGGCGATCGACGACGAGTTGCCATGCAGCAGATGAATCTTCGGAGTCCAAGGCTTCTGCAATGGGATGAGCGGTTCCCTGTGCGTCCAAAACACGACTGAACCCTTGTTGCTGCAAAATCTCCAATTGTTGGGGCCATGTGCGGTCTGCTTTTTTGGGGATGGGGCAGGCGATCAGAAATCGCTGGCCTCCGGGTAACTCGAGCAATCGGTCGAGCACGTCTTCCGGACGGTCCTTCTTCACACGTTCACCACTGATGGGAGAGATGGTTTGTCCGATCCGAGCAAAGAGCAAGCGGAGATGGTCGTGAATTTCAGTGCGCGTAGCAACCGTGGAACGAGGTCCGCCAGACGATGTTCGCTGTTCAATCGCAATAGCGGGAGATATGCCTTCGATGGAATCCATGTCGGGTTTATCTAGGCGTCCTAAGAATTGACGAGCGTAACTGCTCAAGCTTTCGACGTACCTGCGCTGGCCTTCCGCGTATAGGGTATCAAAAGCCAGCGAGCTTTTACCGGAGCCCGAAAGTCCTGTAATCACCGTCCACTTTTTCTTCGGGATGGTGACATCGATGTTCTTGAGGTTGTGCTCTCTTGCACCTTTGATTCGGATCTCCATTTGCTTTTGTTAACACCCCAAAACGGCTCTGGGTTTCGATGGGACGAAATTATTATGTATATTAGAGGGAGTAATAAAAAAGCACACGCGATAGAAACATTTTACGCTTCAAAGTAAGGCCCCGATTTTTTCGGGTTTTGTATTACCCTTAACTGCGTAAAATCATGCGTGCGTCACATTCAGACCAACAGTTGATTTCTTTGTACCTCTCGGGGGACGAGCCCGCGTTCGAAACACTTTTGAACCGACATCAACAACAAGTTTATTCCAAAATTTTATTCATTGTTCGCGACAGCGAGCTTGCCAATGATCTCTTTCAAGACACCTTCATTAAGGTGGTCGATACATTGAAGAAAGGTAAGTATAACGAGGAAGGAAAGTTTTTGCCCTGGGTAATGCGCATTGCACACAACCTCAGCATTGATCATTTCCGTCGTGGTAAAAAGATGCGGATGCTGCGAGCTACTGAGCAATTTGATGTTTTTGATACCATCCAGACGGATGAATTACATGCCGAGGATCGCATTATTCGAGATCAAATCCACCAGGACGTAAGAGACCTTCTCGAAACCTTGCCCGAAGAGCAGCGTGCCGTGGTGCACATGCGTATTGAGCGTGAATTGAGCTTTCAGGAGATTGCAGACGAAACAGGGGTGTCCATCAACACCGCGCTTGGGCGAATGCGCTATGCGTTGATCAACCTAAGAAGGGCCATGGATGAAAGCGGAATCGAGTTGACCTTGAATTAAAATTTTGTGGTCGTGCAATAGAATGGATTGGTGAGCGTTATGGGAATTACAAACCTCAAAACAATTGCCCATGGCCCATTGTACACTTGAAGATTTGACATCCGATTGGTTCGACACTACCGCAGAGTTGACCCAAAAAATGCCCCGATCCAGCAGCGTGCGGAACATCCTCCAGTATTCTGCAGGATTGCGCGCCACCAAGACTCGGCAATTTGGAACCTTCACGGGTCTTGTGAATTGAACAGTCGCATATGTCAAACCAAAAAAGCCGCCTCGTGCGGCTTTTTTTTGATCCCACTTTTACCCCCGATTTAATTCATCCGATTCGGGTTGTACGATTCGAAAGCGCAAAGTGCCAAGTTCTCGCTCTTGCAGGGCATGCTGTACAATGGCATCGCTTGTGGATGAGCCGGTTTTGGGGTTGATGAGCGCTTCTATTTGTTCGAAACGCTCTACGGTCTCTTGCGTGTAGGCCCAACCTTTGACATGATCACCCTCCATGAGCACCACGGCATATTCACCCTCCTCTCGACCGCGGTCCACGATCGCCCAGTTTTCTTGTTGCTGGGCGTGGTGCATCAATTTTTGCATTGATGCGTTATGGTCATAGCGCGCCTCGTCAGGGACAGGTTGGCTGCGACCGTCTGATCCGAGACCAAGTAATTCAGGGCTGAGGTCGAACTCAATTGCGCAGCGATGAAGCCATGCCCGCGCATCATCCTCTCGACGAAACCATCGAATAGCGTGCTTGGTATGCCGCTGGCGTTGCAGGTGAAACCGGGTAAACCCGCGTTGGTCCATGTAGGGAACGATGGCGGTCCGAACAGGAATGGACTTTTGGGCTCGGTTGTGGATGGGCCAATGCGCTCGGATTAATTCGTCTTCCAATAGCCGTGCCATGAGCACTGAACCTGTGGCTTCACCTTCAAAGTGGTAGATGTCCCGGAGAAAAGCTTGCCGTCTTGCGGATGTCATGGATCCATTGAAATGAGACCTAACCCGGTGCTTGATATTGTGGGACATGCCTATGTAGATCGGCGTTCCTTTTTGGTTTAAAAAGCGGTAAACCCCTGGTGAGGTGGGCAAGGCTTCAAAATCGGAGGCTGGAACGTGCTGAGGCAGCCAAGACTCACGTTCGCCATGGCTGAGCATGCTGCTGACCACTTCGGGTGCCCGCTCCAGTGCCATCATCTGGTGAAATAACGCTACGGTCGCAGCGCAATCTCCCATGGCGCGATGCCTCGCCTTGTTATCAATTCCCAGATCCTCACAAATCCGCCCCAAACTGTAACTACCATGCCCAGGTAATAATTTACGTGCTAACCTGACCGTGCACACCTTCTTGCTTTTCCACACCCGGCCCATCGTTTCGAAGTGGCCTCGGATAAACGAATAGTCAAACCCGACATTGTGCGCCACAAATACGCAATCGCTCAGCCACTCCTCCAATTCGTCAGCGACGGATTCAAACACAGGGGCGGACTCCACCATTTCATCTGTGATTCCCGTCAGTTTTGAGATGTGAAGAGGAATAGGGAGACCAGGGTCGATGAGGGTTTCCCAGCGCTCCAATTCCCGTGCGCCATCGCTGATGATGATGGCAATCTCGGTAATTCCATGGCCCTTGGCATGGGATCCAGTGGTTTCTATGTCGACGATGGCGTAGCGCATGGCGGCGGAATGCAGTCGTAAAGTTCGTTGATGAACTTCGAATTAAGGCGTCCACACCGCCGCCTATGTACGTTGTCCGGTGCTTCATCCCAATAGGCTTTAGATTTGCATCATGCGCATACGTCAATGGAGGATCTGGGGAGCTGCTTTAACGTTTGTACCCATGCTGTGCACACTGGGCTGCAGTTCATCACCGGAATCGGTCCATGAGACCGAACCAACTTCAGTAGCCGCAGAAGAACGGGAAGTACGGGCAGACTCCGCAGCAGTGGCTGCGAAGGCCAAGATTCTGGCTTATCCCCCTATAACGGATGCGACGTGTTCTGAGTTTTTAGCGAAATGGACTTCAGAGCATCCAGAACTCCTCGGGAAATTGATCGAGGTGGAAACGAAATTTGGCACCTTGACCCTCGAGATTTTTGATGATGTTCCGCTGCACGCTGCGAATTTTCGATACAAGGTGGAACGAGGATACTATGCACCAAGCGAATTTGTTCGGGTCGTGCCAGAATTTGTAGTGCAAGGCGGAAATTCAGAGGATCCCCGCGCGCAAGAGATGCGCTGGTTGATTGGTAAGCACACGTTGCCGAGTGAATTCAGGGACCAATATCGCCACTTTCGTGGGGCTTTGGCGATGGGACGCACCTACAAAGGCAACCCCGATAAGCGCTCTTCATCGTACGATTTTTACCTGGTCGTGGGTCGAAAAGTGAGTGCAGTAGAATTGCAGCAAATTGAGCGCGAGAAGGGCGTGACGTTCTCGGATGCTCAACGAAAAAGATATTACGCGGAAGGCGGGACGCCCCATTTGGACAAGGAGCACACGGTCTTTGGACGACTCGTCAAAGGATTTGAGGTGCTGGATGCGCTGTCGCAGGTGGATACGGATGATAGCGATTGGCCATTGCAACGACTGGAAATGCGCGTTTCAGTTGTAAATTAGAGAAGATGAAAAGCATGGGATTCAGGCAAAGGATTGTACTATGCGCCGCCTTGGCGTTGAGCACAGGGGCATTGACGGCCCAAGACTGGGACGACTGGGACGAATATGATGAAGGGTATGTTTCTGCGCGAAAGGGCATTGAATTTGCGCTGAATTTTGGAGTGTACCAAGGGCATCACAAGGCGGCCAATGAGTTTTTTAGTGGGTACTCTGGAGAAATTTATGAACTCAACGACAACACCGCTAACCTCATGACCATTGAGGAGCGATTGGGGATATCGAGTCCAAGCAGCATCGTATGGAGTCAGGTGATGAATAGCATCGGATTGGAACAAGGAGAATTTCAATACATCGAATACCCGGCGTACAGCGAGGCATTGAAGTTATACGGCATGCGTTACACGCCGGCTACCATTATGGGGTTGCAGACCATGTTGTTTTTGAATCCAGAAAGTGCCTTCACGTTGCACATCGATGCAATCAATGGACTCAAATCAGAAGGAGCCTGGAACATGGTGACCAATGAAATCGTTCAAGGAGGTGGTTCAGAAAATCGCCGCCAATTTGGTATTTTCAGTGAAGAAAATCGGTTTCAGTTGTCCCTTGGTTATCGGACAGCAGCGTACATCACCGACGAAGTCAGTTGGGTATTCGAACTAGGTGGAACGATGCTGGCGACTCAGCTCGAACAGCATTACGTGCGGATTCAAAATCAAAATTATCAATTGCTCACGGCTTCCCTGGGCAATGGCCAATTTCAAAACCCGACTTCGACGATGACATCAACTGGTTTTGGAGGGTATGGCGGTATTGGCGTCGAATTGTTTTTCGAAGAGGGAGGCAACCTGATGCTCACGGCGCGTGTTAGTCGTGACAAGGTGCGGATGGGCAATTATGAAGATGACCTTTGGCAGGGTGCCTTGTATTTGACATGGGTCATTCCTCCGCAACTTGGAGATTTCATTCGCGCGAGTTTTTGACGAACACTCGACCGAGGGGTGGAGCCTCGTTGGATTGAGGGCAGCTTCAATACCCTGCTGTGGACGAAGCGAGCATGTGTTGTAACTTGGTGCGCACAGCGGAACCCCCTGCGGCGTTCGGCTTGAATTTGAATCCAAGATATACGACGGGACCGATGAAATTTACACCCACCTTGACGCTTGCAAGCATGTTGATGCTCGTCAGCCTTGGGGCCGAAGCTACCCTGCAGGCCCAAACTCCTCAAATCGAAATTGACCTAACTGCCACGGAGGTCATCAGTCAGGGCCGAACAGGGACTTGCTGGAGTTTCAGTACTACGAGTTTTCTTGAGTCCGAGGCGTTTCGGATTACTGGAGCCTTGCATGATTTTAGTGAAATGGCGGCTGTCCGTGTGATTTATCCCGAAAAAGTGGAACGCTATGTCCGGTATCAAGGCAAACATCAATTTGGGCCCGGTGGGCTATCCCATGACGTAACGCATGCTGCTGCTGCTTATGGCATTGTTCCTCAGTCTGTTTACGGAGGAGGCCAGGAAGCCGGTGCTTACGACCACGGAGCTTTGGACGGACTGTTGGAGGTCATGGCCGAGGAGTTGGTTGAGCAATCGGGCCGCATTGATCCAGCAGGATTCGACGCTGTTGAAGCCACGTTGGATGCCTACCTCGGGGCATTGCCCGAATCGTTTGAATACAACGAAAAAGAATATACGCCTGCGTCTTTTCGAGACGCGATGGGCATCGATCCTGATGCGTATGCAACGCTTACCTCGTTCACGCACCACCCATTCGGTGAGTCGTTTATTCTAGAGGTGCCAGACAACCACGCCCAAGGTTCCTTCTGGAACGTTCCGCTCGATGATTTGGAGGAATCGGTTCATCACGCGCTTGAAAATGGCTACACGGTTGCTTGGGACGCTGACGTGAGCAACAAGGGGTTCTCTTTCAGCGACGGTTGGGCGATTATGCCAGAAACAGCCGCAACGAAAGCTGAATGGGGCACGCTCGATGCCATGCCCGTGGAACCTTTGGTGGACCAGTCCATGCGCCAATCAGCCTTTGACTCCCAAGAAAACACGGACGACCATCTGATGCACATTGTGGGACGAGCGGCAGATACGAGCGGCAGGGAGTATTTTATTATCAAGAATTCATGGGGTCAAGGCAACGAATACGGTGGAGAGCAATTTGTTTCGATGGCGTATTTCCGCCATCACACCATAGGTATTATGGTACATGAATCGGGGCTTCCAAAGGAGCTTCAGAAAGCCATGGCCCGCTGATTTTTGGCGCCAAGGAGAGAATTTTCCTTCTGCATTTGGAGGTTGGAGGGGAGTTGGTATCTTTGCCCCCCGTTTCGACGGTTTTTTGGCTGTGTAGCTCAACTGGATAGAGCACCTCACTACGGATGAGGAGGTTTGGGGTTCGAATCCCTACACGGTCAC
>CAJQLF010000034.1 GCA_905479115.1 uncultured Flavobacteriales bacterium
GAAATCAACAAATCGTCACCGGGCCGGTAGCCCGCCTTTTCGATCGCTTCAATGACCACTTCAATGGCTTCTTGGTTGGATCCCAAATTGGGCGCAAACCCACCCTCATCGCCAACATTGGTGGCATGTCCGCGTTCTTTCAGCACTTTCTTCAACGTGTGAAATACTTCCGTCCCCATGCGAAGTCCATCGGAGAACGTTTCTGCTCCGACAGGCATGACCATAAATTCCTGGATATCAATCTTGTTGTCGGCATGTGATCCGCCATTCAGAATGTTCATCATGGGAACTGGCAACGTGTGAGCATTGACACCTCCAACGTAGCGGTAAAGCGGCTGTCCTGCGCATTCAGCAGCAGCATGAGCCGCCGCCAAGGAAACACCCAAAATGGCATTGGCGCCAATCTTCCCTTTGTTGGCTGTTCCGTCCAAGTCAATCATGGCTTGGTCGATGGCACGTTGATCAAACACATCCATGCCCATCAATTCGTCGGCAAGCACCTGATTCACATTGGCTACAGCCTCGCTTACTCCTTTGCCCATCCAATCATCCCCACCGTCTCGAAGCTCCACTGCTTCGTGCACTCCAGTTGAAGCGCCTGAAGGCACTGCTGCGCGTCCAACGCATCCGTCTCCTGTCATCAAGTCCACCTCAATGGTCGGGTTGCCGCGTGAATCTAAGATTTGGCGGGCTTGAATCTGATCAATGTAACTCATCTATATATTTTCTGTGTAAATGCGCTTTTAGGCGCTAGAATTTTGGTCATTTCCAAAATCAGGTCGAAACCGCTTCGAAGGTACTGAATCAGGCGGGGACTACCGCACGTTCCATGTTCTCCACAAACTCATCAAACAGGTACCGGCTGTCGTGAGGCCCAGCGGAAGCCTCAGGGTGGTATTGCACGGAGAAAACTGGACGGTCCTTCAATGCAATTCCTGCCACCGTTTCATCGTTGAGATGAATGTGGGTCAGCTCAATGTCTGGATGGCGATCCAGGGAATCTCGATCCACCACGAAACCATGATTTTGAGAGGTAATCTCTGCCTTGCCTGAAACCAAGTTTTTAATTGGATGGTTCACTCCTCGGTGGCCATTGAACATCTTTACCGTCTTTAATCCCTGACTCAAGGCGAGTACCTGATGGCCCAAGCAAATACCAAACAGGCTGCGTCCGGTTTCCACTAAATCCTTCACCAATGCAATGGTCTCAGCCATGGCTCCTGGATCTCCAGGCCCGTTGGACAGCATAATGCCATCGGGGTTTACGGCGAGCATAGCATCGAGCGTCGTGTTCATCGGAAATACGTGAACACGGCAACCGCGCTCGGTCAAACACCGTATGATGTTCTTTTTCACGCCCAAATCCAGCAATGCCACAGTCAACCCCTTATCCTTCTCCGTCGCAGGCGCCACTTCATAGGGCTCGCTGCACGTCACCTCGCTGCTCAACTCCAATCCCTCCATGGAAGGCACGTCAGCCAATTGCCGCTTCAATTCTCCTTCGTCTGTCCCTTCGCTACAAATGATGGCATTCATAGCACCCTCTTTGCGAATATGACGAACCAAAGCACGTGTATCTACATCGCAAATTCCCACGACACCATCTCGCTCCATGTAATCCTGTAACGTACCGTTACCTCCCACTCGACTGGCGATGGATGAAAAATTCTTTGTCACCAGACCTGATATCTGAACACGGTCCGATTCCACCTCCTCTGCATGCACTCCGTAATTTCCTACGTGCGCCGTTGCCATGACCAAAATTTGACGGTGGTAGCTTGGGTCCGTAAAAATTTCTTGATAACCGTACATGCCTGTATTAAAAGCAATTTCACCGGATGTCGTGCCGATTGCTCCAATGGATTTCCCTTCGAAACGCGTGCCATCTGCCAAAAGGATTACGGCAGGGACTTTCGGGGTGGATGCTGAACTCATAAAGCAAAGATAAATTCAGGCATTGAGCCGCTCATCATAAATGACGTCGATTTTTCATCATCTGAAAGACCGCATTGTGAAAACAAAATTCTCGTGAACAAAAACGGGAGGCATAGCGCCTCCCGTTTTCAATATTTCCTTAACGGATGAGAAAACTGACTTAGTCCTTCTTCTCTTCTTCTTCGTTCGCAGTGCCTTCCTCTGCAGGAGCATCTTCAGCCGCCGCTTCTGCTGCAGGAGCTTCTTCAGCCGCCGCTTCAGCTACAGGAGCTTCTTCAGCCGCCGCTTCTGCTACAGGAGCTTCTTCAGCCGCCGCTTCTGCTGCAGGAGCTTCTTCAGCCGCCGCTTCTGCTGCAGGAGCTGCCGCAGGAGCCGCAGGAGCCGCTGTTCCGCCACCACGACGTGAACGTCGTGAACGCTTCTTCTTTTCTTCCGTTCCGTAGATGTCATTGAAATCAACAAGCTCCATCATACACATCTCTGCGTTGTCTCCTAAGCGATTACCCGTTCGGATGATGCGTGTGTAGCCTCCCTCGCGAGTGGCAACCTTAGGTCCTACTGATCGAAAAAGCTCAGAGACCGCAACTTTGTTGCCTAATGCGCTGAACGCAACTCGACGACTGTGCGTGGTATCATCTTTGGAACGAGTCACCAATGGCTCAAAGAACTGGCGCAATGCCTTGGCTTTGGCTACTGTAGTGGTAATCCGTTTGTGCTCGATCAATGAGCACGCCATGTTCGAAAGCATGGCCTTACGGTGTGCGGTCTTTCGACCGAGGTGGTTAAAATTTTTGTTGTGCCGCATGACTTCACTCTTTGTCGAGTTTGTACTTGCTCACGTCCATTCCGAACGAGAGATTCTTGTTCTCGACCAAATCCTCCAATTCCGTCAAGGACTTCTTACCGAAGTTGCGGAATTTCAACAGGTCGTTTTTATTGTAGCTGACCAATTCTCCCAAGGTCTCAATGTCTGCCGCTTTCAGGCAGTTCAATGCTCGAACACTGAGATCCATGTCGCTCAATTTTGTCTTGAGCAACTGGCGCATATGCAAACTAGTCTCGTCAAATTCTTCTACCTCCACACGCTCTTCGAGCTCAAGCGAAATACGCTCGTCGCTGAACAACATAAAGTGCTGGATCAAAATTTTCGCGGACTCTTGCAACGCGTCTTTTGGAGAAATGCTTCCGTCACACTCAATCTGCAAGATGAGTTTCTCGTAGTCCGTTCGTTGCTCAACCCGGTAGTTTTCTACCTCGTATTGAACGTTGCGAATCGGAGTGAAGATGGAATCCATAGCAATTGTACCGAGAGAAGCCCCTTCGCGCTTGTTATCATCCGCTTGGACATAGCCTCGGCCTTTGCCAATTGCAATCTCGATGGTGAGAGATACCCCCTCGTCCATGTTGCAAATCACGTGATCCGGGTTCATCACTTGGAAAGCTGATGTGAACTGACCGATGTCGCCTGCAGTAAAGGTCTTTTGACCGCTCACTTTTACCGTCACCGTCTCCCCTTCTGAACCTTCAATTTGTCGCTTGAAGCGAACTTGCTTCAAGTTTAAAATCATCTCAGTAACATCTTCCTGCACACCCTTTACCGTGGAGTATTCGTGCTCTACACCGTCTACCTTAATGCCTGTGATAGCATAGCCTTCAAGTGAAGACAGTAAAATTCGGCGCAAGGCATTACCCACCGTGATGCCAAATCCTGGCTCGAGCGGACGGAATTCAAACGTACCGTTGAACTCAGTCGAGTCCAACATAATCACCTTGTCTGGTTTCTGGAAATCTAGAATAGCCATTTACTTGAGGGATTTAGTTTACTTAGAGTACAATTCGACGATGAGCGATTCCTTGATATTCTCAGGGATTTGCTCACGCGTTGGAACACTGATGAATGTACCGGACATGTTCTGAACATTCCAATCCAGCCATTCCAACCGCTTTGGAGCTGCGCCCAAAGCACTCGTGATGACGACCATGGATTTGCTCTTCTCACGCACTGCCACAACGTCTCCTGGACGCATGCGGTAGGACGGAATGTTCACCTGATGACCGTTCACCATGATATGACGGTGGGTTACAAGTTGGCGGGCGCCTCGACGAGAATTCGCGATGCCCAATCGGAACACCACATTGTCCAATCGGCTTTCGCAGAATTGGAGCAAAATCTCACCTGTAATGCCCGGTCGAGCATTGGCTTGCTTAAACATATTGGAGAACTGCTTCTCCAAGATTCCGTAGGTATACTTTGCCTTTTGCTTTTCAGCAAGCTGCACAGAGTATTCTGATTCTTTCTTTCGGCGGCGAGTATTGCCGTGCTGGCCTGGGCCATAAGGACGGCGCTCAAGCGCTTTATCTGGGCCGAAAATCGCCTCTTTAAATCGGCGACTAATTTTTGATTTGGGTCCGCGGTAACGTGCCATATCGTTTTACTGTTCTTGGATTCGACGATGAAGATTAAACGCGACGACGCTTTGGTGGGCGGCATCCGTTGTGCGGGAATGGTGTTGCATCGATGATTTCGATGATCTCAATTCCCATGTTGTGCAAAGCACGCATAGCGCTTTCGCGTCCGGCACCAGGGCCCTTCACGTACGCCCGAATTTTGCGCAATCCGAGTTCATGTGCTTCGCGACCGCAATCTTCCGCAGCAACTTGTGCAGCGTATGGCGTGTTTTTCTTGGAGCCCCGGAAACCCATCTTTCCGGCACTGGACCATGAAATCACTTGGCCATTGTTATTGGTCAACGAAATAATGATGTTGTTGAAGGATGAGTGGATGTGGACTTGACCTGTGGCCTCCACAACGACTTTCTTCTTTTTCTTGACGTTTTTCGCCATCGTCTTATTTTTTTAGGTGATCAGTTCCGAGAGGAACTCAGTAAATCCAATTATTTCTTCTTGTTCGCTACCGTCTTGCGCTTTCCTTTACGCGTTCGGGAGTTATTCTTCGTGCGCTGTCCACGCAATGGCAAGCCATTACGGTGACGGATGCCTCGGTAACTACCGATGTCCATCAAACGCTTAATGTGAGACTGAACCTCTGAACGCAATTCACCTTCCACCTTAAAACCAGTGGAAATGGCGTTACGAACGGAACCGATTTCATCATCAGTCCAATCTTCAACTTTTTTGTCTTCTGACACACCACATTCCGCGAGCAACTGAGTTGCTCGGCTACGGCCTATACCGTAGATGTAAGTGAGTGCAATAACGCCGCGTTTGTTGCGGGGGATGTCAATACCAGCTATACGTGCCATGGGCGATGGGTTTCGCAAAATCAGGATTAACCCTGACGTTGCTTCATTTTAGGATTCTTCTTGTTAATGACGTACAAGCGTCCTTTTCGACGCACGATTTTGCAATCGGCAGTACGCTTTTTGAGGGAAGCACGGACTTTCATAGTGCAATTATTTCTTGTATCTGAACGAAATTCGACCCTTGGTCAAATCATAAGGAGACATGTCCACGCGAACGCGATCACCGGGCAAAATCTTGATGTAGTACATCCGCATTTTGCCTGAGATGTGGGCAGTTATAATGTGCCCGTTTTCCAATTCCACTCGGAACATTGCATTTGACAATGCCTCGAGGATTGTACCGTCTTGCGTTATGGACGCTTGTTTGGCCATATGATTTAATATCTGGTTAAAATTTCGTTTTAGTGTAGTAAGACTTTTTCTATTTCATCAAAACTTGAGAGAACGTCCGCCTGATCTTTGCGCACCACGATATCGTGTTCAAAGTGCGCACTAACCTTGCGGTCTGCCGTCACAATCGTCCAGCCATCTTCCATGTGGAAGACCTCTTTTCGACCGAGGTTAATCATGGGTTCAATGGCCAAAACCATTCCATTCATGAGCCGTGGACCATTGCCGCGGCGACCATAATTGGGTACCTCCGGTGCTTCATGCAACGAACGTCCCAACCCGTGACCTACCAATTCCCGAACCACTCCGTAGCCATTGCTTTCCGCATGCTGTTGACAGGCAAATCCGATATCTCCGATTCGCTTCCCAACGACCGCTTGTTCAATGGCGAGACGAAGGCATTCTTTGGTGACGTCTAGTAGCTGCTGAATTTCTGGAGCAATCTCGCCCACCGCAAAGGTGTACGCACTGTCCCCATAAAATTCATTCTTCAACACCCCACAATCGATGGACACAATGTCTCCTTCTTCAAGGGGACGGTCATCGGGGATGCCATGTACCACTGCTTCATTAACAGAGGTGCATAAGGAATTTGGAAAACCTCCATATCCCTTGAATCCTGGCTCAGCACCGTGGTCGCGGATGAATTCCTCGGCCACAGCATCAAGCTCTAGCGTTGTGACACCCGGACGAATCCTTTGTGCCACAGCAGCTAACGTTTTCCCAACAAGCAAAGAACTATCCCGAAGGAGCTCAACCTCTTCGTCCGTTTTAATGTGCACGCGTCGGCCGAAACTCATTTCAGGTTATCCCGTAATGCCGCCCACAGGTGACTGCGGACGACCACGCAATTTCCCGGACTTCATCAAACCGTCATAATGACGAGAAAGCAGGTAGCTTTCGATTTGCTGAAGAGTATCGAGAATGACTCCCACCATGATCAACAACGACGTACCGCCGAAGAAAATGGAGAAGCCTTGCGCTTTCGTTAATCCAAGGCTAAATACAATCGCAGGAAGGATTGCAATAAAAGCCAACATCAATGAGCCTGGCAGGGTGATGCTGGACAGCACCCTTTCCAAGAAATCCGCTGTGGGCTTTCCAGGTTTAACACCAGGAACAAAACTGTTTTGACGTTTCAAGTCATCCGCCATTTGATTGGGGTTGACTGTAATCGCTGTGTAGAAATAGGTGAACACCACAATCATCACAAAAAAGATGACGTTGTACCAAAGACCATTGAAGTCAGCCAGACTCTGCAGTGCTGGATTATCCTGGAAGGTCTCACTCTGTGTCAAGTACAATGGAACGAACATGATCGCCTGGGCGAAGATGATCGGCATAACACCTGCTGAATTCACTTTCAATGGAATGTAGCTTCGAGCGCCTTCCCCCTGCGGCATATGGCTGCCACCCGTTTGCATTTTGGCCATCTGCACGGGGACCTTTCGCAATGCTTGCACCAACGCAACACTCGCTCCGATGATCACCAACAAAAAGGCAATTTCTACCAAGAAGAAGAAGACCGATGAATCCGGGTGGATAAACTCTTGGATGAGGGCTTGCGGGAACGTCGCGATAATCCCAATCATAATGAGCAAGGAAATTCCGTTGCCTACGCCTTTGTCTGTAATGCGCTCACCGAGCCACATGATGACCAACGTGGAGCAAACCAAGATTAAGACCGCACTGAACCACCAAAACGTCGATGGATCTGCAACTGCACCAGGAACTCCAGCGACGGTTGTCGCCAAGTAGCCAGGAGCCTGCACCAACGTAATCGCAATCGTCAAAAAGCGGGTGTATTGGTTGATTTTTTTTCGCCCGCTCTCACCTTCCGCTTGCATCTTCTGGACCGCCGGCACGGCAATTCCAAGCAATTGTATGATGATGGAAGCTGAGATGTAAGGCATAATACCCAATGCAAAAATGGACGCTCGGGTAAACGCTCCTCCTGTAAACAGAGAGAGCAAGCCACCCAAACCACCGCTTTGCTCTGCTAACACATCGCTGTTCACCCCAGGAATCACAATGAATGATCCGATGCGGTAAACGAGGATTAGACCGAGTGTAATACCCAACTTTTGGCGCAACTCTTCGTGCTTCCAAATGTTGCCGATTTGTGTAAAGAAATTCTTCATCTGGCAAGAATTTAGGCTTCAGTTGCTGTTCCTCCAGCTGCCTCGATGGCTGCCTTCGCTGTTGCAGAGAATTTATGCGCCTCGACGGCAACACCGGACTTGAGCTCGCCTCGACCCAAGATCTTTACCAAGTCTCGCTTTCCAGCCAAACCATTGTCGGTCAAATCTGTCAGGGTAATCGCTTTCAGTTTTTTACGGTCAATCAATTCTTGGAGCGTATCCAGGTTGATTCCTTTGTATTCCACACGATTCGGACTCGTAAATCCAAACTTGGGCACACGGCGTTGAAGCGGCTGTTGTCCACCTTCAAAACCGATTTTACTTTTGTAACCGGAACGTGACTTCGCACCCTTGTGACCACGTGTTGAAGTTCCTCCGTGTCCGGATCCTTCACCGCGTCCAACTCGCTTGCGCTGCTTCCGAGAACCATCTGCTGGCTTGAGATTGCTGAGATTCATGGCTTTTGCTGGTTAATTTATAGTTCTTCTACCTTGACGAGATGACTCACTTTCCGGACCATGCCCAAGATTTGTGGAGTCGCTTCGTGTTCGACAGGATTGTGTAATTTCTTAATTCCGAGGGCCTGCATAGTGGCCTTCTGACGCTTTGGGCGGTTAATCGCACTGCGCACTTGGGTGATTTTGATTTTTCCCATGATCTAATGCTATTAGCCGTTAAAGACTTTACTGACAGAAATTCCTCGCAAGTCAGCGATATCCTTCGCACTGCGCAGTTCTTGCAACGCGTTGTACGTGGCTTTTACTACGTTGTGTGGATTGCTTGAACCCAAGGACTTCGCGAGAACGTCCTTGATGCCTGCACTCTCCAAAACGGCACGCATTGCACCACCTGCAATGACACCCGTACCCGGCGATGCCGGACGGATCATCACATGTGCACCTGCATACTTCATCTCTTGAGCGTGTGGGATGGTCCCTTTCACGAGAGGCACATCAATCATGTTCTTCTTTGCATCCTCGATCCCTTTCTGAATCGAAGTAGCCACTTCCCGGCTTTTGCCCAGACCGTGACCAACGCGTCCTTTTTCATCCCCTACCACCATGATAGAGCTAAAGCTGAACGTACGGCCTCCTTTTGTCGTCTTCGCAACACGGTTAATGCCCACCAAGCGCTCCTTCAAATCGGGATCGCCTGTGCGAGATTGCTGCTGCTGATCGCGTCCTTTTCGTTGTTGACGTTGTTCCATCTTTCCTTAGAATTTGAGCCCTCCTTCGCGGGCAGCTTCTGCCAGGGTTTTCACCCGACCGTGATACAAATAGCCGTTTCGATCAAAAACGACCGTTTCGATTCCAGCAGACTTAGCTTTCTCCGCAATCATCAGGCCTACCTGTTTGGCTTGGTCCAATTTTGGTCCCTTCGCATCATCAGCTCCCAACGAAGCTGCGGCAGCGATGGTGCGTCCAGCACGATCATCAATGATCTGTGCATAGATCTGCTTGTTACTGCGGAAAACCGACAACCGAGGACAATCTGCAGTCCCTTGAATTTTACCCCGTACGCGACGCTTAATTCGGTTGCGAGCGAATGTTTTTTTCGTTCCCATGAGTCTCGATTATTTAGCTGCTGTCTTACCGGCCTTACGACGAATCTGCTCACCTGCGTAACGGACACCTTTGCCTTTGTATGGCTCAGGCTTGCGCAAAGAGCGAATCTTTGCCGCCACCGCTCCGATGAGTTGTTTGTCGTGAGAGGTTAATTTCACATAAGGCTTTTCGCCTTTTTTCGTTTCTGCTTCCAACTTGATCTCTTGCGGCATACGCATCACAATCGAGTGGCTAAATCCCAATGCCAACGTCAGGTCTTGACCTGAAGAAGAGGCACGGAATCCAACACCTACTAATTCCAATTTTATGGAATAGCCATTCGTGACGCCTTCAATCATGTTGCTCACCAAAGAACGGTACAAACCGTGCTTTGAGCGATCATCCTTGTGATCTGAAGAACGCGTAAACGTCAGAACATTATCCTGAAGCTCTACACCGATTTTTGGATCGATGATTTGCTCAAGTTCCCCCTTGGGGCCTTTTACTTTCACCGTCGCTCCGTCCAGCGTTAAGTCAACGCCGTCAGGTACAACAATGGGTGATTTTCCTATCCGTGACATGTTGATGTTCTTTCTATATCAGTAAACGGTGCATACTACCTCCCCGCCAATGTTCATCTTTCGAGCTTCCTTATCAGTCATAAGGCCCTTGGACGTGGAGACAATTGAGACACCTAAGCCATTCAAAACACGCGGTAAATCATCCGAAGCTGCGTATTGACGCAAGCCTGGTCGTGATACACGCTGCAATTTTGTGATGGCGGGACGTTTGGTTTTGCTGTCGTAACGCAAAGCGATCTTGATGGTGCCTTGGTACCCAGCATCGTCAAATTTAAAATTCAGGATGTATCCCTTATCAAACAAGATACGGGTCATCTCCTTCTTCATGTTAGAAGCGGGAATTTCCACGACTTTGTGACCGGCCATCTGCGCGTTGCGGATGCGGGTCAAGTAATCTGCTATCGGATCAGTATTCATAATCTTCAGTCTAATCGTGGGTTACCAACTTGCTTTCTTAACACCTGGGATCTTTCCCGACAAGGCCATCTTTCGAAACAAAACTCGAGATACACCAAATTGGCGCATATAACCGCGGGGTCGACCCGTGATTTGGCATCGATTGTGCATTCGAACGGCTGCGCTGTTTGGGGGAAGCTTTTGCAATCCTTCCCAATCACCGGCTGCCTTCAAGGCTGCGCGCTTCTCTGCATACTTGGCTACCATTCGAGCCCGTTTGCGCTCGCGCGCTTTCATTGATTCCTTCGCCATCTTAGTTCTTTTTGAAGGGGAAACCGAAACCTTCGAGCAGCGCTTGCGCCTCCTCGTCTGTTTTCGCTGTGGTTACAATCGTAATATCCATTCCATTGAAATTCTTTACCTCGTCGAGGTTGATCTCCGGGAAGATGACCTGCTCCTTCACGCCAAACGTGAAGTTGCCTCGACCATCAAAGCCCTTGGCGTTTACCCCTTGAAAGTCGCGGGTACGTGGCAATGAAATAGCAATCAAACGATCCAAAAATTCATACATTTTTCCTCGACGCAATGTGACGCGCGCGCCAATGGGCATGCCTTTTCTCAACTTAAAGTTAGAGACGTCTTTGGTCGAAATCGTCTGCACCGCTTTTTGACCCGCAATGCGTGTCATTTCGTCGGTAGCATATTCAACGATTTTCTTATCCGCAATGGCTTTTCCAAGCCCTTGGTTCAAACAAATCTTGGTGACGCGGGGTACCTGCATCACACTCTTATACTCAAAGCGCTCCGTGAGGCTTGGTATAACTTCCTCAGCGTACTGAGTTTGGAGGCGTGGAATGTAACTCATCACTTCAGCTCCTCATTGGTTTTCTTTGAATAACGAACGAGCTTGCCATCGTCTCCGCGACGACGACCAACTCGGGTGGCATTTCCAGCAGCGTCCACCACCATCACATTCGAAATGTGGATGCCAGCTTCCATGCTTTCAATTCCTCCTTGTGGATTGGCAGGTCCAGGCTTGATATGCTTTTTAACCATATTCACGCCTTCAATCTTCACGCGATCGGACTTGCGATCAACGGACATAACCGTGCCTTGCTTGCCTTTGCTTCCGCCGGCAATCACCTTGACGGAATCTCCTTTTTTTACTTTTACTCGCTTGTACATGTCTTCCGAATTAAAGTACCTCAGGGGCTAGTGAGACAATTTTCATAAAGTCCTTCTCACGAAGCTCACGAGCTACGGGGCCAAAAATCCGCGTTCCGCGCATTTCATTGTTCGCATTCAACAACACAATCGCGTTATCGTCAAACCGGATATACGATCCGTCTGCCCTGCGCACTGATTTCTTCGTACGAACCACCACGCCCTTTGAAACGGCGCCCTTCTTGATGTTACCGTTCGGTGTCGCTTGCTTTACAGAAACGACAACGGTATCCCCGATGCTTGCATATCGCCGACGTGTACCGCCCAACACACGGATGCAAAGGACTTCCTTTGCGCCGCTGTTGTCAGCCACCTTCATGCGGGATTCTTGTTGTATCATCTTTTGATTTCTTTCGCTTTAATCTCCTACGAGGTTATTTCGCTCGCTCCACAACTTCTACCACTCGCCAGCACTTGCGCTTGCTCAATGGTCGGGTTTCCATGATGCGAACGGTGTCCCCAACGTTGCAGGTATCTGCCTCATCGTGCACCATAAACTTGCTCGTTTTCTTCAAGAACTTACCATACTTGGCGTGTTTCTCCTTCCGCTCAACGGTAACCGTGATGCTCTTGTTCATGGAGCTGGACGTAACCGTTCCAACTCGCTCTTTGCGCATCTTGCGCTCAATTGTCGTGCTTTCAGTACTCATGAGTTGGCGGTTTTACGAGCATTCATTTCAGTCAATAATCGCGCAACATCGCGCTTTTTATTTTTCAAAGCAGTTGTCGCCTCCAAACCTGCTACGGTGTGGTTGAACCGCAACTTGGCAAGCGCTTCGCGCTCTACATCAATCCGCTCCAACAAATCGGAGTCAGAGAGCTGTCGAATTTCTGTCATTTCAATCATCACTCAGCATAATCTGGTCGTACAACAAACTTGCACTTCACCGGAAGCTTTTGAGCTCCAAGTCGCAAGGCTTCTAAGGCAGTCTTCTTTGGGACTCCATCTACCTCAAACATCAATCGTCCGGGGCGCACAGGCGCAACCCAATGGCTGGGAGCTCCTTTACCTTTACCCATACGTACCTCTGCAGGCTTGGATGTAATCGGCTTGTCTGGAAAAATCCGGATCCACACCTGCCCCTCACGCTTCATGTAGCGGTTGATGGCGATACGTGCGGCTTCAATTTGTCGGGAGGTAATGAATCCCTCATCCAACGTTTTGATTCCGAAGGTTCCATATGCAAGGGTACTTCCGCGATACGCCAATCCGCGTATCCGCCCCTTCTGCATTTTCCTGAATTTCGTTCTTTTCGGCTGTAACATAACCTTTCTCTTCTATCAGTTGCGTGTACGACGGCGACCACCACTACCACCACCCTGACGGCCTGAGCCGCCTCGGCGATCGTTCGATTGCTTTTGTGGAGGAATCGGCGACAAGTCCTTCTTGCCGTAAATCTCACCACGGCAAATCCAGCACTTGATGCCAATTCGTCCGTAGGTCGTGTGTGCTTCCATCAACGCGTAGTCAATGTCTGCTCGGAATGTGTGCAATGGAATTCGACCTTCCTTGTAAGACTCCGAACGTGCGATTTCCGCACCATTCACTCGACCTGCAATGTTAATCTTGATTCCTTCAGCTCCTAGTCGCATTGTTCCCGCAATGGCCATCTTGATGGCACGTCGATGCGAGATACGCGCTTCGATTTGACGAGCAATGCTCTCAGCGACCAGCTTCGCGTCCAACTCAGGGCGCTTGATCTCAAAAATGTTGATCTGAACTTCTTTGCCCGTCAACTTCTTCAACTCTTCGCGAAGCTTGTCCACCTCTTGTCCGCCCTTACCAATGATGACACCAGGACGCGCAGATTTTACGGTCACGGTCACCAACTTCAAGGTGCGCTCAATGATGATGTTGGATACGCTTGCTTTGCGCAATCGAGCCAACAAGTATTCGCGGATTTTCTCATCCTCTACAAGCTTGTCCTTGTAGTCATTGCCACCGTACCAGTTCGAGTCCCATCCACGGATGAAACCAAGGCGATTTCCAATCGGATTTGTTTTCTGTCCCATGAATCAGTTCTTAACGGAGTCTACAATGATGGTTACGTGGTTGCTGCGCTTGCGAATGCGGTGCGCGCGTCCTTGAGGTGCAGTTTGCAAACGCTTCAGCATTCGCGCACTGTCTACCTTGACTTCCCGAACAATCAAATCTGATTCTTCCGGTCGTGCTCCGGCATTTTTCGCTTCCCAATTGGCAATCGCTGATCGGAGTAATTTCTCCAATCGATTAGACGCCTCTTGCGGGCTAAACTTCAAAATATTTAATGCCTGAAAGACATCCTTGCCTCGCACCGTGTCAGCGACTAATCGCATCTTCCGGGGAGACGTAGGGCAATTATTGAGCTTCGCAATAGCGAGGCTCTTCATTTCTTCCTTTCGCGCTTCTGCAGCGAGTCGTTTGCGTTTTCCCATGACGATTATCGCTTCTTGTCCCTTTTGTCCGCGTGACCACGGAAGGTGCGGGTGGGTGAAAATTCTCCGAGCTTGTGTCCGACCATATTCTCTGTTACGTAAACAGGAATAAACTGTCGGCCGTTGTGTACTGCTATCGTCAATCCAACGAAATCAGGCGTGATGGTACTGGACCGAGACCACGTCTTGATGACGGACTTTTTGCCCGACGTTTGGATCGCCTCAACACGGTTGTTGAGCTTATAGTGTACGAATGGGGGTTTCTTAAGTGAACGAGACATGGCTATTACTTCTTCCGACGTTCAATGATATACTTCGAGCTATTCTTGCGCGGGTTACGCGTCTTGTATCCTTTGGATGGAATACCGTTGCGTGAGCGCGGATGCCCACCAGAGGACTTCCCTTCACCACCACCCATTGGGTGATCAACAGGATTCATGACCACACCACGAACACGCGGTCGACGACCTAACCAGCGCGAGCGACCGGCTTTTCCGGAAACTTGCAGGCTGTGCTCGGAGTTGCTCACAGAACCGATGACGGCTAAGCATGTCACGAGGATCATGCGTGTCTCGCCACTGGGCAACTTAACGATGGCGTACTTGCCATCTCGCGCGTTCAGCTGGGCATAAGATCCTGCACTTCGCGCCATTGCAGCTCCCTTACCTGGGTACAATTCAATGTTGTGTATGACGGTTCCCAACGGAATATCCGACAAATACATCGCGTGACCTACATCAGGAGTGGCATCCTTACCGCTCTTGATCTTCATGCCTGGTTTCAGGCCTTGAGGCGCAATAATGTAACGCTTCTCTCCGTCAGTGTACTCGACTAAGCAGATGCGTGCCGAACGATTAGGATCGTACTCTACGGTCAAGACCGTCGCTTCCATGTGCTTTTCACGCTTGAAATCAATCAAACGGTACCGACGCTTATGTCCACCTCCACGGTAGCGCATCGTCATCTTTCCATCCGCGTTTCGTCCACCTGACTTTTTCAGGGGTCGCAACAAAGGCTTGTGTGGCTTGTCAGCAGTAATGTCGTCGAATGTCGACGCAACTTTGTGACGCGTGCCGGGTGTTATGGGGTTGAATTTACGAAGTGCCATGTGCTTAGATGTTCTCGTAGAAGTCAATCAATTCTCCTTCGGCCAAACTCACGATGGCCTTCTTATATCCAACGGTGCGACCTTTTACGATGCCCGTTTTTGTAAATCGTTGACGGCTCTTACCATCCACGCGCAGTGTCCGAACCGAAGTAACGGTAACACCG
Source organism: uncultured Flavobacteriales bacterium (assembly GCA_905479115.1). Lineage (GTDB taxonomy): Bacteria > Bacteroidota > Bacteroidia > Flavobacteriales_D > Sanyastnellaceae > UA16. Next base: position 15,162 of record CAJQLF010000034.1, read on the forward strand.
TACTCCTTTTCAACCGCTTTCTTTATCTCCACCTTATTCGCACCATCGGATACAACAAACCCGTAGGCGTTGTTCTTCTCCGTATCGGCGGTCATCTTTTCAGTGATGAGGGGCTTTACTAAAATCTGTTGCATAGCCAATCTTATTTAAGCATTCCCTCGATCACCTTGTGGGCATCGTCCACGAAGATGAGGGTATTACAATTCATGATGTCGTACGTGCTCAGGTCACTGGCCACCATTACCCGGTGCTTCCGGAGGTTGCGGCTGCTCAAGAACACATTGTCATTTGCCGAAGGCAAAACCATTAAGGTCTTGTTATTCGCCATTTCCAATCCATTCATTAAGCCCGCAAAGTCCTTGGTCTTTGGAGCTTCCATCTTGAGCCCCTCAACCACCATGATGGCTTTTTCCTTCGCTTTGTAGCTCAGAGCGCTGCGACGAGCCAATTGCTTCACCTTGTGGTTCAGCTTTTGGGTGTAGTCACGTGGTTCTGGACCAAACGTAGTTCCACCACCTCGGAACAAAGGATTCTTGATGGATCCGGCACGAGCCGTTCCTGTTCCTTTCTGCTTCTTAATCTTACGCGTTGAACCGGAAACCAATCCCCTGTGCAACGTGTCGTGTGTTCCTTGCCGCTGAGCAGCCCGAAAACGTTTCACGTCCAAATAGATCGCGTGATCATTGGGCTCAATGCCGAAGACGCTTTTATTCAAGGTCACCGACTTGTCGGTCTTTGAACCGTTTGCGTTGTATACATCTATTTTCATCGCGCTTGAGGTTTACGGATTTCAACAGTTGCGCCTTTGTGTCCAGGAACCGCTCCCTTCACGACCATCACACCGTCTTCCGGCAGGATTTTCACGATTTCGAGGTTTTCAATGGTGACCCGAGCATTGCCCGTTTGTCCAGCCATGCGCATGCCTTTGAAGACACGAGCAGGCGTAGAAGCTGCACCGATTGAACCCGGCGCACGCAAACGGTTGTGCTGGCCATGGGTCGCTTGACCGACACCTGCAAAACCGTGACGCTTTACTACACCTTGAAAGCCTTTTCCTTTTGACTTCCCGATCACAGAAACGTATTCGCCTTCGTTGAAGATGTCCTCCATCTTCAGCTGGTCGCCCTCTTTGTGCTCCTCAGCGAATCCGTTGAATTCTACGAGTTTGCGCATGAGGCCGACACCGGCGCGCTTAAAGTGACCTTGCAATGCCTTGGATGTGCGCTTTTCCGAGCGCTCACCAAAGCCGAGTTGAACAGCCTGATAGCCATCCTTCTCCAGGGTACGAACTTGCGTCACTACGCAAGGACCAACTTCTAAAACAGTGCATGGGATATTTTTCCCAGAGGCATTATAGACGCTGGTCATACCTAACTTCTTCCCTATGAGTCCGGGCATGATTGTAGATTTATTGTTTCGCGTTAATGATGTTCTCGTCAGACCTTGATCTCCACTTCAACACCGCTTGGCAATTCCAAGCGCATTAAAGCATCAACGGTCTTTGAAGATGAACTGTATATATCAATCAACCGCTTGTAAGCGTTCAATTCGAATTGTTCACGTGACTTCTTGTTCACGTGAGGAGATCGCAATACCGTGTAAATGCGCTGATGCGTTGGCAACGGAACTGGTCCGCTAATTACCGCACCTGTCGTCTTCACGGTCTTCACGATTTTCTCGGCTGACTTATCGACCAAGTTGTAATCGTAGGACTTGAGTTTGATTCGGATTTTTTGAGTCATCTTGGTCAATATTAGCTTTGGCCCTGGGCTTCAGCGATCACTTTTTCTTGAATGCTATTCGGCGCCTGTGAGTAATGGCTAAACGACATCGAAGACGTCGCTCGACCAGAGGTCAGCGTTCGAAGATCTGTCACATAGCCAAACATTTCCGATAACGGCACCTTAGCGTTTACGATGGTCTTACCGCTTCGCTCACCCGTTCCTTCAATAAGCGCTCGGCGCTTATTCAAATCACCGATTACATCTCCCATGTTCTCATCTGGTGTGACCACCTCGAGCTGCATCATGGGTTCCAAAATCTTAGGTTGGCATTGCTTAACTGCATTTCGGTATGCCATTTTGGCTGCCAATTCGAAGGACAATTGATCCGAATCTACCGCGTGAAATGAACCGTCAATCAACTCAACGGACATGCTGTCCATTTGGTAACCAGCGAGCACTCCATTCTTCATTGCCTCCTCAAAACCTTTCTGCACAGATGGAACGAATTCTTTCGGGACGTTACCTCCTTTTACTGAGTTCTTGAAGACCAGTCCAGGTTCTTCCGGTGTTGGAGAGGCTCCAATTTTGACGATGATGTCGGCAAACTTACCGCGACCACCGGATTGCTTCTTATACACTTCACGGTGATCCGTCGAGCCAAAGATGGCTTCCTTGTAATTCACCTGTGGAGCACCTTGGTTGCACTCTACTTTAAACTCCCGACGCAATCGATCAACCAGAACTTCTAGGTGGAGCTCACCCATTCCAGAGATGACGGTCTGGCCTGTTTCCTCATCCGTACGCACATTGAATGTAGGGTCTTCCTCAGAAAGTTTTCCTAGACCATTGGACAGCTTGTCCAAATCTGCTTGAGACTTGGGCTCAATTGCAATACCAATTACAGGATCAGGGAAGGACATGCTCTCTAACACGAGGGGAGATCCTTCTTGACAGAGGGTATCGCCTGTGCGGATGTCCTTAAATCCAACCACCGCTCCAATGTCCCCAGCTTCGAGCTCGTCGATTGGGTTCTGCTTGTTGGAGTGCATTTGGAAAATTCGAGAAATACGTTCTTTCTTTCCACTCCGGGTATTGATGACATATGAACCAGCGGGAAGACGTCCGGAGTAAGCGCGGACAAAACACAAACGGCCAACGAATGGATCCGTCGCGATTTTGAAGGCCAAACCAGCAAAAGGTTCATCGGGATCAGGCTTGCGCTCGATCTTTACTTCTTCGTCATCCACTGCTGTACCCACAATAGCCTCCACATCGTAAGGAGAAGGCAAGTACATCATAACCGCATCGAGCATGGTCTGCACGCCCTTGTTTTTGAAAGCAGAACCGCACAAAAGAGGCGTAATCTGCATACCAATGGTCGCTTTACGAATCGCTTCAATGATTTCGTCGGGGGTCAGGCTATTCGGATCCTCAAAGTATTTCTCCATGAGGTTATCATCCTGCTCCGCCGCAGCTTCAATCAAGAGCCCTCGGTACTCTTCAACTGTATCAACTAAGTCGTCAGGAATTGGCACCTCATTCCACGTCATTCCGTGGTCCTCCTCACTCCAGATGTATGCCTTATTCGTAATCAAGTCTACAACTCCTTTGAAGTCGTCTTCAGCTCCGATAGGCACTTGCAAAGGGACCGGACGTGCACCCAGCATGTCTTTGATCATCCCCACAACGTTGAAGAAGTCCGCACCTGAGCGGTCCATTTTGTTCACGAACCCAATGCGTGGAACCTTGTACTTATCAGCCAAGCCCCAGTTGGTCTCGGATTGCGGCTCAACACCGGATACCGCACAAAACAACGCAACAGCACCGTCGAGAACCCGGAGTGATCGCTCTACCTCCACTGTAAAGTCCACGTGACCTGGTGTGTCTATGATGTTGATTCGGTATTGCTCATCCTGGAAATTCCAGAAGCATGTCGTGGCTGCAGACGTGATGGTGATTCCTCGTTCTTGCTCCTGCTCCATCCAATCCATCGTAGCCGCACCATCGTGCACCTCTCCGATCTTGTGGGAAATGCCCGTGTAATACAATACACGCTCCGTCGTAGTGGTCTTACCCGCATCGACGTGAGCCATGATGCCAATATTCCGCGTAAAGTTTAAGTCTCTTTTAGCCATGATTGTAATGCGTATTCAGTGCAATTATCAGAAACGGAAATGAGAGAATGCCTTATTCGCCTCTGCCATACGGTGCGTATCTTCTTTCTTTTTGAAAGTTCCACCCTCCTCTTTGGCAGCGGCCAAAACTTCAGCCGCCAAGCGGTCAGCCATGGATTTCTCGTTGCGCTTTCGAGCAAAACCGATGAGCCACTTCATGGCCAAACTTTGCTTGCGTGAATCACGAATCTGCTGCGGGATTTGGAAAGTTGCACCACCCACACGTCGGCTGCGCACTTCCACTGCAGGAGTCACGTTCTCCAACGCACGTTGAAAAACCTCCAAGCCGTTCTCTTCGGTGCGCTCTTGCACCGTGTCCATGGCTTTATAGAAAATGTCAAATGCAACGCTCTTCTTTCCATCCAACATCAAGTTGTTGACGAAGCTCGTTACCAATACACTGTCGAATCGTGGATCCGGCAGGATCAAATGCTTTTTAGCTATTCTCCTTCTCATGACAATTAACTCTTGGCTTTAGGTCGCTTGGTTCCATACTTCGAACGCCGTTGGGTCCGACCTTCAACACCCGCTGTGTCCAATGCACCACGTACAATATGGTATCGTACACCAGGCAAATCTTTCACACGGCCTCCGCGCACAAGCACGATACTATGTTCTTGTAGGTTGTGCCCTTCGCCGCCGATGTAAGCATTGACCTCGTTTCCGTTGGTCAATCGAACACGCGCAACTTTGCGCATGGCCGAGTTCGGCTTCTTGGGTGTGGTTGTGTAGACGCGCACACAAACGCCTCGGCGTTGTGGACATGAGTCCAAAGCGGCGGATTTGCTCGCTTGGGTCTTCGTTGTGCGCCCTTTTCGGATGAGCTGCTGAATGGTTGGCATACGACCTATCTATCAGTTTACGTGTGTACAAATACTTTTTCCCCACATTAAAGGGGGTGCAAAAGTAGCAGATTCTCACTTAAAAGCAATAGCCAAGGCCTCATTTTTTCAAGCAATCAGCGCAATCAGGGCATGCCGATCAAAAACAAACTGGAATTCAGGACGTTCGCACCTAAAACACCCCCTCCAATAGGAATGAAAAACGACGACTTTTAAACATATGGGTGAAGAGTTCGTCTTAACCCTCCGGGATTTAGCCTCGCTCCGTACCTTCGAATAGTGGAATTTTTGAACGAACTCAACGAAGCCCAAAAAGTGGCTGCAACGCATCAAGATGGTCCGCTCATGGTCATCGCCGGTGCAGGCTCCGGAAAAACGCGTGTGCTCACTTATCGCATTGCCCACCTCATCGCAGGAGGCACGGATCCGTTTTCCATATTGGCACTTACCTTCACGAACAAGGCCGCACGGGAGATGAAGGAGCGGATTGGAAAGGTCATCGGAGACGGTGAAGCTCGGAACATTTGGATGGGAACCTTCCACAGCATCTTTGCCCGCATCCTGCGCATCGAGTGCGAGCGAATCAATTACCCGCGCAACTTCACCATCTATGACACGCAAGACAGTCGAGCGCTGATCAAAGACATCGTGAAGGGACTAGGCCTCGATGACAAGGTGTACAAACCTGCCAGTATCCAGTCGCGAATCAGCAATGCAAAAAACAATTTAATCGATGCCGCTGGGTATGCCGATCACGCTGAGATCATGTCCGAGGACCACCAGGCGGGACGGCCGCGCATCTCAGAAGTTTACCGCGCGTATGAAAGCCGCTGCTTCCGCGCTCAGGCCATGGATTTCGACGACCTGCTTTTTAAAATGAACGTCCTGCTGCGGGACTTTCCTGATTTACTCCTTAAATACCAGCACAAATTTCAATACATCTTGGTCGACGAGTACCAAGACACCAACTTTGCTCAGTACCTCATCATCAAACAACTGGCTGCGCTCAGAGAAAACCTCTGCGTTGTGGGAGATGATGCTCAGTCGATTTATGGGTTTCGTGGTGCGAACATCCAGAATATTCTGAACTTCAAAAAAGACTATCCTGATTTCGCCCTGTACAAATTGGAGCAAAATTACCGGAGCACGAAGTACATCGTGGACGCAGCAAACAGCGTCATCGCCAATAACAAGGATCAAATTGAAAAAGTAGTTTGGACAGCGAATGGCGACGGGGAGCGGATTACCGTTCACCGCTGCTACAGTGACCATGAAGAAGGGCGCTGGACTTCGACGCAAATGTTTGACTTGCATAACCAGCAGCAGCAGCATTGGTCCAACATGGCCATCTTGTACCGGACCAATGCACAATCCCGGTCGTTTGAGGAAAGCCTTCGCAAACTCAACATTCCCTACCGAATCTTTGGGGGCTTATCGTTCTACCAACGAAAAGAAATCAAGGACCTCATCGCGTATTTCCGATTGACAGCCAACCCAAGCGATGATGAAGCACTAAAGCGAATCATCAATTTTCCCGCACGTGGTATCGGGAAAACGACGATGGACCGCCTGTTGGTGGAATCCGCTGAACGCGATGTGAGTATTTGGGATCTACTGACCGATGACCTTTCGCCACCAACGAGTATCAAAGGTGCGACGCTCAAAAAGACGCTAGACTTTGTGCAAATGATCCGCGGATTCCGCGCCGAAATGGACAAAAAAGACGCCCATGACCTGGGCATGCACATTGCGAAGCACACCGGACTGGTGCACACCCTTTACCAGGATAAAACGCCGGAGGGTGTCGCTCGCTACGACAACTTGCAAGAATTGCTCAACGGAATGAAGTCGTTTGTGGAGCAAGCGAGGGAAAATGCCCCCGATGAAACTGCTTTCCTTGGTGATTTCTTGATGGATGTCGCGCTCCTAACGGATGCGGATCAGGACGATGGAGACGACAACAAAGTAAGTCTGATGACCATCCATGCGGCTAAAGGACTGGAATTTGAACACGTATTCGTCGTTGGGCTGGAAGAAGAGTTGTTCCCATCGACGATGGCCCTGCAGTCACGCAGCGACCTCGAGGAAGAGCGCAGGTTGTTTTATGTGGCTTTGACTCGCGCCAAGCAATCCTGTTCACTCAGCTATGCATTGACCCGATATAAATGGGGCCAATTGATTCAAGCCGAGCCAAGCCGATTCATTGAAGAAATCAATCCGGATTGCGTCATCATGCCTTCCACCCAGGATGCAAAACCCAATCCATTTGCGGGAGGAGCAGACTTCTCCGCCCAAAGGACATCGTGGCAGCAGATGGGCCAATCCAACGCATCGGACGCGTTTAATCGGATGGCAACAAAGAAAACGGCCAGTCAGCAGCAACCAGCCAATCCGTTCAAAAAGAAGGCCGCAACTCCGCCACCCCCTGTTTCAACCTCGGGAAAAAGAATGAAGCCTGTGGCGCTGGCTCCTCCCAACCCATCTTCGGATCCATCCCCTGTGGCATCCGGCGGAATCACAGAAGGAGCCAAAGTTTGGCATGAGAAATTTGGCAAAGGCAAGGTCTTGCGAATCGAAGGTGCCTCACCCAATGAAAAAGCAACGGTCTTTTTCCCCAGTGCCGGACAGAAACAACTTCTCCTCAAATTCGCCAAACTTGAACGATTGGAAGGATGAGGACGTTGTTCAGAAATATGACCCGTGAACGAATGGCGGTATGTACGGTAGCCGCTGCACTCGCTATTGGCAGCTCAGGCTGCAAACGAGAGCCCGATTCAACGTTGACCCTGAATGCAGAAGTGCTTCACGCATACGATGATACGATGCTCAATGAAATGGACTTGGAGCTCGAACAACGCTTACTTCAAAATGGCGTTTTAAATGGAAACTATCAATCGGTAGGCTCTGCAACAACCAATGAAATGGGCGTGGCAGCGTTTCTGTTTGATCGATCGAATGCGCTGGATTATCGGATCAACCTCGTTGAGGAAGACTGGTTTGAGCATTCAGAGTTGATTAACCCCGACGACTTCATAGGGACCAATGAAGTAAACCTTTCGATCGCTGCTACACCGCGTGGGACGGTGCACATCCAATTAATCAATGCGGCGCCCGTAGACGACAGTGACCAAATCCAGTTCCGGCTCCTCACCAGCGAAAGCGAGTATCCGACCTGCTCAAATGCGTGGGAAAGTCATACGGGGATGGAAGTCAATGCGGAGCGCACCTGTGACATAGAGGCCGACCGATACCTGCCTTACCGACACATCGTCTTCAAAAACGGCGGCGAGTTGGAAACGACGGATTCCATTTGGGTGCCTCGCGGCATCCTCACTGAACTTGTGATTCCATGGTAACCAAGGGAAGCTTACGTTCGCACACGTTCACCACATCCAAAACAGCGCGTTATTTTACGTTAGGTCCGGATATCCAATCGGCAAAAGGCGTGCTCATTGCGCTGCATGGGTACGGTCAACTTCCTGAGTTTTTCCTGAGAAAATTCAGTGCTGTCGCAGAAGCCGGATGGGCGGTCATCGCTCCAGAGGGGCTGCACCGATTTTATTTGGAGGGAGCACATGGCCGGGTGGGGGCTTCATGGATGACCAAAGAGGACCGAGAATCAGATATCGCCGATTATGTCGCCTATCTAGATCAACTGATGACCGAACTCCAACCCCACCATTCACATCCTGTCCTGCTCGGTTTTTCGCAAGGCGTGGCGACCGCATCGCGCTGGGCGGCATTGGGACAGACCTCTTTCGCACGATTGATCCTCTGGGCCGGTGTCTTCCCGCCCGACTATCCTTGGGAAACCGGTTGGGAGCGGCTGAACGGACTGCCCATCGACATCGCTCTTGGAACAGAAGACCCTTTCTTTGGATCTGAATTGATGAACAATACAGCGACGATCTTACAAGGCAAATCCATTGATCACCGAACGCATTCCTTTGAAGGTGGACATGCCATCGAACCCCAATTGCTTTTTCGACTCTTGGAAGAATCGGCGCCTTGAAGCATACCTTAATTTTGTCGGAAACCACTGCACCATGAAATTGACCATCCAACAGCTACTTTTGAGCATATTCGCTCTTTTTTTCAGCGTTTTATCTCCTGCACAGCATATCACGTGGCCACATGAATTGGGACGCGCCGAGCGACAATACGTCGAGCGCAACGGTTTTGAGCCCCTTCAATCCCGCGGAATTGAAACCCCTCCGCCTTTTGACTCGCTTCGGACAGCCGCGGAATGGGAAGAAGTCGAGGCGCTCACCATTTCATGGACTTCATTTCCCTGCATTCAAAAGCAAATTGTCGCCGCAGCCAAGGAAGAATGCACGGTCATCATATTCGCTGACAATCCTGTCGAAGCAGAGGACTACCTCACCAGTGCCATCTGCGGCGGCGCCTTGGACTTAGAAAACATTCAAATCATCGATGCGGAATACAATACGATTTGGATCCGCGATTATGGTGCCAATACCGTCTATGGAAGTTGGAATGACGACCGAATCCTCGTCGATTGGTTGTACAACCGGCCCCGACCTGAAGATGATGCAATCCCAGACGTCTTGGGAGAAGCAATGGGCATTGACCTCTACAGCACAACAGCTGAACCTACGAACCTAATGAACACGGGAGGGAACTGGATGTCGGATGGGTTCGGAACGGCATTCGCCTCGGAATTGGTTCAGGAAGAAAACGACGGCGGAAGCACGTGGTGGACTGATTTTCCAGACCACACCGAAGATGAAATCAACCAGATCATCAGTGATTTCCACGGAGTCGACACCTACATCAAAATGCCCAATTTGCCATTTGACGGCATTCACCACATCGACATGCACATGAAGCTCCTCGATGAGAGCACGCTTCTGGTAGCTGAGTATCCTGAAGGCGTTGCCGACGGACCTCAAATCAACGCGAACATGGAATATGTCTTGTCCAATTACACCACGCGGTGGGGCACTCCATTCGACGTTATTCGCATTCCAAGCCCACCAGAGCAAGGTGCTGGGGGTGGTTACCCCGATCAGAACGGATGGTACTTGACCTACACCAACTCGGTCTTTGTCAACAACACCGTCCTGCTCCCCACGTATTACACCGAATACGATACCACGGCCATTCACATCTACGAAGAAGCGCTCCCCGGCTATGAAATCGTGGGCATCGATTGCGACAACAATGGCTCGGCGATCATTTCTTTGAGCGGGGCGATTCACTGCATCACGCATACCGTGGGCGTGGAAGATCCGTTGATCATTAGCCACCTTCCTCTCCCTGATACGGAAGATGATCAGAATGACTACCCCGTAGAAGCCTACATCAGTCACCGCAGCGACATTGCATCAGCCACGCTTCACTGGAGTACAGAATTGAGCGGCAACTGGAACTCCGTTACCATGACCACTTTGGATGAGGAAGGCAACTGGACCGCCAACATACCTGCCCATCCGCAAGGCACCACCTTGTATTATTATGTGCAGGCCGAAGCCAATTCCGGAAAAATGGGGACACGCCCTATGCCGGCCCCAGAAGGATGGTGGAACTTTGATGTGTTTGACCCAACCGTTGGAATCGGAGAATTTGAAGTTTCCCCGCTGCTCCAGGCATTTCCCAACCCCGCCCAAGCCATCACCTGCATTCCAGTCGATCTGCAGCGCGGCACGCACGTCGAACTTGTTCTCCTCAATGCGCTAGGCGAGACAGTTGAGCTCCTTCATAGCGGTTGGTTATCGGCTGGAACCCACAAATTGTTCATGAACGCAGAGCGCCATGCAGCCGGTGCCTATTTGCTTTCCCTGCGCACTTCATCGGGCCGTTTATGGAGCCAGCGCATCATGATTCAATAAGCTCGTTTGACGTTTACCATCAAAAAAGCCCGCGAATTGCGGGCTTTTTTGATGTTCGTCGACACCTCAATCATAGCTTCATTGTGATCAGTTGCGTCGACCCAGCAAACGAAGGAGAAACAAGAAGAGGTTCACGAAATCCAAATAAAGACTCGTCGCGCCCAGTATGGCCAACTTAGAAGCAGTCTCTGAACCGTATTCAACGCCAGCTGCAATGCGCTTTAGTTTTTGGGTGTCGTATGCAATCAGTCCCGTAAAAATGAGCACACCTCCAATGCTAATGATGTAATCCAAGGAGGCCGAACCGATGAACCAATTCACAAAGCTCGCGATGATGATGCCAATCAGCGCCATCATCAACAAACTCCCAAAGCGAGTGAGGTCAGTTTGTGTCGTATAGCCCACAACCGCCATCACCGCAAATGTTGCAGCGGTAATCACAAAGACCTGTGCGATGCTCGACATCGTGTACACCAAAAAAATGCTACTCAGTGACATCCCCATTACCCCACTGAATGTCAAAAAGAGCAACGTCAATGCTGTCGAAGACCATCGCTGAAATCCCAAATTCATCGCCAGAATAAAACCAAGAGGTGCGAGCATGACACCCCAGCCCAGCCCACTCATGCCTCCTGTTTCTGAGTTGAAGAGTTGACCAATAAAGCCGGACTCGACCGTGTAATAGGCCGCTGTAGCGGTCATCACCAATCCAGCCACCATCCAGCTGAACACATTCGCAATAAACCGAGAGATAACGGACTCGTCCTGGATCAGGGCATCGTCCACGATTCGGGGAGCATCAAATTCATTCATGGTGCAAAGTTGCGAATATTCTCCCTAATCTCAAGGAGTGGGGATTGCCAAAAAATCCTTTGACCAATGAAACTTTAGCCTCGACCGTACATCGAACCAATGGCCAAGCGCATAAATTCTTCCCGGGTTTTGGAATCTTTCAAGAACAAGCCGGTGAACGCACTGGTCGTTGTGATGGTGTTTTGCTTTTCCACTCCCCGCATCTGCATGCATAAATGCCGAGCCTCCATCACCACTGCCACACCTTTAGCACCCAAGGTTTCTTGGATGCAGTCTCGCACTTGTTCCGTCAGCCGCTCTTGTACCTGCAATCGGCGCGAGAAGGCATCGACCACTCGGGGGATCTTGCTCAACCCGACAATTTTACCGTCGGGAATGTAGGCGACATGCGCTTTGCCAAAAAACGGCAGCATATGGTGCTCACATAAACTGTACACCTCAATATCACGCACCAACACCATCTCATCGCTGGGCTCGGTGAAGAGCGCACTTCGGAGGATTTCCGAGGGGTTCACTCCGTTGCCTGAGGTTAACACCGCCATGGCTTTGGCTGCACGTTCTGGCGTCTTGAGTAAGCCCTCACGCTGAGGGTCTTCCCCAATGCGGCTCAAGATTGCAGCGAAGGATCCTGTCAGATCGTTGACGGCCTCTTCGTCCCAAATATCTTTTCTTTCGTAAATCGCCATCAAGAAGCTCCGTAATAATCTGCGTAATTGTTTTCAGTCTCGAACACGCGTACGCGTTCAAGAGTACAACCATTCTGACTGATGATTGGTTCAAGTTGTTCCCAAATTCCAATCACCAAATTCTCTACGGACGTCTGTTTGCCCTTGAGCCATGGCACGTCCATGTTTAAATTCTTGTGATCCAATGGCTCCTCCACGTACGATCGGATGATGGCCTTGAGGTCCGTAAAGTTGATGAAATACCCGGTATCCTCATCAATTGCTCCTCGCACAGTCACATACACTTCGTAATTGTGACCGTGCCAATTGGGGTTGGCACACTTGCCAAACACTTCAAAGTTTTTGTCGGCATCCCACTGCTCATTCCAGAGTTTGTGGGCGGCATTGAATCGGGCGCGACGGGTGATGGTAACTTCTTTCATCGGAATCAATGACAAAGATACGCGAAGCCGCTTTCTTACCTTTACACCATGATTGCAATCACAGGAGCCGCTGGATTCATCGGCAGTGCCCTCGCCGCCCGCCTCAACGAAGCACGATTTTTCGATTTGGTTCTCGTCGATGACTTCAGCCGCCCGGACAAAATCGCGAACCATGAAGGCGTGAAGTGTGCGGCAAAAGTGGATCGTGCCGACTTCATTGATTGGCTTGCTGAAAATGAAAGCCAGGTTCAATTCATCTTTCATCTGGGTGCTCGAACAGACACCACAGAGCAAAACAAGGCCATTTTTGACGAGCTCAACGAGGCTTACAGCCAGCAGATTTGGAATGCCTGCGTCGCATACGGTCTCCCATTGGTTTATGCATCATCGGCCGCAACGTATGGTGGAGGTGAGCACGGGTACCGCGATGATCACGCTTGTGTTGAGCGCTTGCAGCCTCTGAATCCCTACGGCGTTTCCAAAAACAATTTTGACCAATGGGCTCTCGCTCAGGCGGAAGAAGGCAACGCTCCCTATTTTTGGACGGGCCTCAAGTTCTTCAATGTCTTCGGCCCCAATGAGTTTCACAAAGGACGCATGGCCAGTGTTGTTTTCCACACATTCAACCAAGTCAATGCCACTGGAGCAATGAAATTGTTCCGGTCCCACCGCGAGGATTATGTTGACGGAGGCCAAACACGTGATTTCGTCTACGTAAAAGACCTGGTCGATGTCTGTCTCTTTTTGATGCATCATCGATTACCAGCTTCAAACGGACTTTACAACCTCGGCACCGGAGAAGCACGAACCTTTTTGGATTTGGCGAGAGCCACCTTTGCCGCAATGGACAAAGAGCCCAACATCTCGTTCATCGATACACCAGAAGATATTCGGGACACTTACCAATACTTCACTGAAGCCGACATGTCAAAGCTGAGGAGCATTGGATACGACCAACCTTTTCGGTCATTAGAAGATGCCATAGAGGATTACGTTAAAAATCACCTCACGCCTGGTTTGCATTGGAAAGCCCGACAAGAAACTCCGCAGTAAAGGCTTCTCCGGTCAGATGTGATTAGCCCAGTTGCTGATCCCACTCCATCAACTTCTCCCGCACAGCCTGGAGCCTCTCCAAAAGAGCTGCCGCATCGACAGCCTTGGATTCCGCATGGCCCGCCTCTTCGCTCATTGCCAATGCGACATCCTTTCTTTTCTTCATGGCTTTGCGGGCCCCATCAATGGTATAGCCCTGGTCCTTCACGAGCCAAGAGATCTGTTGAATAATTTCCCGGTCTGACTCGGTGTAAAAACGCTTTCCTCGCGCATTGGTTCGAGGCTTGAGCACTGCAAATTCCTTCTCCCAATACCTCAATTGCGAGGCATTTAAACCCAATTCTTTCGCCACTTCTGTGATCGAAAAATACCGTTTTTCAATGGGCTTGTTCAAAGGCATGTCAAAAAAGCTAATGCGTTTGATGGGTAAGATAAGTGAGAAAATGGTAAACCAGTCACAATGAACCACATAACCCGCTAAAAAACCTTTTCAAATCAATCGAATGACTGATTCGAACTGGCAGATTGCAAGAGCATCTCTTCGTATTGCGCAGGAGTTAGGTCATTAAAATAGTACTGTGCCGGATTCACCTTTCTCCCGTCTTTGTGCACCTCATAATGCAAATGAGGCGCTACCGAAGTTCCAGTCGACCCCACCAGTCCAATGATATCACCGCGTTTAAGTTTTTGTCCTTTCCGCACCATGATTTTACTCATGTGGGCATAAAGCGTCTCATAGCCGAAACCGTGGCGAATAATCACGTGTAAACCGAAACCGTTCCAGGTACGCTTCGCCAAAACCACCTCACCGTCTCCTGTTGCAAAAATCTCGGTGCCCGTTGGAGCAGAAAAATCCATGCCGTAGTGCATTTTTCGGACTTTGTAAATCGGGTGAATTCGAAACCCGTAGCCACTTGCCATGCGCCTCAACTCCTCATTTCTAATGGGCTGGATGGCCGGAATCGACTTCAGTAATTCAGTTTGGCTTTTTGCCAAATCCAACACCTCTTCAAAGGATCTGCTCTGCGCTACAAGTTTTCGCTGCAATTCAGCCAACCGTTCCTGAGAAGAAATTACCGCTTGCGAGTGATCAAAACCACGCAGGGATCGCTGACGATCTGCCCCCCCTATTCCTGGATTACGCAAATGGCTCGGGTAAGATTCTACACCAAAAATGGATCGATAGATCGCATCATCTCTTTCGGAAATGTCAGAAAGGATGACGGACATGTTCGTCATTTCTTCATCGATTTTGGCCAATCTATCTTCGAGAAATGCTATTTCTCGTCGCTGAGAGCGGTCGGTTGGGCTTTCAAAATAAGAGTCAAACAAGAAGACACTTCCGCCAGATATCACCCCGAACACGGCTAAGCGTTTTACTGCAAAGAGCACATAGTCCCTCAGGTCGAAGGGGATTTCTTCCATCCTCAACTTGCCCTCGTTGTACTGATGTTTATGAAATCGTTTCGCCATTGCGATGCAAATGTGCAATTTTAATTCTCATCACCCGCGGGATTGCTCGGTGTTTTATAGATTTTTGCAGTGAATAACCCCTAGCGATCCTCGCCTAACCCTTGCACCCCATGGAATCCAAATTGATTCGCGAACGTTTCCTTGAGTTTTTTGCATCGAAGCGCCATGAAATTGTGCCGTCAGCTCCCATGGTCATCAAAGACGACCCCACGCTGATGTTCAACAATGCCGGGATGAATCCGTTCAAGGATTTGTTTTTGGGCAACAGTCCGATCGTCCATCCACGCATAGCCGACACTCAAAAATGTCTGCGCGTCAGCGGCAAACACAACGACCTAGAAGAAGTCGGAGTAGACACCTACCACCATACGATGTTTGAAATGCTGGGCAACTGGTCTTTCGGGGATTATTTCAAGCAAGAGGCCATCGATTGGGCCTGGGAATTGTTGACCAAAGTTTACCAACTCGAACCGGAGAACCTGTACGTTACCGTTTTTGAAGGTGACGAGTCCGACGGTTTGGAGGCTGACACGGAAGCCGCTCAAATTTGGTCTCAATGGGTTCCCAAAGACCGAATTTTACTGGCTTCTAAAAAAGACAACTTCTGGGAAATGGGCGAGACCGGGCCCTGCGGACCCTGTTCTGAGATTCACATTGATTTACGCGACCCGAAGGAAAAAGCGGAAGTTCCTGGAAAAGATCTGGTCAACGCAGACCACCCTCACGTCGTGGAAATTTGGAATCTTGTCTTCATGCAATTTAACCGCATGGCGGACGGGTCACTGATTCCCTTGCCTAACAAGCACATTGATACCGGCATGGGGTTTGAGCGACTCGCCATGGCGCTTCAAGGCAAGAAGTCCAACTACGATACAGACGTGTTCCAGCCATTGCTCGAGCAGGTGGCGCAACTCAGTGGGAAAACTTACAGCCGAACGGATTCAAAGGCTGACATCGCATTTCGCGTCATTTCGGATCACATTCGCGCTGTCGCATTCAGCATTGCCGACGGTCAATTGCCTTCCAACACGGGCTCTGGATACGTCATCCGGCGCATCCTTCGGCGCGCCATCCGTTACGGCTATTCCTTTTTAGACTTGCAAGATCCCTTTATGCACGCGTTGGTCCCAACGCTTTCCAACCAGATGGGCGAAGCCTTTCCTGAATTAATTGCCCAACGTGATTTAATTCAACGGGTCATCCACGAGGAAGAAGAGTCGTTTCTGCGCACCTTGTCCAAAGGTATCGAGCGTCTGGAAGTGCGTCTGGAGGAGTTCAAAAGCACAAAACAGCTTCCCGGAGATGTGGTGTTTGAACTCTATGATACCTTCGGGTTCCCATTGGATTTGACGGCCTTGATGGCCGGAGAGCTTGGTGTCTCCATCGACGAACCTGGATTTGACGTTGCCATGGCAGCAACAAAGGCGCGCAGCCGAGCAGCTGGTAAGCTCAGCGCAGACGATTGGGTCAATGTGCACGAAGAACAAGCGAGTGTCTTTGTTGGCTACGATACGCTCGAGTCCACGTGTCGCATCCTACGCTATCGGGAAGTAGCGTCCAAAAACAAGAAATTCTACCAATTCGTTCTGGATACCACTCCTTTTTACCCTGAAGGCGGTGGGCAGGTCGGAGATACGGGCACGTTGACACCGTCAAGCGGAGAAAGCGACAAGAATACTAAGCCGGTTGCAATTTTTGACACCAAAAAAGAAAACAACCTGGTGGTCCATTTTGGCAACGAATTGCCGGCTGACGTGCACGCCTCGTTTCACGCCAAAGTAGCTTCGGACCGCCGGGCAAACACCCAACGCAATCACACCGCCACCCATTTATTGCACGAAGCCCTTCGCGATGTTTTAGGCACCCATGTAGAACAAAAAGGTTCTTTGGTCAAAGCAGATGCCTTGCGGTTTGATTTCTCCCACTTTGCTAAAATGACCGACGAGGAATTGCAAACCGTAGAAGCGCAAGTGAATCAAAGAATCCTCGCCAATCATCCGTTGGTCGAACACCGGAGTATCACCATGGACGAAGCCAAGGCGAGTGGCGCCATGATGCTGTTCGGTGAAAAGTACGGTGACGAAGTCCGCATGATTGAATTTGATACATCGAAGGAACTGTGCGGAGGCACCCACGCCCCAGCAACAGGATCATTGGGCCTCTTCCGGATCACACAAGAAACTGCTGTCGCATCGGGCGTTCGCAGAATAGAAGCTATTACGGGAGGCAGCGCTCTTGAAGCGAGCGACGCCGACCGCAAAACGCTCAATCAGATTAAATCTCTGCTGAAATCACCTGCAGATGTTGGTAAAGCCCTGGAGGATGTACTGACAAAGCATGCTGCTCTTCAAAAAGAGATGGAAGCCTTCAAACACAAGGAAGCTGCAGCCACAAAATCCGACCTTTCCCAAAATTTGGTCGCGCGAAATGGCATCAACACCTTCATTGGTGAACTGCCATTGGATACTGGCGCTATTAAAGACATCGCTTTCCAACTAAAGAAAGAGCAGGCTCCATTCTTCGGAGTGATTGCTTCGCGTGCCGGAGGAAAACCAACCCTGACCGTCGCAATAAGCGACGACCTGGTTTCATCAGGCAAAATGAACGCTGGAGGCATCGTGCGGGAGCTGGCGAAACACATCCAAGGTGGAGGTGGAGGACAACCATTTTTTGCAACTGCTGGGGGAAAAGATGCCTCGGGAATCGAAAAAGCCCTAGAGGCGGCCAAAAATCTCGTTGAATAGCAGGGGCCAGTGGCCCTGGATCAATCCCCTGCAAATAAAAAAAGCGCCCTGAAGGCGCTTTTTTTAAGGATTTCAAAATCCGATTCCAACTTCACCGCTCCATATGAGTTTACGCAGCTTGAAGGTTGGATGCCGTTTTCTTTTCTTGTCCGTACACGGGCCCTACGTACTCCTCTTGGTAGGCTAAGCTGAGGTTCAATACGTAGAAAACGTTGAACACCATTGCTAAAGCATAATCTGTATTTGTTCGCTTTCCGAAAGCTTGAGCCAATTCAATCACCGTGCGGAGAAAGAAATAAATGTTGAATACAGGAATTAAAAACAGCACAGCATGCTGATCTGGTCTTCCCAAGATGCGCATCGCAACGACCACGTTGTAGCCTGGGATTAAGGCGGCCCAGACCGGTTGATCGCATTTGATAAAGAGTTTGGCGTTGGCACCCAGCGCAATAACGCTGAGGAAAATGACTGCCGATGTCATCGCACCGCTCATTTCGAGTCCCAAAACTGAATATTCTGCCATGGTAATCACGTTGTGTTCACCCTTAAGACGTGTACTTTTGACATAGGTTGCCTTCCAAAGGCCACAAATTGAGTGATTTACGGTATTTATTGCTTAGACACCGACAATCCTCCAAACCGACGAACTACATCTTCATTGATCGCTTCTCCCTTGGGAGTGAGGATGACCAGCCGCTCGATTACATTGCGCAATTCGCGAATATTCCCAGTCCAATCAGCTGATTGGAGTGCCTCCATCGCGCCTGAGGTAACGTCCATCTGAACTTTTCCGTGCTGGTCGCAAATGATTTTTAAAAAATGCTCCGTCAAAAGTGGGATGTCACTTCGGCGTTCATTCAACGATGGAACATGGACGGGGATGACGGCTAGCCGGTGAAACAAGTCTTCCCGAAAATTTCCGCTATCGATTTCATCTCGAAGGTTTTTATTTGTCGCAGCTACAACCCGAACATTCACTTCAATCTCCTTTTCTCCACCTACCCGAGAAATCCGGCTTTCTTGCAAAGCGCGAAGCACTTTCGCTTGGGCTGAAGGGCTCATGTCACCCACCTCATCGAGAAATAACGTACCCCCTTCGGCTT
>CAJQLF010000035.1 GCA_905479115.1 uncultured Flavobacteriales bacterium
GTGATTGCCCACAATTATCGGCTTCAAAGAAGTGCTAAAATGACCGAGTTCATCTCAAGTTCCTCTTGTCGGCAACAATTCATAGATGATTCCTTCGGTTTTCAGGACTCAGATCCATGCGGTGTCTGTGATGGATGTAAACTGGTTGACATTGAACGCCGCAAACAGGATTGGTTGAATGAAATCCCTCTTGCGGGTCTGAATTGGGAAGCCTGGCAATCTGCCCAAGCGATCGGAGAATTACCCCTTTTTATTGCAGCGATGAAGCAAGCCTATCTGGAATGCGAGGTGAGATTAGATAACGGACGAATTTATCAAACGACCTGATGATGCTTCGTTTATCTTCGCTCGCATGATCAGTGAAAAATCTGTTTTTTTAAAAGCTCGGAAGGAAGAGAGCCTTCTGCGCAAGCATCCTTGGGTGTTCAGTGGCGCCATAAAGCGACTAGAAGGTTCTCCTGTGACTGGTGACTTGGTCGCCGTGCATGCGAATAAGGGCAGACTGCTCGGATATGGTCACTACAGCCATAACACATCGATTGCAGTGCGCATGTTGTCGTTTGAAGAATCTTCCTTAGATCAAGATTGGTGGAACAGCCGGATAGGCCAAGCTGTTGGGATTCGACGTGACTTGGGCTTGTTGGTTGGTGAGGGTCAGAATATTTGCCGGTTGGTCCATGCAGAAGGAGACGGACTGTCTGGATTGATCATTGATTATTACGACCGAATTGCGGTTGTTCAAACACATTCTGTTGGAATGCACTTGGAGCTTAAACGCATCACTGTGGCGCTTAATCAGGCGTTGCCAGAATTGGTTGGCATCTACAATAAATCCGCAAAAGTCTTGCGAAAGTCAGGGGCTGATCATGATCTAGATGGCTTTATTCACGGCAACGAGCCCAGTGACTGGTCACCAAAGGAAAGGGGGCGATCATTTATTATTGATCTTGAGCAAGGCCAGAAAACCGGATTTTTCATTGATCAAAGAGAGAACAGAACCCTTCTTTCCTCGCTTGCAAAAGGTCGAAGCGTATTGAATGTTTTTAGCTACACAGGGGGCTTCTCTGTAGCAGCTTTGCAAGGTGGAGCCACAAAAGCGTGCAGCTTGGATAGTTCATCCCGCGCGCTGGAGCTTGCACAAGCAGCGGTAGATCAGAATGCATTTCTTACCGGCGACCACGAAAACATCGAGGCGGATGCCATGGAATACTTAAAGGGCGGTGTTGCTGACTTCGATATCGTTGTTCTGGACCCTCCTGCATTTGCAAAAAGTGCTTCTGCTCGACATCAAGCAATTCAAGGCTATAAACGGATCAATCAGCGAGCGATTCAATCCATGAAACCTGGAGGTCTTCTCTTTACCTTTTCTTGCTCTCAGGCGGTGGATGACCGGCTCTTTACGCATACGATAATTGCAGCGGCCATTCAGTCGAATCGCACAGTGAGGATTATACACCGCCTGCACCAGCCAGCAGATCACCCCGTCAGTGCTTTTCACCCAGAAGGAGCCTATCTGAAAGGGCTTGTATTGCGTATAGATTAGTGCTAAGAGCACCTTTTATGGATCGACTCGATGCTTCGTCCACGTTTTCTCTGATTCGGACCAACGATAGCAATAGCGCTGATGCAGTCTGCTAGGACGTCCTTGCCAAAACTCGTATTCGATTGGTTCAATATCAAAGCCCCCCCAAAATGGAGGTCGTGTAATTTCGGCTTCGTTAAATTTCTCAGTCAACTGAGCCAGTCGACCTTCTAATTCTAATTCAGTCCCTTCTTGGCTCTGCTTGGACGCCCAAGCGCCTATTTGACTTGACCGCGGACGGCTGTCAAAATAAAGATTGCTGACCTCCTCTTCACTGCGCCTAGCGCAGCCTTTGATACGAACTTGGCGCTCGAGTTGAGGCCAGAAAAATAAACAAGACACATGCGGGTGAGCGGCAATCTCTCGTCCTTTTGTGGATTCATAATTGGTAAAGAACCGGATGGTCCCCTCTTCTATTCCTCTGAGTAAAACAACTCTTGAATTGGCACCCTGGCCTAACGCGCGCGTTGAAAGCACCATCGCATTGTAGTCCTCAGGATCGCATTCTTTGGCACTTTCCAGCCATTCTTCGAGCAATGCGCTGGGACTAGCAGGCAATTGGCTGAATATCAAATTAGCCCGGTGATAATCCTTCCTTGTTGTTTCTAGTGAATCAGCCATGGCTAACTTAAATGTCGATGTAACCTTTTATCACTGCGGAGAGTATAGGACGGGTAAAGATCATTGAATCATGCGAAATTTAATCATTAGCTACCGGAAGTTACCAAGTCAGGTACTGGAAACGTTAAACTCCACCTACCCTCATGGATACGACGACCATACGTTTGAATTTGAAATTCCCGGTCGTCAGGTCATATGCAAGGCCATTCGGGTTACCGCTGAAGGTGTGAATTACCTGATTAAGCTAGAATCTCGTCCTAAGCAAACTGACTTTTTACTCGACGAGGACTGGTAACATCTCCTTTTGACCGAGCTCATTGAGCAAGATCATAGAACCGATGTATGGAATTATTTGAGAGCATGTCGCTCTCCAGCATAGATGGACCGTGTCCAAAGCTGTTCACCCTGCTGATCCTTTACGGTTACCTTCATTATGCGGTTCTTTCGAGGGCCGCTAAATTGGAGCGTGGCATAATTTCGGATTCCGACCATTGTGTCCTCTACCCTGAGTGTATTCGGTTCATCAAGGTGGTCATAACTCCCGCTTGTAAGGGGGCTCACAGTTAAATCGTAAACCCAATTCCCCTTGGGAAGTTGGAGTTTTGTCAATTCACTGTTGTGACGGTCTCCCGTCAAAAACACAACCCCGCGGACGTCCAATCGGTCTAATTCATCTAAGAGATAGGCTCGTTCCTCAGGGAATTGGGCGAAATTCTCATAGATCGCCGCATCACTGAGCATTTGACCTCCTACGGCAACCAGCTTGAATGGAGCACGGCTGTTTCGCAGCCCATTTAGCAACCACTCCATTTGCACGGATCCTAACATTTGTCGCTTTTCACTTCCCATACCATGGTTGATTCGGTGCGTCCTATTATCCAGTAAGAACACCTGCACGTCATTGAAAAGGAAGGTCGTGGCATTCAATTCGGGTGCGCCAGGAATTCCGGATTCAGGATTGGCCCAGAATGCATCAAACGTGCGCTTCGCCCAATCTTTATGGATCCAAGAACCATCACAGTCATTGGGTCCAAAATCATGGTCATCCCAAATGGCATAATGCACTCCAGACGAAAGTAACTCCTGGATTTCAGGAGTGGACCTTGTGTGATTGTAGCGATGTATGTAACCGTGAATGCTGCCTAAATCCGCTTCGCGTAGGTAAACATTGTCACCAAGCCAAAACATGGCATCTGGGGCCTCCCTTGCAACTGTTTTGAAAATGCCATACTCCCCACCGTATGGTTTTCCTGGGCGATCAAATTGGGGTTCGTTTATGTACGAACAGCTGCCAAGAGCTATTTTAAATCCAGGAGGATCTGTCCGGTACTGCCAAAGAGCCTGTGTGCTTATCGCGAGTGTGTCACTTATAGCTTGATTATTGCTGGTTAAAATCATGTAATAATCCTTGCCTGGCATCAAATCATGGACATGGACATGGTAGCAATTTGCCAGACCAGCCGAAGTGGGGAGGAAAACTTGGGTAGCAGTGGAGTCACTCCATACTTCCAATGAGATTTCTGGATTGGTCGCATCCTTGGAAAGTTGAAACCAGAGTGTAGCCTCCCGCATGCCAACGTTTCCATAAAATGGAGTGGAAGCAAGAGTTGGTGTGGTTTGTCGATTCTGTTCGCAACCAGTAAAGATGACCACTGCACTGAGGCCTATAAGAAAACGAAGCTTCATGAATTACTTTTTGGCTAATGTAGTCGGTTCGTGTAGGGCCACAAAAAAAGGGACCCCAAAGGGTCCCTTTTTCAAAGTCTTTCGTTTCGACTTACTTCGACACAACAATGTTTTGAGCGTCGCTGAAGTTTTCGTGCTTTACAGAAACCGTGTAGTTACCAGCAGCTAAGTCGTGCTTTACAACGATGCGGTTACCTCCAACAATGTTCTCTTGAGCTACTTCTTGAGAAATAACAGCCTTTCCAGACATGTCAGTTACTTCCAAGATGATGTTCTCACCTCCCAAGTTCAATTCACGATCGAATTTCACGCTGAACGTGCTTTCGAAAACAGGATTTGGGAAGATGTTCCAAGCAGTGTTGTTGTCAATGTTAGACAAACCATGGCTATCGCCATTGTTCTCTCCAAAGCAAGAACCGTCATTGTATGTAGCGTCAACGTTGAAGTTGGCAGCATTCTGCTCAGTGCAGCCGAAGACTTGTGCGTCTGTAGAAGAGAACGTCAAGTCATATGCTCGCCATGCAGCGCCGTCAGCATCCCAACCTTGAAGGTTTAAAATACCTGTGGCAGTTCCGTCAGTCGTCAATTGCATCAACAAAACGCGGTTACCCGCTTCCGTTGCAGCTTGAACGTCTGTTGGCACTACGAACCAAGCACCGTCAGTTACGGTCAATTCAGAACCTCCGAGGAAGTTATTGTAATCAACTCCTACTGTCCAAAGGTTGTTGTTAGAACTATTAGTAGCTCCGATCGTTACCCAGCTATCGTAAGCTAGTGAACCTTCTAAGGCTACAATTTGGTCGTTCACGTCCAAAGACGAAAAGCTACCATACTGGTGTTGGTAGAAGTCAGAAGTTGTAGCTACGTTGAGTACGTGCTCGCCGTCAGCGAAAACAGCATGCAACGAATGCTCTGCTGAAGGCAATACGGCGTAAACGCGGTACGTATTTCCTTCAACTTGGCCGCCGTTGTCTACAGCTTCAACGACCAACTCAACATTGCTGGCACTCGCCCCTAAGGCGAGAAAAGAGGCCGCAGCCAGTGTGAAAAGGTTCTTCATTTTAATGAATTAATTAGATGTTTCTGGTCAAGATTTGATGTCTATTGGAGCTAAGATAAGACTTTTTATGGTTAACGCCAAACTTTCTTTGTCGAAGTTAATAAAAAATTCATAGACGTATAGTCATATCTCAGCGATGAATCGAATTAACGGCAATATATTCATATTTCCTAATTCTCACCCTCTCGAGGAAAGTACAGGCTCTTTTGCGGCTGCGTATATTGCAATCTAATTTTGCACTATGAGTTCAACACCTCTTCAGCATTTTATCTCGGAACGTTGGCAAGCTCCTAGCTCATCTGATGTGCAGATTATCCAGCATGCTATTCACGGCGGCGCTATAGCTTCTGTCAGCAATGAAGCCATCGACTTTGAAAACGTTCTGAAATACGGCCGAGAGACGGGGAATGCTAAGCTTCGCAGAATGACTTTTCAGGAACGTGGCCTGATGCTTAAGAGATTGGCGTTGCATTTATTGAAGCACAAAGATAAATTCTACGAAGCGAGCTGGGGAACGGGCGCCACACGAACCGATGCATGGATTGATATTGAGGGTGGGATTGGAAACTTATTTAGCTATGCCAGTCTACGAAGACAATATGGTGACCAGCCATTTGCAGTAGATGGTGAATACATCCCTTTGGGGAAAGAGGGTTCTTTTGGCGCACATCATATTCTGACACCGAAGACAGGAGTTGCGATTCATATTAATGCATTCAACTTCCCTGTTTGGGGCATGCTTGAAAAGGTTGCCGTTAATTGGTTGGCTGGAATGCCCGCTGTAGTGAAGCCGGCATCTTCTACTGCATTCTTGACTTCTGTAGTTGTTCAAGAGATTGTTAATTCGAAAATCATTCCAGAGGGTGCTCTTCAATTGATATGTGGACCAGCTAGGTCCCTTTTGGACCATGTAGATGAGCGTGATGTGGTCACATTTACCGGTTCCGCGCAGACTGGAATGAAGCTTAAGTCCAATCCACGTATCCTCTCCCACTCCGTGCCATTTAATATGGAGGCAGATTCATTGAACGCATCCATTTTGGGTGAGTCGGTGCAAATCGGTGATGCTGAGTTCGATTTTTTCATTCGTGAAGTTCGAAAGGAAATGACCGTTAAAGCGGGACAAAAGTGCACAGCTGTTCGTCGAATCTTTGTGCCGAAACATCTTATTGATCCTGTTCAAGAAGCATTGGCATCGTCGCTCGCCAAGTCGGTGATGGGAGATCCACAAGTAGAGGGTGTTCGGATGGGCTCCCTGGTCAATGCTGCGCAGAAAAAAGAAGTGCTGGACAAAGTAGCTGATTTAATGTCCGAATCCGAGTGCGTTTACCGCTATGAAGATGCGCCTCGAGGCGATCAAGCCGTGGAAGACGCTTTTCTCGGAGCTGTTTTACTCCGAAACGACAAACCCGGAGCGTCAAGTAAGTGTCACAGCACAGAGGCCTTTGGTCCCGTCGCGACGCTGATGCCTTATCAGCACATAGAAGAAGCTATTTCCTTAGCGAACATGGGCAAGGGATCTTTATGTTGTTCGCTCGTTAGTCATGATCCAAAAGAATCTCAAGAGTTTGTTCACGGTGCTGCGTCTATGCATGGACGCATTTTGGTGTTGGACCGCGATTGCGCAGCTGAATCTACTGGGCACGGTTCGCCTTTGCCCCAATTGACCCATGGAGGACCCGGGCGTGCAGGAGGAGGCGAAGAAATGGGCGGTAAACGCGGCGTCAATCACTATATGCAACGAACGGCCGTGCAAGGTTCACCCACGATGCTCGCAGCCATCACTCAGTCATATCATCCTGGAGGTAAAAGAGTAGAAGCCAGCCCCCATTTATTTCAGCAGCATTTTGAGGATTTAGTGATTGGTCATACCGTAACTACTGCTAAACACACAATTACAGAGACTGATATTGTCAATTTTGCGAATGTCAGTGGCGATCATTTCTATGCTCATGTGGACGAAACAAGTTTAGAAGGCACCATATTTGAACAGCGCGTTGCCCACGGATATTACCTTCTGAGCAAGGCTGCAGGTTTATTCGTAGACCCAAAAAAGGGGCCAGTTTTGCTGAATTACGGTGTGGAGCAAGCTCGATTCACGAAGCCCGTTTATCCAGGGACAACGGTTGGCGTGCGGCTAACCGTTAAGGATAAGGTTGAACAAGAAAAAAAGGATGCAAACGACATTCGAAAGGGCATTGTTAAGTTTCATGTTGACATGTACGATGATGAAGGAGAAAGCGTGGCCATTGCTACGATTTTGACCATGGTCAAATTCAGGAATCAATCGGTATGAATCCACATATCCGGCTTGGGATGCTGTTGGTTTTATGCCATTATAGCTTCCTTTCCATCGCACAACGTCCGAGCTCACCTGCAGTGGATTTTTTGACAGGTGATCAAATTCACCGGGATCTTGATTCACTTGAGGCCTGGATCCTCCGTATTCACCCCTCTCCTTTTGTCCACTGTTCCTCCGTTGACTTTGAACAAGCCTGCTTGAATTCTCGCGAGACATTTGAAGGAGGAGGCTCCCTGTTTGCCGAAGCGCAAATGGTAGCGCGAATTTGCAATACGCTGAAGGATAGCCATACTGGGCTGAGTTTGCGTTCGTTTTCAAATCAATTGGGCGAGACGTATGGTCATTTGCCATTGGAAATCAAGACCGTTCGTAATCAATTGAGAATTTCACGTACATACGGAGATTCAAATTCAATGGGTCAGGAGGTGGTAGCGGTGAACGGCGTCCCTGCTCGCAGTATACTTGGGAGTTCACTTCCATTGGTGTCGCAAGAAGGCGATGCCAAAGTAGCTCGGCTTCGAGTCGCGGAAAAGTTGTGGAATGACATTGCACCTTTTGTTACCGGCTCGAAGATTGGAGACGAAGTGACAGTCCAATTGAAGAATGGACAGTCCTTTGAATTGCTGGTCCAAACGAATGAGGAAATGCAAGAATTGCAACGCCAGA
The DNA here is from genome assembly GCA_905479115.1 of uncultured Flavobacteriales bacterium. GTDB lineage: Bacteria > Bacteroidota > Bacteroidia > Flavobacteriales_D > Sanyastnellaceae > UA16. The sequence continues at coordinate 7,918 of CAJQLF010000035.1, forward strand.
GTGCGGAGGCAATTCATTGGACCGAAATGGTAGATGAAGCGAACAACGGAACCTCTATTCACTTAAAGATCGGGCATTTCCACCCAAAGAACCTGCGTCTTTTTCGGCGAGAATTGCAGCGGTGTTTTAGAGCGGTAAAGGACCTGTCAGAACAAAACCAAAACTTCAAGGGGCTCGTTTTAGATTTACGCGGGAATTCTGGCGGTCACATCTCCATCATGGCAGAATTGCTTCCTTACTTAACCTCGGAGGCCGTTCGCATCCCATATGGTGTGCAGATAAAAGTGAGTGAAACGGCTAAGAGCCAACTACTTAAGCGAAGAAGAGGCTGGTTCCTTCGAAAGGAGAAGTATGACAAAAACCTGCAGAACTTGAATGAACAACTGGGGCAACTTCCTTTGGATACCATCGCTTTTGTGCCGTTTTCCGTTCCGATTACTCCGGATAGTCGACTGAACTATAATGGGCCTGTTGCACTGATCATGGATGGTTTATCGGCCTCTGCGTCCGTTTCTATTGCCTCATGGTTTGTGAGATCAGGGAGAGGAATGACGTTTGGGGAGCCCCCGATGGGAAGCATCAGCGGCACATTTGGTAATCCAGTCCAAATCAAGCTTCCCGAGTCAGGTTTGCTTGTAAACATAGCATCTGCTCGCTACTTCACTCAAAATCCCATGCAATGGGTATCGTTGCCTCTCCTGCCCGATTTCCCGGTGATTCCAGATGCGGAGCAAGTGCTAAGGAACATTGATGCCCCGCGTAATCGGGCGCTTGAGTGGCTGAATGACATTGATTAATTGACAACCATGACACGCTGCATACCCCTGTTTTTGACGCTATGCTGGTCCTTACTTTTCTCAGGTTGCTTAACCTCGGAAGAGAGGAAGAGCGCTTTGGTTAACCCCTTTATTGGTACAGGCGGTCATGGCCATACGTACCCTGGCGCAACAGTCCCTTTTGGCATGGTTCAACTCAGTCCAGACACTCGGCTCACCGGTTGGGACGGTTGCGGAGGATATCATTACTCCGATACCATCATTCACGGATTCAGCCACACACACTTACAAGGAACGGGCGTCTCCGATTACGGGGACATCCTATTCGCGCCTTGCACACAATTCAATCCAGAGGCCAAAACATGGAGCGATCGCTATGCAAGTCGATTTTCCCATGAAAATGAGTCTGCCCATGCAGGATACTACCAGGTCTATTTACAAGACCAAAAGATTCAAGTTGAATTAACTGCAACTGAACGCGTCGGTATTCACCGCTATTCATTGCAAGTAGAGGATACGTTAACCCTGATGGTGGACATGGCCCATCGGGATGCGTTAACTCATTACAGCATCTATCCGCTGAATGATTCGATGCTGGTTGGGCACCGCGTGTCAGATAACTGGGCAAGAGAGCAGCACACCTATTTCGCAGCCAAGTTTGATCACCCGTTTGAATGGAGAGATCAAATGAGTGAAATCACCAATACAGGGCTCAACGACCAAGGGCATCAAATACAGGATTTGGAATACGTTCCTGTATTTGCATGTGACTTTGGAGTCATTAAGGAGTTGAATGCCGAGGTTGCCTTGAGCTTTGTTAGCATCGACGGCGCACTTGCAAATTTAGAAGCAGAGGCCATTTTGCCCGATTTCGAATCTTATCAAACAGCAGCAGAAAACAGATGGGATGAACAGCTTGAACGGTTGGAGGCGAAAGGAGGAACGTCGGAAGAGCGCGAAACGTTTTACTCCGCCTTGTACCATTGCTTCACGACTCCTAATGTCGCCAATGATGTGACCGGAGAATACCGAGGTACTGACCTGCAAATTCATCGGCTTGAAGCGGATGAAGGAGAGCACTACACGGTTTTCTCCCTTTGGGATACCTTCAGAGCACTGCATCCGTTGTTGAATTGGATCGAGCCGATGCGTTCACGGGATTTTGTCCGGACCATGCTGCGTATGTATGACCAAGGAGGACAATTGCCCGTATGGGAACTTGCTGCGAATTACACCGGGTGCATGATAGGTTACCATAGTGTACCCGTCATCGGAGACGCCGTATCATGGGGTATTGATTCGTTCGACCAACACAAGGCCTTGCAGGCCATGGTTCAAGCGGCTGATAGCGCCCATTTAGGACTCCCCTCCTACGCTGCATTAGGATACATCCCATTGGATGCTGAACATGAATCAGTCTCGAAGACATTGGAATATGCCTTTGATGATGCGTGCATCGCCCGATTTGCGGGCCAAATTGATCAAAAGTCTGAAATATCTCATTTAGCTGATGGCCCGATGGACTATTCGACTGTTTCCCGTCGTTTTGGTCTACGAGCGCTCAACTACCGGAACTTATTTAACAAGACCTCCGGCTTTTTTCAGCCTAAGCGCTCGGCTGCATGGCTCGAGAATTTTGAACCGCGCGAGGTGAACTTCAATTATACGGAAGCCAACGGTTGGCAGTACAATTTCTTTGTGCCTCATGATATCCAAGGTCACATTCAACTCATGGGCGGTGCAGATGCCTATCGTTCCAAATTGATGGAAATGTTCACAACAACGAGTGAAACGACTGGTCGAAATCAAGCAGACATCACTGGCTTAATTGGTCAATATGCACACGGAAACGAGCCGAGTCATCATATGGCTTATTTATTTCCTTTTGTAGGCCGCCACAGCACGACATCCGAACTTGTTTCCCAAATCCGAGATGAGCTTTACAGCACCCAGCCTGATGGCCTATCAGGGAACGAAGATTGCGGTCAAATGAGCGCTTGGTATGTTTGGAGTGCTCTGGGAATGTACCCGGTTTGTCCAGGAGAGGATAACTTGGTGATTGGCACTCCTTTATTTGAAGAAGTGATTATCCGTCCGAACGCTGCGCATTCATCTCATTCGAAATTGACCGCGGTGAAATTGCTTCGAAAGGGAGACGGCAAATACGTTAAAGACGTTCAGTTTAGCAAAGTAGATTCTTCTTTCACAGCTTTGCAGACACCCGTCCTATATAAGTCGGACCTGCTCAACGGCGGTGTGATTGAATTCCAATGTCAGCAAGAACCTACCGAGTTTGGCATGAATAATTCGGATTGGCCAAACTATGAGTGGAATGACGAAGATTTCGTTCCCGTCCCTGTCATTGAGGCGCCTCGAACTTTTGTGGATTCATGCGAAGTTCGTTTGACCCTGCCTATGGCCTCTAGAGCCCTGCAAGTGCAATACCAACTGACTCCATGCGATCAAAGCTGGTCGGAGAATGACTGGGTCAGGTATGAAAGTCCTTTTCAAATCGACCATGAAGCAATGATTCATGCACGAACCCTGCGTGAAGATGGATCCACATCGAGCACAGTCCAACATCGGTGGACTCAAGTGAATCATGGATACGTTGTTCAATCGATCACCCCTTTCGACGCTCAATATGCAGCCGGTGGAGACCAAGCTCTGCTCGATGGAATTACCGGGGGGCATCAATTTCAAACGGGAGATTGGCAAGGGTATTGGGGAACAGATGTGGTCATTGATATCGATCTGGGTGGCATTAAAAATGTCACCCAAGTTTCCGTTGGAGCCTTGCGCGATATCAGACCTTGGATTTTTTATCCCAAAGAAGTGAAAGTTGAGGGAAGCTTGGATGGCGTCAATTGGACTGCATTCGGAAGAAGCGCAGCATCGCCGGGCAATGGAGATGCCTCGGCTGAGCGCCATTCTTTTGCTATTTTAGGACAAATGAGTGCCCAATGGATGCGCATAAACGTTGTGAATTCCGGACCGCTGCCAGTTGGGCATTTGGGAGCAGGAAATCCCAGTTGGGTGTTTCTTGATGAAATTAACATCTCAGCTTCCCCGAACTTATGATGGATTCGCTGTTGATCGATGGTTTAGCTCAAACGACGTTGCATCCTTTGAACGTTCGAGTGAATAGAGCTAAGGGCTCGTACCTCCATTTAGAAAATGGGCGAAAGATTTTGGACTTCATCTCAGGGATTGGGGTAAGCTCATTTGGTCATAGTCACCCCGATATTTTAAAGGCCATTCATCACCAGGTAGATCAACACCTCCATGTCATGGTTTATGGAGAGTTTCGGCAAACCGCCCAAGACAGCGCTGCTCGCAATCTTCTTTCTTTACTCCCTGATGCCCTAGATGCTGTTTACTTTCTGAATTCTGGCGCAGAGGCCATTGATGCTGCAATGAAATTGGCCAGAAGAACAACGCAAAGGCAAACCATTATTGGATTTTCTGGAGGGTACCATGGGAATACAATGGGTGCCTTGAGCGTCAGCTCGAATGCCGCTCGTAAGCAACCATTTCAGCCATTGGTGGGCGATGTGGAAATCTTGGAGTGGAACGATCTGCGTTCCATCCCTCTGATTAATGAAACCGTAGCAGCCGTCATTGTGGAAACAGTACAAGGGGACGCAGGAATCCGTATACCGGATGCAGAATGGATTCAAAATTTACGGGAACAGTGCACCAAGGTGAATGCGATGCTCATTTTGGATGAGATCCAGTGCGGGATGGGCAGAACGGGTAGACCGTTTGCTTTTGAGCACTTTGATATCGTTCCAGACGCTCTGTGTCTGGGCAAAGCACTTGGTGGTGGCCTCCCAATGGGCGCTCTGATCGCGTCTAAAGTCGCCATGGCTCAATTCGCTTCAGGCCCTTCCTTGAGCCACATCACCACGTTTGGAGGTCACCCAGTGCCTTGCGCCGCCTCTGCTGTAGCCACTTCATTGCTCTCGCAAGTCGATTGGGCAAGGATTGAACGGATAGGCAAGGCCATTGAAGTCAACCTTGTTCGATTCAAAATGGTTCAATCCGTGCGCCGCATAGGATTGTACATCGCGGTGCAGCTTGAATCAGATGAACAGGTTCAATCCGTAGTGCATGAAGCGCTCAATCAAGGCGTACTCATCTTCTTTTTCTTGAGCACGCCGGATGCCTTTCGAATCGCTCCTCCCCTCACGATAAGTGACGAAGAACTGAATGATGCATTGGAAGGGCTTAACCGAACGCTTGAGATCGTTCAATCATAAGGAATCGACGAGTGTCTTACTCATAAAGGCCGTCATTCCCTTGATGCTCCTTTTTGCCTCTGGCAATAAGTCCGGGAATAATTGCCAGCCGTGCAAAGCATGCGCTTCTACTCGACCAATAAAGCGCTCTGGTGTTTTCGCAAAAGCTTTGCGCATCCTTTCGTAATCGGGCCAGAGATACTCCATTTCTGATGCTTCCGCATAAATCAAAGGCAAATCTGATAGGTCGCGAACGAGGGGGTTACAACGCGGATGGTAAGGAGGTGTCCCCTGCAAGTAGTGTGTTGCATACTCGATCATATCCAATCGATCAAAAGGACTTTGCTCCGTATGGCTTGCTCTGTTGCTTTTGGAGTTCGGAGTGAGATCCAACCAAGGGGATAAAAGCATAAGTCCTTTAGGAGAAGCCCAGCCCTTTTCCGCGGCATCTAAGCAAAGGGTCATGGCCAAATTCCCTCCTGCAGAATCACCGAGCACCCAAACATCTTTCGCATTGGATGAAAGGTGAGCGTATGCCTCTAATACATCTTCTAAAGGCTCTGGGAATGCATGCTCTGGAGCGAGTCGATATTCAGGTAACCAAACCTCGCACTCCATTTCAATCACCAAAGCAGAAGCCAAAGCCCGATGGGTGCGCGCTGAACCAAAGGCAAACCCACCTCCATGGATCAATAGAATATGCTGGTTTAAATTGGCATTTCGGGGATGCTTCGGGTACAGCCGTGCCGCAGGAACACTTCCCATGTGCGTTGACTCATAGCCCACACTCATGTGCCCAGGATACAACCGGGCAAATCCGTCGAGCGTCTTCCTTATTTGCTCCGGTGTCATGCCAATAACGTCCCTGCGCAAAATTCGCCCCATTTGATGAGTCGCGCTCAAAAACCGTGCTGGGAAATTCCAATTGCTGGAGTGGATTCGATTCATTGGCAGGGAAAGATTTATCGCATGGATTGATAAACTGGATACCGATTTACGGATCCTTCAAAATGCTTAGAAGCTTTATAGAGCCAATTTAATTGGGCCTTTGGATTGGCCCTTAAGGCTGAGTCACCTTGCAGTGCCGATTCAAAATCGCGCTGCAGGACCGGAGAGTTGCTGAGCATTTGAGCCGCCGTTTCTTCAAAGACGTAGGCGCTGAAATGCTCCTTTTGTTGCATAGCACTGTCGAAGAAATTCCAAACAAAAAACGAGTCATGCGCTCGTGGATCAAGAACTTCCATCATGTACCGGATATTCGGCTGATCCGTTGAAATCATATAATCCCCAGCGTACAGCTGGATAGGCTCTGTTGCAAATCGAATGGAGTCCAAGGAATTAACATGGTGCCCTTCATACGGGAGATTCGTCGACCGAAAGCCCTCCACGTACATCACTTTCAAAAACGCCGTCGTATCCTGGGAAAACCGCGACATTTCTACCTGATTTCGCTCCAATCGTTGAATCACCTCAGACCATGCTTGAGGGATAACAAAAAAGCTGGGCACCTCAGCAACATCCGCAACGCGGTAATGATTAAAAAACGGGATTGTCCTCGTCCAAGGCTTAGATTGGTCATATTTCAGGCGAATGTCACCTGTTACTTGACTCACTTCTCGCCGAGCCTCAAACCCTGAAAATTCAAGGGGAATCGTCCTGTCTGCATCCAAGGTCCATCGAACGGCCAATTCTGAGGCATTTTGACAGCGATTGAACTCCTCCTCCCTAACCTGGTGCAAATCTGATGAGCGATCCATCATAAAAGCCGAAACCGATTCTATTAGGTCCAAAGTCGCTTGTACACGCTGTGAAAATGGCTTAAGCATGTGCGCTTCTGCTGTAAATCCGATGCATCCAAAAAGGGAAGCATAGCCCGTGCTGTAGCGCGGAGTCTCCAAAAAGCCAATTATTCCTTCGTCGGGTGTCTCTCCTTTAGAGTAAACGTAAGGGCACATCGGCTGATTTTTAGCTTCCATGGAAGCATAGAGAAATGGCTCAATTTCTTCCCTGATGAAGGGTCCGAGCACGGGGCCCGCCTTGTCTGGCTGAGTAGATATCAGGGTCATGGCATAGGGATAATCCGCACCGTTGGTAGTGTGGGTATCGATCAACACATTGGGGCGAAACGCATGAAATAGTTCAGAAAAGGCAGCAGCATTCCGGCTGTCCATTTTGATGAAGTCTCGGTTCAAATCAAGGTTGCGAGCATTGCCGCGAAACCCATATTCCTCGGGTCCATTTTGGTTGGTGCGCGTGCAGCAATTGCGATTCATGGCTCCACCGACATTGTACATGGGAATGACAGCAATGTCCATGACGGATAAAACAGATGCAAGTGCACTGGAGTCTGCTACCAATCCTCTCAGCCATGCGATGGATGCATCAACTCCACAAGGTTCGCCTGGATGAATGGCGTTGTTGATGAGCAGCCCCAGACGCTTCCTACCGTCAGACCTCAAATTTGTCAAACCTTCCAATGTCAACTTTTCCGTGCACTGCTCGCTCAGAACAAATGCATGCAGTGGTCTGCCAACATCACTGGAGCCACATTCAATCATTTCTGCGTAGGCTGAACTTTCAGACAACCGTTCGAATGCAGCTATTGTCTCAGACCATGTGGGTGTTCGGTTGTCAAATGGAATCACATCAGGGTCAGAAGGTTCAGTCTGACCTGGGGCTACATTCGAGAAAACCAACAACAATATCGCGAATAGAGTGCTTGTTTGGAGGTTTTGCAGGTATCTGATGTGCATGAGAACTTTTTTATTCTTTACAAAAGTCGGAACTTTGCTTTGATGATCCGGTTTACTCCCCCATCTGACACGGTGCCTGAGCCTGGCAATATACTCTTGGCAGAACCTTTCATGGCAGACGCCCATTTCGGTAGAAAAGCCATTCTACTTTGCGAACATAATGAAGAGGGCTCTTTTGGTTTTGTGTTGAACAGCTTCATCGAAGTCGGGTTGAATGAGTTAATTGACGACTTACCCAACTTTGAATCGAAATTAAGCCTTGGAGGGCCAGTCAAAAAGTCCAATCTGTTTTATTTACATACCATCGATGGAGCGCCTGATGCGATTGAGATCAAACCCGGGCTTTTCATGGGAGGAGACTTTGAATGGGTCAAAGATGTACTTGAAAATGGCCGAGGCAATGGCACCAACCTTCGTTTTTTCATTGGATATTCCGGGTGGACTCCGGGACAGTTGGAGGAAGAGGTGCATAGCCATTCCTGGTTTATAACGGATGCCTCTGTTGAAACGATTATGAAAACGGGATACGATGAAGAATTGTTTTGGCGTGACCTCGTTGGTGCCATGGGCAGCGGGTTCGAGCACATTGCGAATGCACCATCCGACCCTTCATTGAACTGAGCCCGCGTTACTACTCGGTCAAAATCCTAACCCGGAAACCACTGTGGCGACGAACATTAAACACGGTGCCGCCGTCAAAAATCAAGTATTGTCCTTTTATTCCGGTCAATCTTGCTGCAATGAGGGGTTCTTTGAGGAGTGTAACCGACTTGATTTTAGTTGGGTATTGGATGACGGGATAGTGAAACGTTTCCGCCTTTGTTTCATCCAAAAAAAACGGTTCATATTGCTCTCCCAGCTGGTCAAAGCAAGCTTCACGCCAGTCGAATAGCTCGTCCACGTCAACTTGGACATTGGTTAGCATTTTGCGGTAATTCGTCTTGTCTGACATAACCTCCTTCAGGGCAACTTCCATCTCGCCTGCCAATTGCCGATAGGGCACCTCGGCGATAACTACAGCCCCCACTGCACCCTGATCATGCCAACGATGTGGGCGATTTGTGCTGCGGGTTACCCCAACCTTAAAATTGCCCGTCTGACTGATGTAAAGCAAATGAGGCTGATTATGATGCTTCTGCTCCCATTCATGATCCCGCAAGGCGATGCCTTCGTGAATGCGACTAAGTTCAGGTCTTAAGACACTTGGCACAGAAGCAGGATCCTCCATCCAAGCCTGGTAAGACAGCCCTTCACCGAAAGTCTTGTTGATCCGTTGACCTGTTGAACGGCAGTGGATTTCATTCAGAAATTCAATTCTTAAATTTTTCCCAACCCATTCATTCATTTCCAATGCATCCAATGGCTCCAAAACGTTGGCTCCACGCAAGTGATACTGCACTTCCCCTTTGGAATTCATGTACAACTCCGTATTCATTTTCCGCAAATTCCCAGTCCATTCCATGATGTAAAACTAATCGCAGACCTGAAGAAATGGAATTATCAAGAAAAAACAGTAAATTGCACCAACGATTAATCACACGATACATGAAGCATTTTTTACTTTTTGCAGCTCTGGGACTCAGTTCATTGGCTATCTCACAAGTCCTTTATGAGGAAAACTTTGAGAGTTTTAGTGCTGGAGATTACGTCTCAGACAGCCCTGTTTGGATTACTTGGACGAACGGTCAAGAAGGTTCGACTGGTGATGCGCAGATTTCTGATGAGCAAGCTCATTCTGGAATGAACTCCGTTCATATTTATGCGGCGACTGCTGCAGGAGGACCAATGGATGTGGTCTTGCTCGCTGGATTAGATGAAGGTGTCTATGACGCTTCTATGTGGATGTACATCCCCGACGGATCTTCTGCGTACTACAACGTCCAGGAAGACCAGTCTCCAGGAGTTGGCTGGGCCTTTGAAGCTACGTTTGCCTTTTCTGGTGATATGCAAGTTGTCATGGATGGTGCAGTTGTTGCAACCGGCTCTTTCCCGCTCGACACGTGGTTCCAAGTTAGTCACTTGATTGACATGGACAATGACGTGGTTACGTTATCCATCGATGGAACGGAAGCAGGCTCGTGGATGTTTGACTCTCCTTTTGGAGGTGTGAACTTCTTTGGGATGGGCGACGGAACGACTGTAGGAAATTACTTTGTTGACGATATCATGGTCGAAGCTCCTACCGAAATTACAGAAGTGGTCAGTGAAATAGATTTTTCATTCGGTCCGAACCCTGCTTCAGCGTTCATTAACTTGCAAGGTCAGCCCAACGAGGCTGTGATTCGCATCCATGCATTGAACGGACAACTTGTCTATCAGCAGCAGGTAAATAACATGAACCGAGGTGAATTCATTGAATTTAACCTTAACAACGGAATTTACTTCTTAGAGGTGACTGCTGACGGAAAGCGCTCTACCCAGCGTCTTGTTGTTAGCCAGTAGTCCTCCCCTTTTTTTGAAAGTACTAAGGCTCGCTTCGGCGGGCCTTTTTTTTGTTCCTGAATTGAGGTACGGTTATTGCCATTTAACTGTTGAAACAGGTATTGCCCTTGGTCTCGCTGTGAAATGTCAGGCCTTAAATTTACGGGGTGTTAACTGAATGAAACTTTATGAATAAAACTGTAAAATGAAGGGTATAATTCAACTCGTCACCTTGATTTGCTTCGGCAGTGCTGTGTCTATGCCCTCGGGGTTGGCGCAAAACGGTACGCCGGCCAATTCCTCCTTGGATTATACAATCGATGTGAAAATAGATGGACTAGTCAATGACACGGTGTACCTCGCGCATTACTATGGGAACAAGCTGTACTATTCGGATACCACTGTTACAGACGACGCGGGAAATCTTAGCTTTCCAGGGCGCACCTTTGAGCGCTGCGGAAAACACGCCATCGTCATTCCAGGACCCAAGTACTTTGAGTTTATGGCGGTGACTGAAGACATAAAACTTCGAACAAAGGCATCGGATCCCACTCGATTTGTTGAAGTCATCCAAAGCGAAGAGAACAGAATATTCTATGACTTTCTCGGTTTCATACAAGATCGTCGTAAGCTGGCCATTCCGCATGAAAAAGTACTTGGGGACTCCACTGCCACAGATGAAGCAATAGCAGCGTCGAGAGACGTATTAACATCCTTGGGTGAGGAAGTAGGCTTGGAACAAAAAAGGATATTGAAAGAATATCCGGAATATCTTTTCGCGAAATACCTGAACATGGTTTTGGAGCCTGAAATACCAGAGGTGCCCGAGAACATTGTGAATAAACAGGACTTGCAATATCGCTGGTACCGTGACCATTACTGGGACCGAGTTGATTTTGACGATCCGCGCTTGGTACACGACGGTAGCTTCCATCAAATTCTCGACAATTACTGGACTCGTGTGCTTCCTCAAATGCCAGATTCTATGATTGTAGAAGCGACACGATTGCTCTCTAAAGCAGAAGGCAACGATGAGATGTTCAAGTACATAACACACTATATCACCTTCAATTCAGAGTCTTCGAAAGTCATGTGCATGGACAAGGTATTTGTTCACATGATTGACACGTATTACAGCACAGGTAAAGCGATCTGGATGGACAATGCGCAGATTCAAAAAGTAGTGGACCGAGCGAATGAGTTACGAGATAGTCAATGTGGCAGTGTCATCCCCAATATTATTCTACCAGGGCTAGATCAGAAAACCTGGATTTCATTGCACGATGTCAAGGCCAAATACACGGCTGTTCTCATCTGGGAAAGCACGTGCGGGCATTGTAAGAAAGAAATGCCTGTTTACAAAGAGCTGTATGAAAAATGGGCGCCTAAAGGATTGGAGATTTTTGCAATAGGCAATGATTTTGAGCCTGAACCTTGGCAGAAATTTGTGAATGAGAAGGGATATACTGACTGGATCAACGTGAGTGATAACCCGCTGATCAATGCCCAAGACAGTGCCTCCGTGCTCATTTATTCGGGAATAACAACATTGAAGAGCCTCAATTTCCGGACCACTTTTGATGTTTTTGCTACCCCCAAGGTGTTCTTGCTGGATGAGAACAAGAAGATTGTAGCGAAGCAAATTGGCGCAGAACAAATGGGTGAGATACTCGGGAAATTGGAGGATATGGAGAAGAGAGGAATCCCTTATTGATTGAGTGAATTTCCGGATACTAATTCTGGTGAAGGCAATAAAAAAAGGCCCGCAGAGCGGGCCTTTTCTTTTGTTAAGTTGGTCCAATGACCCAATTACTCAGCGCAAGGCAATCCGAAGGAACTCAATAAGATGAGTAGGTCCGAAGTTCCTACAATGTTGTCGAGGTTCAAATCTCCCAAGCAAGCAGGTGAGTAATCACAAGAGCCGTCGTCGTTGATGGCATCAGGCTCATAGCTCGTAGCATTCGCATTGGTGCAACCTGAAGGGTGTGTCTCATCTGCAATCAAAAGCTGTCCTGCTTGGCTGGTATTTGCACACACATCCGTTACGGTATAGACCCGTGTAACGCTGTAACGTCCATCAGCCAAACGACCTATGTAGTCTACGAACGTCGTTGATTGGACTCCGGTGTCATCGCTGCTTGCTCCAGCAAAATCTGTTGATGACCAATCGCCCACGGCGACAGCTGTTTCAACAACACCAGAAAGGCTCAAATGCGGTTCGTTGAATTCTCCTACACAACCGGCAGGCTCGTCAAAGTCGCATATTCCATCATTGTCACTGTCTGTGCAGATTGTTTGATCACAATCATCCCAACCCTCAGGGATGTAAGTGCATGTGACGTTATTGCTCAAAGTAGCTGTTTCATCGTAGTTACAAGCTGTTGGAATGGTGCAACCCGCGCACGAGCTGAACTCACATGTTCCATCATTCTCTGTAGCTTCTGCCGAATAGTTGCAAGCACTAGCAATATCGCAACCAAATACCTCGAGTTCATCGCAAACGCCATCCTCGTCTTCGTCAGTCGTGCAATTCCCATCACAGTCGAGATAGTCCTCACTCGGGTAAGTGCAAGAACCATCATTATCTGTCGCGCTTGCACTATAGTTACAAGCCGATGAATCTGTGCAACCTGGCACTTCAAACTCGTCACATATTCCATCCGTGTCTGAGTCATTATTGCAAGTACCAGAACAGTCGTAACCAGTTTCGGCATAAGTGCAATCAAGAAGCTGGTTCAATGTAGCGGAAGGATCAAAGTTACATGCTGACTCATCCATGCATCCAACGCAGGAGATGAAGTCACATGTTCCATCATTCTCTGTAGCTGCTTCCGAATAGTTACATGCCGCGCTCAGGGTGCAACCCAAAACTTCATTGGCATCGCAGACACCATCACCGTCGCTGTCAACCCCAGTACCTCCGCATACGCCACAGGCGTCAAGTGAAAGGCAGGAGCCATCATTGTCCGTAGCCGAGCTGTTGTAATTACAAGCTGACGCGATTGTACAACCGCCGATCTCGTCCGCATTGCAAACGCCGTCGTCGTCAGAATCGCCATCCACGACGCTTCCTGTACCATCTGTCTCACCAGAGCATGAATCACAGCCTGTTGCATAAACACACTGAAGCAATTCGTTCAATGTCGCTGAGGCGTCATAGTTGCATGCACTTGAATCCATGCATCCTACGCAAGAAGTAAAGTCACATCCGCTGTTTTCTGTCGCTGAAGCGTCATAGTTACAAGCCGCACTCTGGGTGCAACCCAAAATTTCATTGGCATCGCAGACACCATCACCGTCGCTGTCAACCCCAGTACCTCCGCATACGCCACAGGCGTCAAGTGAAAGGCAAGAGCCATCATCGTCCGTAGCCGAGCTGTTGTAATTACAAGCTGACGCGTTTGTACATCCGCCGACCTCGTCCGCATTGCAAACGCCGTCGTCGTCAGAATCGCCATCCACGACGCTTCCTGTACCATCTGTCTCACCAGAGCATGAATCACAGCCTGTTGCATAAACACAAGAGATAGGCTCGTTCAAGGTTACACTTGAGTCGTAGTTGCACGCACTTGGTGTGCCGCAACCGACGCAAGAGGTCACTTCGCAAGAACCATCATCGTTGTTCGCTGCAGCATCGTAGTTGCATGCACCGATTGTCGTACAACCTGAAATAATACATGAACCATCGTCAATGGTAGCGGGATCTTCGGAATCATAATTGTCCGCACTTGCATTTGTGCAACCATAGCATGAATAATCACACAATGCCGGATAAAGGTTGTTCACATCATAATCGCATCCAGCTGTATTCATGCAACCAACACAAGATGTGAATTCACAAGTGCCTTCTTCTTGGTAGTTACAGGCAAATTCATTTTCACAAGTTGATAGCATTCCAACAGGTGGAGGGTTACCTCCTACATTGCCACCTGAGCAGGCCGTGCTTCCACCACTCGCCGGTGAACACATACTGTGAACGTGAGTGCAAGCCGCAGGGTTATAGTTACAATCAGATCCAATGGTACAACCCTGGATATCCGCCAGACATGTTCCGTCGTCATCCGTAGCTAAGGGATTGAAATTGCATTGCGTATTGTCTGTGCATCCTTGAACTTCGTTTGCGTTGCAAACGCCGTCATTGTCCGTATCGCCGTCTACGACGGTTCCTGAGCCATCTTGAGCTCCACTGCAGGTATCGCATCCGGTTGCATACGTGCAAACGTCGAGACTTATTGTAGCAGAGGAGTCATAATTACAGGCTGAGTCTACAGTGCAACCAGCACAAGAAGTAGATTCACACGCTTCGTTCGCACTATCGTTGTAGTTACAAGCCGAGGTATCCGTGCAATTATCTACATCATCACAAATCCCATCATTATCTGCATCTGTGGAGCAAGATCCACCGCAAACTCCTAAAGCATCTAAGCTCGCGCAGGAGCCGTCGTCATCCGTGGCTGCTGAACTGTAATTACATGCACTGGTTGAGGTACAACCGGGAACTTCGTCTGCATCGCAAACACCATCATTATCGGAATCCCCGTCAACAATAGTTCCTGAGCCATCTTGTTCACCGCTGCATGATTC
>CAJQLF010000036.1 GCA_905479115.1 uncultured Flavobacteriales bacterium
CCGTGCAACCCGCCAACTCAAACTCATCGCATACGCCGTCGCCGTCCGCATCAGCTAAACAGTTGCCGTCGCAGTCGTAGCCGTCTGCAGCAACGTTTCCGTCGCAGTCGCATGCTCCTTCTGGAATACCTGAACCGCCGCATACACCGCACTCGTCCAACTCTGCACAACTGCCGTCGTCGTCCGTCGCAGATGCATCGTAGTTGCAAGCTGCAGCGTCCGTACAACCCGCAACCTCAAATGGATCGCATACGCCGTCACCGTCCGCATCCGCCAAGCAGTTGCCGTCGCAGTCGTAATCGTCCGCAGCATACTCGCAGCTGCCATCGTCATCCGTCGCCTCTGAATCGTAGTTGCATGCCATGTCGTCCTGGCAACCCGCAACCTCAAATGGATCGCATACACCATCGCCGTCCGCATCCGCGAGGCAGTTACCGTCGCAGTCGTAGCCGTCCGCAGCATACTCGCAGCTGCCGTCGTCATCCGTCGCATCCGCATTGTAGTTGCAAGCCGTAGCATCAACACAACCTGGAACCGCATACTCGCAGCTGCCATCGTCGTATTCCGCTGAATCGTCATAGTTCGTCGCCAATTCATCCGTACAACCACACGCATTGGTCACGCCCGCTGGACTAAACTCTCCGACTCCACTAAATGTATAGGTATTGTAAACGGACTCTGCGCCGATTCCGTTTTCAAATACCTGAAGGTTGAAAGTACCTGAAACTTCTCCCGCAGTGGTTACTTGCATGAAGAGAACACGTCCATTTTCGTCCGGAAGACCATTCGGAGTGCCGTTTAAAACATACCATGCTCCGCCTGTGGCATCATCCATGGCAACGTTTTGGCCTGAAATCGACTCACCGAAAGCAAAGGCACCAACCCAGGGTTGATCGCTGCTCTCAACCGTGCTGATCGCAACCTCGGAACCCACATTCTGGCTCTCAATACCAATCGTAACCCAGCTGTCTGCAGCCAAATCAGGGAAGAATGCAATGAACGCAGGGTTCACACCGCTGGCAACCGTCGAGCCAAACTGGCTGTTGTAGAAGCCCGTCGTAGTTTCAAAGGAAAACGGAGCATCTTCATTGCCATAAATCGAACTGAGGAAATCATCCTCATTCGCCATATTCTGGTAGAATCGGTAGGTCGTCTGACCAGGCACGATATCGGTCGCATATTCCTCAACCGTAATGGTGTATTCTCCACCTCCTTGGCATGCATCACCGCAATAATCGCACGAACCATCTTCTTCCGTCGCATCAGCAGCATAATTGCATGCTGCCGGATCCATGCATCCAGGAACTAGCAACTCCGGGGCATAGGGTGTGAACGGAATAATCCCTCGGAATTCCTGGTTTGCATCGCCTTCTACAAACACTTGAACCTGCATTTGACCTGTGACTTCGCCCGATGTTGTGATCTGACCGATTAGCACCCGTAGATCTTCTCCAGCAAATGCGGCATGGGAAAAATCGCAACTGGTCAGGTCACTTGGATCGCAAGGAAAGAGTGTAAACAAGGCCGTACCTGTCTCGTCGTCAATGAGCACGTTGTTACCGGATGTAAACTCATCCAACAAATTAATATCTCCAGCAGCTAAGCTGATTTCTATATCATCATCCATGGAAGCCCCGCCAATGGTCAACCAGCTGTCGTAGGTTAATTCAGGAAAGAATGGCAACACGGTAGGATTTACCCAAGCCCCTACTTCCTCCCCAAGTAGCTCGTCATTGTACCAAGCCGGTGAGGAGGTGGAGTTAATCATCATTGGATTGTCTGCCTCTCCTGAGATACACGAAAGGAAATCCGATTCATTCTGCATCTCCATGTAGATGCGGTAGGTCGTCATCCCCGTGAAATCGAAATTACCGACAAACCCATCATGCTCAATGAAGCTCTCAACGACTATTTCGTAACCAAGCGGTACGGAAGGTGATGGTGTTTCGACCGGAACTTGGCATATTCCAACAGCGGCCGCAAAGAACGCGGCGATGACGCATAACAGCTTACTCATGAGAGTGACGATTTGGTGAAATTCAATACAACAGGGCACAACGCGAGCAAGGCACGCGCATGTAGCGAATGTAGAGGAACAAAGAGCGAAATACAAGCCAGCTCATAAATTAATCATAATTTTTTAGTGTTTAGTCGACCGCAAACAATGTTCAAGCGATGAATTCAAATGGCTGTGGGTAGAACGAAAGTTGACCGCATGAATTCTGAGCGATACTACTTTCCCCTCGTTTTCTTTCTTTCCGTAAAATTTAGATTATCTTTGCGCGCCTTCTGGTACTATAGCTCAGTTGGTAGAGCAACGGACTGAAAATCCGTGTGTCCCAGGTTCGAATCCCGGTAGTACCACTAAAAAAGTCAGCTTTTCGCTGGCTTTTTTTGTTACCGCCCCCATCTATAGATTTGCAATCTGTCACCTATTTGCTCAGCACATGACCCGCTACTGTCTCAACTCATCTCGCTCGGGTACTGGTGATTTGCACGAAGCGATGACATGGATTCCACCCCAAAGCAATCCACTCTTCATCATCGATACATTCTTTCAAAAAGAAAGCGCCTTTATTTTCAATGAAATTCATCCATCGAGCAAGCGGATTTTTTGGTTTGATGCAGATGAAACTCAGAAATCAATAGAGCGAGCCATCGCCATCTGGGAATGGCTTGTTGAGCTTGAGGCGAATCGTTCGACTCCCCTCGTTATTGTTGGAGGAGGTATTACGCTGGACACAGGGGCTTTCGCCGCTTCCACGTTTCAGCGAGGCATCCCATTCACGCTGGTGCCCACCACCTTATTGGCACAGGTCGATGCTTCCATAGGTGGTAAAAATGGCGTGAATTTTCTGACAATAAAAAACTACCTAGGCACCATCACGGAGCCGACGCATGTCATAGCAGACACCCGGGTGCTTGCCACATTGCCAGCGGCTCATGTCATTTCAGGTTGGATGGAAATGGTGAAGCATGGCCTCATTGCTGACCCGGAACTCTGGCGAACACTCAGCAGTTTTCAGTACGTTCCTCGCCCCGAAAACGAACCTGAGCTTATTCGAACATCAAGTCAGATTAAATTCAACATCGTCCAGGACGATCTTCGAGAAGATGGCAGGCGAAAAATCCTGAATTTTGGGCATACCGTAGCCCATGCTTTGGAAAGCCTTGCATCACGGGAGGCTATGAACGTTCCGCACGGAATGGCTGTTGGTTTGGGCATGGTTTTTTCCCTCACATGGAGTGCCCAACTTACCACCGAAAATTCGCGTCAGACATTGCTGGATGCGGCACAAATCGTCCGAGCTTGGATTGAACAATTCACCGAGTTCAATTGCATCAATTGGGCGGCCTCATTGGATGCATTAGAGGTTTGGAACAACATGAAGCGAGACAAGAAAAACAGAGCAGATGAAGTGCTTGAAGTTGCGCTGAAAGCCATCGGTGAAGCCCATTGGGACGAGCCAATAACACGGCCTGTTTTTGAAGAAGTTTGGCAGCAAATCGTTCATGAAAATTCATCCGCTCAGAATTGAGTACTTACCCGTAATTTTACCAAATGGAATTGACGGCGACTGCGTTGGCAAAGCTCATTGAAGGAACTATCGAAGGGGATGGAACCGTCTTACTGAACCAAGTGGCCAAAATTGAAGAAGGCACCCCTGGTTGCCTGACTTTTCTCGCCAACCCTGAATACGAAACTTTTATCTACGAAACTGGCGCAAGCGCAGTACTCGTGGAGACGGGTTTCGATGCCCGCAAGCCCCTGCCTGAAGGATTAACGCTCATTCGTGTTTCCAACCCGTATCAGGCATTTGCCAATATTTTAAAGTTAGCAATTGAGGACAGGCAATACCCCGTAGGCATCCACCCTACCGCTTTTGTTAGCCCGAAAGCCTCCATCGGAGCTGAATGCTACATTGGACCCTTTGCCCTCATAGAAGACGGGGCCATAGTCGGGGACGGATGCCAAATTCACAGCCATGTCAGCATTGGAAGAAAGGCAACCCTTGGAATAAATTGCATTCTTCATCGCCACGTTTCCATCATGGATGGTTGCCGCATAGGCAATGAATGCACTTTCCAATCAGGAGCCACGATTGGCTCAGATGGGTTTGGATTTGCCCCAAATCAGGAAAATACCTACCAAAAAGTGCCTCAGACCGGAAATGTTGTGCTCGAAGATCAATGCGAAGTTGGAGCAGGAACAACCATTGATCGTGCCACCTTGGGGTCCACGTTTATTGAATCGGGCGTCAAGCTGGATAATCAAATTCAAGTTGCACACAACGTGAGAATTGGCCGGAACACCGTCATCGCCGCACAAACGGGCATTGCAGGAAGCACCACCATTGGTGCCAATTGCATGATTGGAGGTCAAGTTGGCTTTGCAGGACACATTCAAGTGGCAGACGGCGTTAAAATTGCCGCTCAATCTGGAGTGACCAAAAGTATCCAGGAGGAGAACTCGGTGTGGCAGGGCACCCCAGCGTTGCCGATTCGCGATTATCAAATGCAACAAATCACCCTGCGAAAGTTGATTCGCTCCTTAGCTTTGCAGCGAATTGATGCGTTAGAACAGAAACTGAGTTAAGACAATGAGCGAAACCATCCGACAACGCACCCTGATGAAGGCTGTGGAATTTTCAGGCATCGGATTGCACACGGGAAAACAAACAGTCATGACCGTTTTGCCAGCTTCGGAAAATCACGGTTACAAATTTCAACGGATCGATTTGGAGGGCCAACCCCTCATTGATGCCGACGCCGATCGCGTCGTAACCACGAAGCGAGGGACGACCTTGGAGCAGCATGGTGCACAGGTAAATACAACGGAGCACATTCTCGCGGCATTGTATGGATGTGAAGTGGACAATGCATTAATTCAATTGACCGGACCCGAAATCCCGATCATGGATGGAAGTGCTCTGGAGTTCGTGGAAGCCTTTGAGGCCATAGGCTATAAAGAGCAGGAGGCGGACCGACTGTTTTACAAATTGCGATCCAATATAGCGTTTGAAGACAAAGAGAAAGACGTAGAGATGTTAGCCGTTCCTGAGCCATCTGATGAATTTCGATTGACCGTTATGGTCGACTATCGAAGCCCTGTTTTGGGAACACAGCATGCGAGCATGTACCGGATGAAGGATTTTAAAGATGACATTGCCAAATGTCGAACCTTTGTCTTCTTAAAAGAGGTAAAAGAATTAGCAAAGGCGAATCTTATCAAAGGCGGAGACCTCAACAACGCCGTGGTATTGATCGAACGAGCATACGAAGAACAAGAACTCCAGGAAATCGCCGACCTCGTGGGTAAACAAAACCTCCATGCACGCGCTGACATTCCCGGAGTGCTCAATACTTCACCTCTGCGTTATCAAAATGAACCTGCACGTCACAAGCTGTTGGATATCATGGGAGACCTCGCCTTAACAGGACGATTCATTCAAGCCCATATTCTAGCAGCCCGACCCGGTCACGCAGGAAACGTATCCTTTGCCAAAATCTTGAAGAAAAAGATGAAAGAAGAAAACGGAAAACCAAACTTAGATGTTAATCGTCCTTCCCTCTTAGACATCAATCAAATTACAGCCCTGCTGCCGCATCGCTATCCATTTTTATTGGTCGACAAGATTTTAGAATTGGATGACAGTAGCATTGTCGGATGCAAAAATGTAACCATCAATGAGCCTTTTTTTCAGGGTCACTTCCCTGGCAACCCGGTTATGCCGGGTGTTCTTCAGGTTGAAGCCATGGCCCAGGTAGGAGGGATTTTCGCCTTGCAGACGGTAGAAGACCCCGAGCATTACACGACGTATTTCATGAAAATTGATAACGTCAAGTTCAAACACAAAGTCCTTCCGGGTGACACGTTGGTGTTTCATTTGGAATTAATCTCACCGATTCGACGTGGACTGGTCAACATGCGCGGCCGGGGGTATGTGCAAGGAAAACTGGTTTCGGAAGCGGAGATGCTTGCCCAAATCGTAAAGGATCACTAATGTCCGCTCAAGTCTCACCTCTGGCGTCGGTTTCGAAGGATGCGACCATTGGATCTGGCGCAATTATTGAACCTTTTGCCTTCGTAGATGCAGATGTTGAAATTGGACCTGGAACCTGGATTGGACCGCACGCTGTGGTTCATTCTGGAACGCGGATTGGATCAGATTGCAAGATTTTTTCAGGCGCGGTTTTAGGTGCGGTGCCCCAAGATTTAAAATTTCAAGGTGAACCGTCGACTGTCGAAATTGGTGACCGCACAGTGGTGCGTGAATGCGTGACCGTCAACCGCGGAACGGCTGACCGCATGGCCACAAAAGTGGGGTCTGATTGTTTGCTCATGGCCTACTGTCACCTTGCCCACGATGTATTTGTGGGCGACCACGTGATCATCGCCAATTCAGGGAACATTGCAGGACACGTTACCATTGAAGATTGGGTTATCATTGAAGGGATGGTCGGGGTGCAACAATTTGTAACCATTGGCCAACATGCTTTTGTAGCAGGCGGCAGCATGGTACGAAAGAACATCCCCCCTTTTATAAAGGCTGCCAGAGAACCCCTTTCCTTCATCGGCGTGAATAGCATTGGCTTGCGCAGAAGGGGATTCACCAATGATCAAATCATGAACATTGAGGACATCTATCGCACGCTCTACGTCCAAAATGCCAATCTCTCTCAAGCCTTGCGCATCGCAGAAACAGAAATTGCGCAATCAGAGGAAAAACAGACCATATTATCCTTTATTCAGGCTTCTGACAAAGGCATCATCCGCGGGCCATTCTGATGAACAATCATCGCCAAACCAATGAACCAGCCATTGGTCTGGTGCTAGGTCAACTGACCCATGCATTCGATGTTCAACCTGTTTTTTCAATCCAAACTTGCACCATTGCTCCGGGAGAAGAGTGCCTCATTCGAGGACACAATGGAAGCGGCAAAAGTACCCTAGGAAGCATCCTCGCAGGCGAACTTACGCCAAGTCATGGCTCCTTGGTATGGAACCAGGCCCTTCAACCCATCCCGGCTGAGGCATTGGCGCTGATGGCCTACCGAGTGAGTCCAGCAACAGCACTTCACCCCGATCTCAACATCGACGAACTAGTCGAGTTTCAATCCCAATTTCGCGGCTGGAGAAGGGGAATGGACCCCTTAGATTGGCTCAAGATGGGTGGCCTACACAAGCATCGAAAGCGCATGTATGCTGAACTCAGCTCAGGCATGCAGCAGCGAGTAAAGCTCGCCTTGGCGTTGACCTCAGATGCCGGATTGGTGGTCCTTGATGAACCATGCGCTAACCTGGACGAATCAGGGACAAAGTGGTACCGAGATTTGCTCCAAGAAATCAAAGGCTTGGCCACACTGATTGTCTGCAGCAACGACCGATTATCGGATTACATCGCCCCGGAAACCACCATTACTTTGTAACTTTTTTTCTTATTTAAATACTGATAATCAGAGTTTTAATTCTGATTAATCCATGTCCGTGTAACTTTTTTCTAGCTCTTAGCGTAAGAGGATATCGAAACAATTAATTCGAAAATTTTAATACCTCTTTACCATGAAACTTCAAAAGTTTTACATCCTCGCAGCTGCGGCCCTCTTATTTGGCGCTTTTTCAGCCCAAGCTCAAACAGCTGCATTCAACGCGACTGCAGGTCCATTCGACAACCTAGATCATGATTGCGTAGTTAAGTCTGAGACCGGTTCACAGGTCTTGTTGTTGAACCACCAAGACATTGTTGTCCAGTCGTTCACAACCTGCACATCTGGTAAGGCTCAAGTCGCCTATGTTATTATCAAGCAAAGCGACAGCGAAGGATTGCTTCAAGCTTTCATCACAGACAGCCGCGGCGACGTCATCGAGGGTGCTAAAGCGGAAGTCCGTGAATCATTTAACGGCATGTTGAAGCTGAAGTTTGACGGCGAAGCGTCGTTGAAGAGCAACCAACAGTACTTCTTGAAGTTGCGCGCACTCGGCACCAACTTGGTTATTGAAGGCCGATATGGTGATGCAGAAAACACATTGCACTTGAACGGATGGAAGCTCGACGGTAACATCTCAGCTGCAGTTGGTATGCGTGAGTCAATCGACCGACCCGCAGCGATCGTTGACGGACGCAATCCTTACGGTGATGACAACCTCATCGAGGACCGTGCTTCGGAATTCAACACGTACTTTTCGGTATTCCCTAATCCATTCAGCGAGGACTTCTCTGTTAAGTTTAACCGCGACTTGAAAGGTGAGACCATCCTCATGTTAACGGACCTTTCCGGAAATGTGCTTCACCGTGAAGTTCGGAACAATCCTTTGGACGGCACACAGGTTTACATGAACCCTATATACAACTTGCACCCAGGTGCTTATGCCTTGCGCATCATCAACGACCACCGAGTATATACCCAAACGTTGATGAAGCAATAAATAGATTATGCTTTGTGTTCACAAAAGGGTCGCCTTCGGGCGGCCTTTTTTTTTGCGCTTTATTTTGACGTCAAACCCGACGCCCAGAATGCAACAAGTCAACCACCGTCTTGACCGGGGCAAAGGTTTCAACGGGAACTTCCACAAACTGCGTTAACCACTTGGCCATCGCCCCATTCCACAGCCCAGGACGTTCCAAAATACGAATGGACCTGCCCTGCCAATCTTTCTTCGCAGTAAAGAACATGGTCCTCTCAGCATATTCATTCAAATCGTAGTGCGTCCCATCGTGCCGGCGTACACTGCAGATCAAGTCGACAGGATTAAAGTGCGTCCCTTGACCGATGGCGCCTTCTGGAAGTTCAGCACTTTCCACAATGGCAGGAGATATGGCACCGCTGCTGTAGCGGACCCAAAAAGGCCCTCCTCCGGGAGCACCTTCATTGAGAACCATCCCTGCAACGCGAATCGGCCGATCGATAGCTTCCAATAATTTCGAAACGCTCCAGTTCGCATCAACCGAGCGATCAAAGCTCGACAGCCACTCCACCGCTCGGCCTTTCCATCGTGTATCATCGGCATCTGCTTCGCGCAGAAGCGCATCGCGCTGCTCAGTTAAATCCACGCACACTCCCAACAAATGAGATTCCGCTGAATTGCGCATGGCCATAGAAGGGGTCGGAACCACATTGTCGATGTTTCGAATGAGGATAAAGGAGGCATTTTTTGCAACCGCGTGAAGATTCGCCAACAATGCACCGTGACCGCCGGGCCGGAAAAGCAATGACCCATCTGGGTGACGCGCTAAATCGTTCGATTCCACATCCCAAGCGAGGGTATCCGTTTGAAGCATCTGAACCGAAGTGCTTGCATTCGCACTGGCAGGAAACAAACCTTCAATTTGAGCTTGAAATGCTTGGGGAACCGTAAAATGAATTGGGGCCGTTCCCGCCAATTGTTGCCATTCTGCTACATGTTCTTCAAAAGAATTTCGCACCGATCCATCTGTATATTGGTGAAAGGGGATCAACCCTTTCGGAAGATGCGCCAATCCGCTCTTCTCATCCAACATCCACTTTACAGCTGCAGCCGAGCGTTCTAATGCTGGCAAGCTTCGCAAAGAAGAACGCTGGGCCTCAGTCCAAAAAGGGAAGTCTACGGCTTCCGAGTCCAGACGTTGGCGCAAGGAATCACTCAAAGGTTTGCGCAAGAGGGCAAACATCCTTGAGGCAGCTCCTGAAGCAGGCACAAATCGAATACAAGCATCATTGGAAGAGAGCATCCGAGAGGCCGATTCGGCTGCATTCGCCTTTTCCCCTTTCGATAAGACGACAAGGCCATCACCCGCTGTACAAGGCCCCATGGCCTCCACGGGATTCGCCCCTTGACGCACTTGTTCGCGTTGCAAATTGGCCGCATCGATGGACCAATTTCGAAAAGAAAAATCAGCTAAATCCTGCTCGCTCCACGTAATGCTCATGCAGTAAAAATACACTGCAAAGCAAGATTCTATTCAATGTTCTTCTCAAATAAGCACGGATTGAATGCCCTGCTCCAACACTTTCCAATCTTCTGATTCACTGAGGGAATGCACACGCAGAGTTGTTGTCGAAGTTAGACGCTCTAATGCCTGCACGGCATCTTGCATGCCCATCACGCGGAGGTGAGAAAGCAACCTAAATGAGGAGCCATGAACCGCATCTTCATCACCACGTTCCCATGCGGATGAAAAAATCTGCATCAAAACGGGTGCATTCTCAGCAAAGCGCATCGTCAAACCATGAGCGAGTTGAGTGTTACCATGAAGTGCATGAAGAAGTTGCTGGTTGATCGGATAGGTCATGGTGCATCCTACGAATCCGCTTGCAAAAGGTTCCGCTCCAAACGCTATTTTTGACCTTATGAAGAAGCCATGCGTTGTCGTGACCGGCGGAGCCGGCTATATCGGGTCCCATACCGTTGTAGAATTAAGTCTTGCAGGGTTTCATCCCGTGATTTTGGATAATTTCAGCAACTCCAATCGATCCGCATTGGATGGCATCGAGCGGATTATAGGATCTCGCCCCGAGTCGATGCAAGTCGATTGCCGATCACACCAGGAATTATCAGCCGCCTTTGATTCCATCGCAGAACAGCATACGATCTCAGGTGTCATCCATTTTGCTGCCTTCAAAGCCGTCGGAGAAAGCACGAAGCTACCGCTGAAGTATTATGACAATAACGTTGGAAGCACGTCGACCTTGCTCCAAACCATGGCAGAATTTGACGTTGAGAATTTGGTGTTCTCCAGCAGCTGCACCGTCTATGGCCAACCCGAAGTCATTCCTGTCGACGAGGGCGCGCCCATCTTGGAAGCCGAGTCACCTTATGGTTACACCAAACAAGCGTGCGAACGCATCATTCGCGATGTGCATGCGAGCGACCAGCCCCTGAACGCTGCCTTATTGCGTTATTTCAATCCCATCGGAGCGCATCCTTCGTCTCACATTGGCGAACTGCCCTTGGGCCACCCCAATAATCTCATCCCTTTTCTAACGCAAGCCACTGCTGGCCTGAGAGATCCCTTAACGGTCTTTGGAGATGATTATCCGACGGACGATGGGACGTGCGTAAGGGACTACATCCATGTGGTTGATTTGGCTAAAGCTCACGTCGCAGCTTTGCAATGGCTTGATGCGCGATCCCTTGCCTGCGAGTCTTTTAACCTCGGCACCGGTCACGGGAACAGTGTTCTTGAAGTCATCCATTCGTTCCAACGGGTCAACGGCGTGGATGTACCTCACGTGATGGGACCGAGACGCGAAGGTGACATCACCGCTATTTATGCAGACCCCGCAAAAGCCCGTTCAGCATTTGGCTGGTCCTGCGAGCATAGTTTGGATGACGCACTGCGGGACGCCTGGAATTGGCAGCTCGCGCTTGGGACGTGAGCAGGTGATGCTCAGCCACCCCAGCCACCCCAAACGGACGCGAAGCAAATAATGAACCCGAGCAAATAGCCCGTGTACACTTCTATGTGCCGATGCACGCCCATTTTGATGCGAGCAAATCCTACCCATCCCGCGAGAAAAATCAACACAGCATTCAATTCCCACATGGGTGCGCCGTTGACTGCTTGAACACCCATGATCGTTCCCAGCGTGCCGCCTTGACCGAGCATGTGCATGCTGATTTTAAATCGTCGAGTCACGGCCAAGGCCAATCCAATGGACACCATTAGACCCATCCACATGTCCAAATAAATCAAGGGAATGAAGATGGAAGGACTCGTCACCAACAACACATAGGTCATGATGAAGTAGGCCAATACAAGGAAGAACGGTAGCGAACGCTCCTTTCGATTCCGGATGTCCAAATCACTCAAAAGACCCCGACGATACAGCACAAAAATCGATACGGCGGGTGCGAGGGTATTGACCAAAACGACCACACCCATGTACACGAACACCTCCGGCAAAGATTGCAAGTACGGATCCATTCCAAAGACCAACACCAAGGTGACCAATGGCATCAACAAGGGATGCAATATCCCAGATATCCACTTTGTCCACATCAGCTAAGCTCTTTTCGCATGCGCGCAACCGCTATCCCGAGCTGCTCGCGGTATTTGGCCACAGTGCGGCGAGCTATGTTGTACCCTTTAGCATTCAGCAGCTGGCCCAACTTTTCATCTGACAAAGGCTTTCGCTTATCTTCTGCTTCGATAGCTTCCTCCAAGATTTTCTTCACCTCGCGTGAACTCACTTCTTCACCTGTTTCGGTCGTCAGGCTCTCACTGAAAAACGATTTCAACAGAAAAGTGCCATAAGGTGTCTGAATGTACTTGCTGTTAGCAACCCGCGAAACGGTGCTGATGTCCATTTCGACCACATCTGCGATATCCTTCAATATCATAGGACGCAGATCCGTATCGTCCCCTGAAAGAAAATACGCATTTTGATGGTCAATGATTGCTTGCATCGTATGCAACAGGGTGTGCTGACGCTGCCGAATTGCATCAACGAACCACTTAGCTGAATCAATTTTTTGCTTAACGAATGTGAGTGCGTCCTTTTGTTGAACATTGCTCTTCGCGCCGCTCGCGTACGTATCCATCATCTCCTTGTAGACTGGGCTGATGCGGAGTTCAGGGGCATTGCGCTGGTTGAGTTGCACCCGCAACTCATCGTCCTCCACAAACAAAAGAAAATCTGGAACAATTTGGACCGCCGTACCTCGGTTGGACTCTGCTCCTGAGTTGCCCGGTTTGGGATTCAATTGCGTAATCTCACCAAGCGCATCTTTGAGCCCTTCCTCATCGATATCCAGCTTCTTTTGGATACGCTCAAAGTGCTTCTTCGAGAAGGCTTCAAAATGAAAATCGAGGATTTCGAGGGCAATGCGCTGAGCAATGCGGCGGGACAGCAAGCCCTTGGATGCAGATTCGGCCTCAAACTTTCGGCGCAACTGCAGTTGCAAGCACTCCCTTAAGTCGCGTGCACCCACTCCTGCCGGATCCAGACCTTGTACCAACCACAGCGCCTCTTCCAGCTGACTCTGCTCCACTTCAATACCTTCTGTGAAAGCCAAATCGTTCACGATGCTCTCCAAGTCCCTGCGGAGATATCCTGCCTCATCGAGGTTTCCAATGATGTGATCGGCAAGCGCGCGAGTCTTCTCAGGTGCGTCGAGCAGACCCAGTTGTGCATTCAATCGCTCAAAAAATGAAGTGCCTCCAGAAAACGGAATGGTCTTATCGTCTGCGTCAGCACCGTGATTGCGGGCGCTCAAACGATACTCAGGTGTCTCATCGTCCAGGTACTCATCGAAGTTGAACTCCTCTATGGAATCGCTCTGTTCCTCCATACGATCTTCTGCCAATTCTTCCTCCCATTCCTGCTCCTGTCCCTCTTCCAAAGCCGGATTGGCCTCCAACTCCTCTTTAATCCGCACTTCCAACTCTGTAGTCGGCAGCTGCAGCAGCTTCATCAACTGAATCTGCTGAGGCGATAGCTTCTGGAGCAGTTTCTGTTGAAGGCTTTGTCTGAGCATGGCTGAGGGGGTTAAAATTCTGCGTTCTGTGGGGTGCGCGGGAATGGGATAACATCTCGGATGTTGGTCATCCCCGTCACATACATCACCAACCTTTCAAAACCCATGCCAAAACCTGCATGCTTGGCAGAACCAAACCGACGGGTATCGAGGTACCACCAAACATGCTCCTCGGGAATGTTGAATTCAGCGCATTTCGCCTTGAGATTCTCCAATCGTTCCTCTCGTTGACTTCCGCCAATGATTTCGCCAATGCCGGGCACCAAAACATCCATGGCTGCTACCGTTTTGCCATCGTCATTCTGGCGCATGTAAAACGCCTTAATCGAAGCGGGATAATCTGTGATGATGACCGGCCCATTAAAATGCTTCTCTACCAACCACCGCTCGTGCTCGCTTTGCAAGTCAACTCCCCATTCGACCGGATATTTGAATTTTTTCTTCTTGTAAGGCTTCGATCGTTGCAGCAAATCTATCGCTTCTGTATAGGTCACATGGATGAATGGAGCATCGACTACCGCTTGCAGACGCTGGCGCAGCGGGACATCGTGACGTTGATCTTGGGGCAGTTGTTTCTCTGTATCACGTTCCCGGTTTTCCAAAAATGTCAAATCTTCATCGCACTGTCCGAGCACATCACGTAATACCGATTTCAGACACCTTTCCGCGAGCTTCATGTTGTCTCCCAAATCGGCAAACGCCACCTCTGGCTCAATCATCCAAAACTCCGCAAGGTGCCGAGATGTGTTTGAGTTTTCCGCGCGAAACGTCGGGCCAAAAGTGTACACTTGCCCCAATGCCATCGCCGCCAATTCCGCCTCCAATTGACCGCTCACGGTGAGGTTGGACATCTTGCCGAAAAAGTCATTCGAATAATCTACCTCCCCTTCTGGCGTTTTGGGTGCATTGGCCACGTCCAGGGTCGTCACTTGGAACATCTCCCCCGCTCCCTCCGCATCACTTCCCGTAATAATGGGCGTATGCATTTGGAAAAAACCTTCGTCGGTGAAAAATTTATGCACCGCAAAGTTCAAGGCATGGCGGACTCGAAATACCGCGCCAAACGTGCTGGTTCGGAAGCGCAAATGCGCCTTCTCACGAAGAAACTCCATTGAGTGCCTCTTCATTTGAATAGGGAAGGACTCCGGGTCGGCGTCGCCCAAAATCTGCAATTCGGCAACCCGCAGTTCCGTTGCCTGACCCTGGCCTTGCGAAGCTTCGAGAACGCCCACCGCTGAAATGGCAGCTCCCGTAGTAAGCCGCTTTTTCAGGTCATCAGAAGTCGCTTCGCGGTCAATGACCAGCTGCAAATTTCCCAGACAGGATCCATCATTGACGGCGATGAATTGATCATTCCTAAACGTGCGAACCCATCCCTGGACCCGAACATCTTTTCCTATGTGCGCTTCGTCGCGCAGATTCACAATGCGTTCTCGTTGCATGCTTTTTCCGTGATTTTTCCTGTGGCACTTGCCTCCCTGCAAAGAAACGGCACCGGGACCGAATTAGACATTCGCAGGTTCCACTTTTCCATCGCGCAATCGCACAATGCGATTTGCACACGCTGCAATGTCCTCTTCATGGGTTACCAAAATCACCGTGTTCCCCGCTTCTTGGATTTCAGCAAAAAGGGCCATGATTTCCATGGAGGTGCTGGTGTCAAGGTTTCCCGTTGGCTCGTCCGCCAGAATAATGGAAGGTCGATTCACCAGAGCCCGAGCAACCGCAACACGCTGGCGCTGGCCTCCACTCAGTTCGTTGGGCTTATGGACCATCCTGTCCTTCAGCCCCACCATCTCCAAAACATCTTCGGCACGTTCCAACCGCTCGCGCTTAGATAAGCCCGCATATATGAGCGGCAGCGCAACATTTTCCAGTGCTGAGTAACGCGGCAAAAGATTGAATGTCTGAAACACGAATCCAATCTCCCGATTGCGAATTTCAGCCAAAGCATCCTCACCAAGTTGTGCAACGTTTTGACCGTTTAAATGGTATTCACCCGAGGAGGGAGAATCCAAACAACCCAGCACATTCATGAGGGTCGACTTCCCGCTTCCCGAAGGGCCCATCAGAGCAACGTACTCGTTGGTTTTAATCTTCAAATCCAATCCATCCAGGGCATGCACGAGCTGGGTCCCGATTTGATAAGTCTTGCGCAACCCTTGGATGGAAATGAGCGTTTTCACATCAGCAAAGGTAAAGCTGGAAATGCAAGGAGCCCTGTTCGTATTTGTTTAAATCATTAAAACCGCAGTGGGGTTTGATGCGTATGTTTACCTATCTCAGGCGACTAAACACATGAATTCATTTCGTACCATCTTCCAAACGTCGATTGCGCTAATCGCATTCATCTCCTGCTCAGTCCTAGGTCAATCGCAAGTCATTGTAGATGAAAGCCTGACCGCAGAGGAAGTCGTAACGACCATCCTCCTTGGTGAAGGTGTGGAAATATTCAACATCACCTTTTCAGGCGATTTGGACCAAATCGGATCATTTGATGCGAACAACTCAAACATCTTAATCGAAGACGGGATGATCCTGGCAACGGGCAGTTGCAGCAACGTTATCGGCCCCAACAACTCCGGAAGTTCAACGACCGGAGGAGGAAACTTTGGCGTGAATGACCCTGATTTGGATCAATTATCCACCTTTAATACCAATGATGCGGCGGTACTCGAATTCGACTTCATACCCACCGGTGACTCCCTCAGTTTCAGTTACAGTTTTGGCAGCGACGAATACAATGAGTACGTCTGCGGATCTGTGAACGATGCGTTTGGTTTTTTCTTAAGCGGCCCCGGCATCAATGGTGCCTACAGCAACAACGCCATCAACCTGGCGATTATACCGGAAACGGATGGCACCCCGGTCACCATCAATTCAGTCAATAACGGTTCTGTCGGATCAGCAGGAATTGCCAGCAATTGTGCCCAAGTCGATCCGAATTGGACCGAAAACACGCAATATTACATCGACAATGCAACCAATAGCGATGCCAATGCGACGCAATTGGATGGGTTTACGGTTGTCTTAAAAGCGGAAGCATCCGTGGAATGTGGACAAACATACCACATCAAAATCGCCATTGCCGACGCTGGAGACACCGCTTTTGACAGTGCGGTATTCATTGAGGGCGGTTCTTTTTCCTCCAATGCTTTCGACATCGTTGCAACAGCATCCATCTCTGGAAATCAAATATTTGGCGGAGATACCACCGTCGTTGAGTCCTGTAACGATGCGATTTTTGAAGTCGTTCGCCCTGTCGCTAGCTACATTGACACGTTGAATGTCAACATTTCTGGGACCGCCACCAATGGGGTAGACTATGAAGCCATTGATCCAGAAGTCATCATGGAGGTAGGTGAGTTCTCGTACGAAATCCCATTGATTGTCATCCCAGACGCGGAAGTTGAAGGTCCCGAAACGGTGACCATTGAATACCTCTACATCAATCTATGCGGAGATTCCGTCCTGCGATCAGCAACACTCGTTATCGAGGATTTCGAGCCGGCTGTATTGGAGTACGAAACACCCGTAGGAATTTGCAATGGCGAAGCCATTTTGGAGGTCGAACCCATTGGAGGGTTCGGACCTTTTACCTACGAGTGGAGTACCGGCCCCAGCGACACCCTCTCCGTCAATGTGCTCCAAACAAATGAAGATGGGGGGGCTCAAGTAACCGTTTCTGACATTTGCGGTAATGAGCAATCCGCCACCATTATGTACAACATGCCCACTGAGCTGGTTGCTTACGCACAACAAGTCACGGATCCACTGTGCGCCGGTGACGACGTCCTATTGGAAACGGTTATTAGCAACGAAGATGGACCCTTCTTTTACCACTGGTCCACCGGTGGAGAGGAGGCGACTGAGACTGTCAATTTCGATGAATCACAACTCGTGACCGTGACCGTGACCGACGCTTGTGGCATTGAAAATGATTTAGAGGTCGAAGTGACATATCCCGTCTATGAGCCCATCGTTGGAAACAATCCCGAAGTTTGTTTGGGCATTCAAGGCAATTTGAGCTTAGTCGGCGGCACCGGCGAGGAGAATTTTGCAGGCAATTGGGTGGGCCAATACAATTTTTATACCTGGCAGTACTCCAACTACGATGAAAATGGGATGCCCCAAGATTCCGCATTTGTCTTGATTGACTATTCGGATGCTCCGGACATCGACCCACACGATACCTTGGTCACTTTCCTTGAGCCTTCTGGCAGTTTTCAAGCGGGTCTAACCCAAGGAGACATGGATGTTTGGGTCATTGATTTGTGTGGTTCGGAGGCCATTTTGAATGTCTCCGTCATTGCCTGCGACACCGAAATTCCCAACGTCTTTTCACCCAATAACGACGGCACCAACGATTACTTCCGCATTCCTGGAATCGAAGGGTTTCCAAATTCAGGACTGGAGATCTACAACCGATGGGGCAACCTAATTTTCCAAAGCACGGATTACGGAGGGGCTTGGGATGGACGAATCAACACCGAGCCGGTTTCGGATGGGACGTATTATTACATCTTGAGACGTTCGGACGGTGAAGATTTCTATGGTCCGCTGACCATCACGCGAAAGCGCCGATGAAGTTCTCACTGTACTCCTTCTGCTGCTTCATTTGGGGACTTCTATTCATCTCTCCATGTTGCTTTGCCCAGAGATTGCCCACCCACCTCGAACTGATTTCAGCGGGTCCCTCTGCAGATAACATCCGTGCTCAAATCGGTGCAACTTCCATTGATGTGCTGGAGTACGACCTAGGAGATCTCAACGGTGATGGCTTGGATGAATTCGTCGCAGCCATTGAAACTCCTGTCATCATCGAGGACGCCCGAGAACGTTTGGTGGTCATTTTCGAGAAGCAGGAAGGACGGTGGATCCTCTTGAAATCCTCTGCATCCCCCATTTTGAACAGCGAAGAAGGTGGCATCATGGGAGATCCCTTTGAAGGTTTAGGCATCCATGACAAAGAGCTTCACATCTCGCATTACGGCGGAAGCAACTGGCGATGGTGGATGCAGGACACCTACGGCTATGACGGCGTTGACTTCGTCTTGATCAATCATCAATCGTATTGGGGCTCATTGTGTGACGAGAAAATCGAATGGGAAATCAACCTCAAAGAAGGCACAGCAACCTGCCAATACGCCCTCGAAGAGTGCCCCGAGGGCTTTGGGAACAACGGGCATTTGGATAGCATTCCAATCTCCGAAACCTTCGATATTTCCAAAGCGAATCGAATCATTCTAGCTCAACGACGCGACACCATCATCTCGTTCGTTTCGCCAAAGCATGGTTTTGAAACTTCCCTTTGAGGAACCGGCATCGAACTGAAAGCAAGAAAAAGCCCACTCGGATGAGCGGGCTTACAATCTTTGCGCATGAACTTCAAGGAGCATTTAAATTCAATTGCTGAATGGTTTCATCAAATCATTCTCCAATGTTCTGAAGCGCTTCACCCATTTCTAACAATTCTTTTGCGCCTTCGCAGTTTTCTAACAAATAGGCTTTCCATTCCTCTTCATCATATTTTCCACTGATACTAGCCAACTCCTCACCCATCTTTTCAAACCTTACCTGCAGCTCATCAAGTTCTTTTTGTGCTTCTTTTTTTGAGTCCTCCTCTCCAAAACCTGCCTTCATACTCAATTGCATTATTTGAGGCATCATTTCAATTATTTCTGTAGTAAAGTCGCATGCCTTCTCTGCATCAGTCTGCATATTTGAACAAGAGGAAAGAGCTAAGCAAGCAATAGTCAGATAAAAAATATTTTTCATGATGTTGAATTTATGGGAAAGATAAAGCAGTATGCAACATTCCATACTTCATCCATGAGAAAGCCACTCCTTATTTTGATTGAGTGGGACACCTTTGTTATTTGTGCTTGCTCAAAACCCACAGAGATTTGCGATAATAAAAAAGCGGAACCAATCTCAAGATGAGATGAATTCCGCTTTGGTGGGCGATGAGAGACTCGAACTCCCGACCCCCTCGGTGTAAACGAGGTGCTCTAAACCAACTGAGCTAATCGCCCTTTCGGGGCGTCAAAGATAATTCAAAATTCACAGATTCAACGCACTACTTTTGGTGCAGTGAAAAAAGGAACGGCACAACGGGTTTCCTCGTTCTGGAAATGGCTCATGCAGTCGGTGAGTTGGCAGTCGATTCACAGTCCTTGGCTGTTTGACTTATTAGTGGCCATGCGTGATCCTGAATTTCATAACGCTGACATCGAGGCTTGCAGAACGGCCTTGAAAGCAAATCGCCTCGAGGTTCCGCGTGTCGACTACGGCGCCGGATCGACTGGCAATATTCAAACCATCTCTGCCATTGCTCGACGCTCCCTAAAGCGCCCGAAGCACGCCAGGGCCCTGGCAGCACTCACGAAGCACCTCCAAGCCACCGCGGTTCTCGAAATGGGCACATCCCTTGGAATCACGACCGCGTACATCGCGGCACATTGTGAGCAGGTATGCACACTCGAAGGAAATCCAACGGTCGCTGCCGCTGCTCAGAGAACTTGGCGTGAACTCAACATCAACAACATTGCAATCCTCGAAGGTCCATTCGATGAAACCCTCAAACCAGCATTGAACGCCAGTGACGGGTTTGATCTGATTTTCATCGATGGCAACCACAGAGGAAAAGCCCTTCGTTCTTACATCGATCAATGCCGTGATTTCCTTTCCCCGTCCGGCGCCATCGTATGCGATGACATTCATTGGTCAAGTGACATGGAATCCGCCTGGAAAGAGATATGCAATCAGCCCGAATGGACCTTGTGCGTTGATTTTTTTGAGTGGGGGTTGCTCACGCGGAATCCCAACCTAAAACGCGAAATGAAAGCCATCCGATTCTGATGAATGGGCATCGGCATGTGCTCGTCCTTGCCTAATTTTGACCCATGTGGAAAATCAGGGTAGGACCGGAAAAACGGCCTTGGCTCACAGGGCTGCTCGGAGCGTACATTCTCCTCCAGTTCAGTTGGTGGGCATGGCTGTTGATTCGTCAAAACCAAACAATCCAATCCCTCGAACGCGCAGAAGCCACGTCCCGGGCAAGCGGAATGATTCTTGGAGAGGGCGCGGTCTTCCTAGCGCTACTAACATGGGGCTTTCTCGTTATCTGGCGCGGCCTGCAGCGGGAACATGCGCGGGCCGAAAAAGAACGGCATTTTCTATTGGCCGTTACCCATGAACTGAAAACACCCATTGCCGGAACTCAATTGGCCATTGACTCGCTCAAGAAACATGAATGGGATGCAGCAACCAAAGCTGAGCTCTTACAAGACGCTACAGCGGGATTGCACCGGTTAGAACAACGCGTCGAGAACATCCTTCAAAACAACCGGCTTATTTCTGGAAAAGAAATGACCCTCGCCTCTTTCGATGCGGAGACAGCCATCAAGGATGTCATCGCGCGGCATCGGATTGGACCGTTTCAAAACCGGATCATCGAAGTTAGGCAACCCGACGAGGCGCTGGGCCTGGTGCGAGGTGACGAAGACGCGCTTGTCTTGGCCTGGGGCAATTTGGTGGAGAATGCGCTCAAATACAGCCCCTCGGATGAACCCCTGTACATTCGGCTGCAGCAATCTGATGAAGTGCTCGTTTGCACATTCGACGATGGGGGTGCTGGCATTCCCGAAAATCAGCGCGAAACCGTGCTCAAAAAATTCGAACGCATTCCCAATTCTGATACTTCGGGAACCGGTCTTGGGCTGTACTTAGCCCATCAAATTATTCGAATGCACGGCGGAACCCTCACCCTGAAGGACAGTCAGCGGGGAGGGTGCCTCATCACCACACAGATTCCATTGAACACATGACCCGACATTCTTCACGCTGTGCGCTCATCATCCTGGATGGATGGGGCATTGGAACACAGGATAGCACCAACGCCATCGACGCAGCTCAAACTCCCTTCATGGATCGGCTATTGGCCGAGCAGCCCCACGCAACGTTGCGCACCGACGGCGAGCATGTCGGTCTGCCGATAGGACAAATGGGCAACAGCGAAGTGGGGCACATGAACATCGGTGCGGGCCGAATCGTGTTCCAAGATCTCTTGCGTATCAATCGCGCAGTGGAGGCAGGCACCTTCGCCCAGGAACCTGCGGTTCAGGAGGCTTTTGCTCACGTGAAAGAAAGCGGATGCCGCCTCCATTTCATGGGACTGGTTTCACAAGGGGGAGTACACTCCCAACAAGCGCATCTCAATGCATTGTGTGAGGCTGCATCTGAAGCTGATATTCCTGAATTTGTTGTTCACGCCTTTACGGATGGCCGAGACACCTCTCCCCAAATGGCCACGACCTACCTATCGGAACTCGAACCGGTCCTCAAGCGCACCGGAGGTCGCATCGCATCCGTTCACGGACGATACTATGCGATGGACCGGGACAACCGCTGGGAGCGCATCGCTCGAACCTACGCCACACTAGTCAAAGGGGAAGGAACCCGTTACAATTCCGCTGCAGAAGGCATCGAAGCAAATTATGCGGAAGGAACTACAGATGAATTCATCCAACCGTTTATTGTTGGTGAGGGGGGAAGGATCCAACCGGGAGATGTGGTCATTTGCTTTAACTTTAGAACGGACCGGTGCCGAGAAATAACCTCTGCACTTACCCAATCACCCCAACCGGAATTTGACTTGGTGCCCCTCGATTTGCATTATGTCACCATGACGAATTACGATGAAACCTTCAAAGGAGTTCACGTGATTTATGACAAACCCAACATCCAAAAGACGATTGGAGAGGTCGTTTCAGCTGCGGGGCGAACACAAGTCCGCATTGCTGAAACAGAAAAGTATCCGCACGTGACCTTCTTCTTCAGCGGAGGCAGAGAAATTCCATTCCCGGGGGAACGAAGGCTCATGGCCCACAGTCCTAAAGTGCCTACGTACGATTTACAGCCGGAAATGTCTGCAAACGTAATTGTCGACCTGATTGTAGACGAAATGGCCGGAGCAAAAGACGAAGCTCCTGACTTTATTTGCCTGAACTTTGCCAATCCAGACATGGTGGGCCATACCGGTGTATTCGATGCCATTGTAAAGGCCGTGGAAATCACAGACCACTGCTTAAAGAGGGTCGTTGAACAGGGACTAAACCAGGGGTATCAATTTGTCATTATAGCCGATCATGGCAATGCCGATTACGCCCGACACATCGACGGTTCACCGCACACAGCCCACACGACCAATCCGGTTCCCGTGGTAGTCCTTTCACCAAAAGTGACCGAGGTCAAGGATGGCATTCTTGCAGATGTCGCTCCCACCATTCTTCAGTTGATGCAGGTCGCCCAGCCCGATGAAATGACCGGGAAGCCACTCTTTTAAATACCCCCGCCTGCGTCCATCATGCTTCGTTGACCAAGACTTCGGCTACGACGAAAATGCTCCCCAGCACCAGCACCAGTTCCTCATCGGTGGCGGTCTCGCACGCTGCTTTGAAGGCCTGGTCGACAGAAGGATAGGCCAATCCCTTCAACCCAAAGTTTTCAGCTGCCTCAGCCAATTGTTGGGCGGGCAATGCACGAGGGATATCTGCAGCACAAAAATAATATTGTGACTCTTCACGAAGTCGCGACAAAAGCTCGGTTAAGTCTTTGTCTGCTACTGCTCCAATGACGACATGCCACCCAGCAAATGACATCCCATCTAAGGCATCCAATGTTCGTTCCAACCCATCCAAGTTGTGGGCACAATCTACCAGCACGCGTCCTGCACAAGCCTGTGCATTCAACCACTGCCAACGTCCCCGATGCGAGGCCTTCGATAGGGTCTCCATCGGAGGGATGCTCAAGCCTTTCCCAAAAGGAAGCGATGCCAATACTTCGAGGGCTTTATGTGCCGTTGCACGATTTTCGGGCCAATGCGGCCCCTCCAGTACCGTGTTGAGCGATTGACTTACTTCTGCATAGTGGGTTTCTGACCCCATGCGACTAGCGGCAGCAAGCACCACGGATTGAGCTTCTGGCCGCATCCGCCCCATGACCACCGGCACCCCCTCTTTGACAATTCCCGCTTTTTCTCGCGCAATGGACCGGATGTCAGCCCCCAAAAACTGCTGGTGATCCAACCCCACATTCGTAATAACCGTCAATAAGGGTGAACGAAATATGTTGGTGCTGTCCAATCGTCCGCCCATCCCTGTTTCCAATACCACGGCATCCACCTGAGACTCCACAAACCAGCAGAGGGCCATGCCAAAGGTCCACTCAAAAAAAGAGGGCTGGATTTCTTGTTCGGCAAACAAATGCTGATGCGCCCCCACGAAATGTGCAATCCAATCTTTATCTGGCATGATCCCATTGACCCGCATCCGTTCGCGATAATCCACTAAATGAGGCGAGGTAAACAATCCTACGCGCTGCCCTTGACTACTCAAAGCTTCCGCGATTGCAGTACAAACGGACCCCTTGCCATTGGTTCCTGCGACATGAATGACATGGGGCAGCTGAAGGTCTGGACGCCCTAGTTTTTCGAGCACTTCAAACGTCCCGTTCAAATTCGCCTTATATGCCGCTGCGCCCTGGCGCTGGTACATGGGCAATTGGCCAAACAACCAATCGGTAGCTTCGCTGTACGTCACTCCAATTCAAATCGAATGGTCACGAAACCAGACCGCACGGGCTTGGCTAAATTTTCCGTCCAGGTTGATGTTTTCGCGGCGCGACACGCCATGGCGATTAACTCCGTGTCGGCCGTAGTGGATCCAGATCCCGGAACGTATGTCGCAGAAATCACTTTGCCATATTTGTCCACCAAAATCTTCACTCGCACCACACCTTCTTCATGAGGAGTTTCGCTTTGAATCGGCCTTCCGACGATTGTTCCGCCGTCGAGTACGTTGTCACCGTCATCTCCACTAACTAACCCTCGGCCATCAATCTTCGCATCGTCTGCGCCCTCGTTTCCCGTTCCTGCATCGCTCTCCCCTTCTGAACCTCCTCCTCCGCTCTGTGATAAGCTGGATAACGCATTGGTAAGCAAGGGGTTCACTTGTCGCTCCGGTTCTGGCTCTGGTTCGCTTGATTCGATGGGGTCGGGGTTAGATGGCACCGCCACCTCCGATTCGGATTGGGTAACCACCTCTTCTTCCACTGGAGTTGCGATGGCTTCACTTTGAGCGATCTCCGGCTGTATGACCTCTTCTACTGTTTCTGATGGCACCTCAGACTCCACATCTCCCGCAGCGTTCTCCACATCTCCAAGGTCTGCAAATCCCACAGCGACATATTGCTCACCCGGGGGTGGAATGGACTTGGTGAACGCAACCAAAAAAAAGCACGCCACAACGACCACTGAAAAAGACAGGAATGCCAAGGCCCCCGCCTTGATACGGTCCTTTTTCTCGATTTCTCGTCGGCGTTGTTCCAATGCAGCTTGCATGTACTTCTGTTCGTCAGTTCTTGGGCGTTGCACCGAGCATAACCTTCCATTCATTGGCCTTCGCCATGCCGATCACCTCCACGGTCTTTCCGGTAGGAACGGACTCATCTACTTGCAAATACAGTACCGGCTCTGAAGCGCCCTCCATTCGGATCCGAAGCAAGGACTCCAAATCTTCGTATGCAACTTGTCCACCGTTGAGGTGATAACTGCCGTCTGGCTTGATACTCAGGGTCATTTTTGACGTCACGGACGTCGTTCCCTTGGCTTTGGGTAATTCAACATTTACTCCGTTGCTCACCAAAGTCGAGAGAATGATGAAGAAGATGAGCAACAAAAACACCAAGTCCGTCATGGACGACATGTTGCCGGACACATTGATTTTATTCCGCTGACCTAAATTCATGCCACTGGCTCTTCGAGGATGTCAATGAACTCAATGGTAGTTGATTCCATTTTATGAATGACCTTCGACACTTTACTGACCAGATTATTGTAGGCCATATAGGCTATTATCCCGACCACCAATCCCGCAATCGTAGTGATCATGGCCTGCTTGGTTCCCGATGAAATGTGCTCAACGCTGACGGTTCCCACTTGTTCCATGTCCATGAACACTTGGACCATTCCCAATACCGTTCCCAAAAAGCCCAACATAGGAGCTGCACTGGCGATGGTACCCAAGGAACTGAGGTTTTTTTCAAGGTTGTAGATCTCCAGCTTTCCAATGTTTTCGATCGAAACGCTGATGTCCTTCAGGTCCTTGCCAATCCGGCTGATGCCTTTGTCGAGCATCCGAGCCATGGGCGTATTCGACTCTTGGCACAGATTACGCGCACTGTCAAAACTCCCTTGGCCGATGTAGTCTCGAATTTTGTCCATGAAATCCGGCGACACCTTCTCAGCCTTTCGAATCGCCATCGTGCGCTCGAAAAACAAATAAATTGCCGCGAGACTCATCAGCGCCAATGAAATCATGACCGCGCCGCCGCCGATTCCACTTGATCCTTCGAGGATGAGGTCCAGAATACTCACTTCCACTTCCTGAATCGGCTCAACTGATTCAGCCACCGTATTGCCCGTAGTCAAGGACTGTAATAACATAAATGTCTTCATGAGGAAATCTCGTTCAAATGCCTTTGTTCAAACGAGTAAGTTCCTTCAATTATTGGACAGTGATTCCCCAAAAAGAATCAATTTTCGACGGTGTTTCGTTCACAACCTCCCCCTCCAGTGCGGTGACGCCGGAGGTGTTTTTAATGGAACATCAACCAATAGGTACCGGCACCGGCAAGGTAGCCGGCGATGGCCAAAAGGCTTATTTTCTTGAGGTACCAGACAAAATCAATGCGTTCCAATCCCATCACGGCAACACCCGCAGCAGAACCGATGATCAAAGCGGACCCACCAGTCCCCGCGCAGTAAGCGAGGAATTGCCAGAATATTCCATTTTGGACGAAATAGCCATCCCATCCTTCGCTCCCCGCTGGAGCCAAATCGTACATGCCCATGGAGGCGGCAACCAGAGGCACGTTGTCAACGATGGCAGACAGGAACCCAATGGTTACATTGATTGCGTAGACATTGCTCATGGTGTCTCGCAACCACGATGCAGCCGTGATCAGATGACCAATTTCTTGCAGGGAGGCGACGGCCAACAGGATGCCCAAAAAGAACAATACCGAGGCTGAATCAATCTTACGCAACACCCCGATGACCGATAAGTGATCTCTTTCCTCGTGATTTTTGCTGCGGTGAATCACCTCAGTCACCACCCACATCATACCCAATGACAGCATCATCCCCATGAACGGCGGCAGGTGGGTCACGGTCTTGAAGATCGGAACAAATAACAATCCAGCCACCCCCATAGCAAACACCAACTTGCGCTCACCAGATGTCGTGGGGTCCTTGTAGTCTTTGATGGCATCGGGTCGCCGAACATCCCCTTTCAGCGTCATACTGAGAATTCCCAGTGGCACGAGCAAGCAAACAAGCGAGGGAATAAACAGGTTGAGGATGATCACATCCGACGTGAGTTGATTTCCTATCCACAACATGGTCGTGGTGATGTCTCCAATGGGCGACCATGCCCCACCTGCATTGGCCGCAATGATGACGACTCCCGCAAAAAGCCACCGAGTTTCCTTGTCATCAATCAATTTTCGAAGCAACGAAACCATCACAATAGAGGTCGTCAAATTGTCCAAAACAGCCGAAAAGAAGAACGTCAAAACACTCAAAATCCAAACCAACCGTACCTTTTTGGTTGTTTTTATCCTATCTGTGATGACCGAAAAACCCTCATGAGCATCCACCAATTCAACAATGGTCATAGCCCCTAGCAGAAAGAACAAAATAGAGGAAATATCCTCCATGTGGTGAAGCAAACGGTGCTCCAAAAAGTAGTGTAATGCTTGAGGAGATGCTCCAATAAGCCCCTCCTTGAATGCCTCAAATTCCGCTGCCAAGTGCGCCGGAACTTCATGCACACCCGTGACAAAAAGTCCCCAACAGATGGTCCCCGTTAGCAGAGCGCTAGCCGCTTTATCAATCTGGAACGTATGTTCCAGTGCGATGAACAGATAGCCAACAACAAAAATTACGAGAACAAGAATTTCCATTAGCTTGGGAGTATTGAGCGCACAAATTACAACACCGCTC
This sequence comes from uncultured Flavobacteriales bacterium, assembly GCA_905479115.1. Taxonomy (GTDB): domain Bacteria; phylum Bacteroidota; class Bacteroidia; order Flavobacteriales_D; family Sanyastnellaceae; genus UA16. The sequence goes on from CAJQLF010000036.1 coordinate 27,525, forward strand.
GCGGTGAAAAAGAGCGCGGTCGTTAATTTCCTTTGGTCTTCATTAGTTTTTCCAATGCGATCTCAAACGCTGTAGCTGCCAGCCCCGTGCGTCCTGGGTTCCGCCCATGTGTTTCGACCAGGGCCTTTAGAATGGTCTCCGATGTATCACGGAAAATGGCCGCATCGGTCATGTCCACATCGGCATCGCTCATCAGATATGCAAAAACCCTTGCCATGCCGCAGTTTGCAATAAAATCAGGAATGACCGCAAGCTCCAAGTCTGCAGATTCAGCAACCTGACCGTAAAATATTTCTTGATCGGCAAATGGAACATTGGCACCGCTGGAGATGACTTGCACCCCAGCACCCACCATTCGATTCAACTGATCTTGGGTGACCAAACGAGATGCCGCACATGGCAAGAACACATCCGCTGGCACATCCCAAATTCGGGCGTTCACTTCTTCGAAGCTCAACATGTTCGGAGCATTCAAGCTGTTGCCATCTTTTGTTTCAAAGAGATGCGCCACCTCCTCTGGAGATAGGCCTTGCGGTACAATTAGCCCTCCCGCACGGTCGACAATGCCTACGATGACCGCACCTGACTTCGATAAGAAATATGCCGCAGCAGCGCCCACATTTCCCCAGCCTTGGACGATGATCCGCTTGCCTTCGATGTTGCCTCCGTACACGTCATAGTAATGCCGTACCGATTCAGAGACACCATACCCTGTAATCAAATCAGCTACTCGGTATTTTTGGCTGGCATCCGGAGTGTAACTGCGATCTTCCACCATTTGTGAAACACCCTGCCTCAGGTGCCCAATCCGCTTGACCTTCTCCGTATTCTTTGCTTTGAAATGGCCATTAAATACGCCCTCTTGTGGATGCCAAATACCACAGTCTTCTGTGATGGGAATGACCTCATGGATTTCATCCACGTTCATGTCTCCCCCTGTTCCGTAATAGTTTTTCAAAAGCGGAGTAACTGCCGCAAACCATCGCTTCAGCACGCCCTCCTTTCGAGGATCATTGGGATCAAACGCAATTCCAGACTTGGCGCCACCAATTTGGGGACCGCTCACTGAAAATTTGATTTCCATGGTTTTTGCCAAACTCTCTACTTCCCTCCGATCGAGCGCTGGATGCATCCGGGTCCCCCCTCCTGCAGCTCCCCCGCGGAGTGAATTGATGACCACCCATCCCCGTGCATCGGTTTCGGTATCTTGCCATTCAAAGACAATTTCTGGGGGTCGATTTTCGTAGGCCTTGAGCAGTTCTTTCATGGTCATTACATTGCGTTTGGCGAGGGCGAAGATACAGCGTTCTTCCCCCACAATGCACCCCCCAAATGCGACACACTGCAGCCTGTCACAGAGGACCAAACATTGCGATCACCCAACCACCGGATCAAGCCTAAGAAACCAAAAGCGTGGGCTTCTTTGCCTTTGATTAAATCTTCTGATGGGACCGCCGCATCCACTGGAGCAAATCGCACTTCTCGGGTCTCCGGCATGGTCAGGGCATGCAGCAAGTAATCGTTGAACGCCCCACCACCCGTAATGAGGGTGCGTCTTCCTGCGGCATCCGAACGGATTTCCGAAGCGATATAAGCCGTTGCCGTCGCCAACAAGTCCCGCGTATCGAGCATGCCGTGTTGCTCGGCATCAGCCAAGATCGGCCAAAATGATTGGTGCAGCCATTCAACCCCCAAGCTCTTAGGAAATTGCATGCCGTGGTAGGGCAATTGGCTCCATGCCGCGCACAAGCCAGGGATGATCTGTCCGCTTCTAGCCAGTTGACCACCAAAATCAAATTCAAGGTCTTCACGTTGGGCCAGTGCATTGAGCACCAAATTGCAAGGACCCACATCCCACGCCCTTCTATGTCCTGCTTGCTCTAGGCTAATATTGGCAAACCCTCCCAGGTTCAAACACGCTTCGTATGTGCTAAAAAGTAGCGCGTCAGCAACTGGAACGAGTGGGGCCCCTTGGCCGCCCAATGCCACATCCGCACTGCGCAAATCACTCACCACAGGAACAGAAGCCCCGAGCAAAGCAAACAATTCCGCACCGCTTCCCAGCTGCCCTGTCCAACCTTGCTCCGGACGATGGAAGATCGTCTGCCCTGAGAATACAATTAAATCCACCTCACTCAAATCCACCACTTCTCTAATCGCATTCGCACACCATCGAGTCCAGTCGCGCTCGCATTCAAACCAATCAATCGCTGAACCTTCCTCCAATTGCGCAAACCGCTTGGGCCAGTGGCTCCCCAAGGGGATCTCTGTTCCCTCGATGATTTGACCCGACCATCCCTCCGAATCCTGAGCCCACGAGAATTCTGAGGTCACTAAATCAAGGGCGTCCATGGACGTGCCGCTCATCATGCCCAAAACGCGAAAGGTCTTTTTGGGCACTTGAGAGCTAAAGGCTGTGGTTTTCAGTTGCATATCGAACGGTCCGAGACTTCCTATCTTTGCTGTACAATATGGAGCAATTTCTCCAAAAGCATCCAGGAAATGAACCTTGAACTGACTGAAGAACAAATCGCAGTGCGTGACGCAGCGCGTGACTTCGCCCAAAACGTGCTGAAGCCCACCGTAATCGAGCGCGACAATGCCCAGCGATTCGCTACAAAAGAAATTCAGCAATTGGGTGAATTGGGATTCATGGGCATGATGGTCGATGAGCAGTTTGGAGGCAGTGGAATGGATACCGTTAGTTATGTGCTGGCCATGGAGGAAATCAGCAAGGTGGATGCGTCCGTGAGCGTCTGCATGAGTGTCAACAACTCATTGGTTTGTTACGGACTGCAGGCATATGGCTCGGAAGATCAAAAGGAGAAGTTTTTAAAACCTCTGGCGTCTGGAGCAAAAATTGGAGCGTTCTGCCTGAGCGAACCTGAAGCTGGATCGGATGCAACCTCTCAAGCGACAACTGCAGTGGATTGCGGGGATTATTATCTCTTGAATGGCACCAAAAATTGGATTACGAATGGCAGCAGCGCCAGCACGTATTTAGTCATTGCACAAACAGACGCGGACAAAGGCCACCACGGCATCAATGCGCTGATTGTCGAGCGCGGCATGGATGGATTCATCGTTGGAGCGAAAGAAGATAAAATGGGCATCCGTGGATCGGACACCCACACGTTGATGTTCCAAGACGTAAAAGTCCCCAAAGAGAACCGCATCGGTGAAGACGGATTTGGTTTCAAATTCGCCATGAAAACCCTCGCAGGTGGACGCATTGGAATTGCAGCGCAAGCCTTGGGGATTGCTTCTGGCGCGTACGAATTGGCCTTGGCTTATTCTAAAGAGCGGAAGGCGTTTGGCAAAACCATCAATCAGCACCAAGCGATTGCTTTTAAACTGGCCGATATGGCCACGCAAATTGAAGCCGCTCGTCTGATGGTTCTCAAGGCTGCGGCACTCAAGGACGCCGGAGAAGATTACGATTTGGCATCAAGCATGGCAAAGCTCTACGCCTCGGACGTCGCTATGAAACAGACGGTAGAAGCCGTCCAAGTACACGGGGGCTATGGGTTTGTGAAAGAATACCATGTGGAGCGATTGATGCGCGACGCGAAAATCACCCAGATATACGAAGGCACGAGCGAGGTTCAAAAAATCGTAATAAGCCGATCAATTCTCCGTGACTGACTGAATTTGAATACGCTGATTGCGCGCGTCCCACCATTCTTCCCCCTCATCCGTTTGTACGACAACTTCAGGAATTCCATCTCCTGTGAGGTCGGCGACCTGCACCGAGCGTCCTCGGGTCATGCGGCTCAAACCAGTAAACTCTTCCGTTCCCAATACCTGCTCCTGGAGCCAACCATCCTTATCGATGTATAGAACGGTGGAAGATTCAATGTCCTTGCCCAATCGAAATGCTGGCGTTTGTGCAATAGGCAAGACCACCTCAGACTGAAACCGGTCTTCTCCTGTCCGCTTCAAAAATCGCATTGAACCATCATTTTGCCCAGCAAAAATGTAGTCTTTGGGTCCCACGCGGAGGTGCGAAAGGGTCACGATATGCCGACCAGATTGGGCTTTGAATTTCCATCCGGGTGTGCGTTCTCCCTCCTTTCTGAAATTAAACAACTCGCCACTTGGCGTGGCCAATAAAATCCTGTATTGCCGGTTGCGGTCGTAGTCAAACACGGCAAAGGCGGAAAACCCATTCGACCAGCTTTTTGGAAAACCCCGCACCTGACGTCCCAATACATCCACCACATCGAATTGCTTCCCAGCCCCAATGGCCACTTGAAATTTGCCATTTCGATACAGATCCAACTCCCAAATTTGGGGAGCCACATCCGTTTCAACTGACCATTCCCAAACCGGTTTTCCATCCGTGATAGCGATGACATGCTGCCCTTCCCAAACCAAATCCATTGACTCACCCGTGCGGTGATTTCGGGCTATTCCGAGTAAATTACGTCTTGCATCCAGTGGTTCAGCATTGGAGTTTTCCGAATGCACCTCAACCCCGTCAGACGCGCGAACACTTCCTCGCTCAACGTGCCAAATTAATCGGTTGTCCGATAAATGCTCCGCCCGACTGTTTTCAGCAGGGGTCATAACGGCAAAATCAAAGTTAACACCTTCCTTTTCCTGCAATTCCGATGCCCGATCAGGGCATTTGGGAAGCGCTTCCCAAGGTGTTCCTGAACCGGAAGTAGACCGATACCACACACCGTCAGCCCAGGACCCCCCTCGCGTCACCGCCTCCGTAGAATCCACTCCCCCGAACGCTTGCAGACATGTTCCGTCGCGAAGAGTCAACTCCAGCCAAACGGATTGCGCAATCCACGTAAGCGAATCCCGAGCGGGCATTCGCTCCAATGGATACGCTCCAATAGCCAAGTGTTCAATCGGAACTTCTTCCGGAATCCGACGAAACCAATCGGCCCATTCCAGAGGCAAATGCACACGCGGCCCCGCATCCGAAGCAGGAGCATCCCAAGTCGTATGGATCATGGGGGGATCGTCGAAGTTTGGAGTGTAGGAAGACCGAATATCCCCGTTATCCAACCGCAGCAACCGCGTCATTCCATCCCGTCGCGGGTGCCACTTCGCTGCCATTGCACCCGGTTGGTCTTTCCAAGAGCCGATCCGGTTGCCGATCAACCACCCGCCCCTCCATGCCTGAACAGCGCAGCCTTCGGGCACGGTCAAAGGTTCAACACCTAGGTGCCAGATAACGGTAGAGTCCTCCGTTCGTGTAAACGCGGTCAATACAACCAAAGAATCAGCAGCGACGAGACCCTCCGGCCACTGGGCTGGCTGTTCCCAAAAATCAAATTCATCTGATGCCCAATCGGTAGGGTCTTCCTTTGCTGGCGCCGCGGCGCGTTTTGACAGCAGCCCCCAAGCACTCAATCCGGCCAATAGAAAAAAGCCGAACACCACCGCAATGGACCTTCCGTTCATGCAGGCAAGTTCATGAAATTCGGCTCCAGTTTGGCCGGCCTTTTTGGGCACGTTTCAACGCAGCGTTGAGGATAGCATGCTCCGGCTGTTCGAGTCCAGGATCTTCCTCCAGCAAACGGTTTCCGATGTAACGTGCGGTCGTTAATAATTCACGGTCTCTCATCAAATCAGCCATTTTTAAGTCTGGAATGCCTGATTGCTGGGTACCCATCAGGTCGCCTGGCCCGCGCAGATCCATGTCTACCTCCGCCAACTCAAAGCCGTCGTTTGTTCGGCACATGGTTTCCAACCGCGTGCGTCCACCTTTGGAAAATTCCGTTCCGGTCATCAAGATGCAGTAGCTCTGCTCCGCTCCTCGTCCCACTCTTCCACGCAGTTGGTGCAATTGTGCAAGACCAAAACGCTCGGCACTTTCAATCACCATCACCGAAGCATTGGGGACATTCACTCCGACTTCAATCACGGTCGTCGCAACCAAAATTTGGCTCACTCCAGAGGCAAAACGCGCCATCTCCATGTCTTTGTCCTCTGGTTTCATCCGTCCATGAACGATGCCCAATCGATATTCGGGTAACGGGAATCGCCTGGAGAGGCTCTCGTATCCGTCCATTAAATCCTTGTAGTCCAACGTAGCACTCTCCTCAATCAAAGGATAGACAACATAAATTTGGCGCCCGCGCTTTACCTCGTCCTCCATGAACTGAAATACGGAAAGCCGCGCTTCATCGGTACGATGAACCGTTTTGATGGCCTTCCGGCCCGGGGGCATCTCATCGATCACGCTAACATCCAAATCACCATAAGCGGTCATCGCTAGGGTACGAGGAATGGGAGTCGCTGTCATGACCAAAACATGGGGAGCTGGATTTGCCTTGGCCCATAGCTTGCTCCGCTGCGCAACGCCGAACCGGTGCTGCTCATCGATGATGGCCAAGCCCAAGCGATGGAACACGACGCCCGGCTCGATCAAGGCGTGCGTGCCAATCAAAATATGAACTTCGCCCGACGCAGCTCCTTCCAGGATGGGCTTGCGCTGCGCTTTTTTGACAGATCCTGTGAGCAATTCGATTCGGATCGGCAAGCCTTCGAGTGATTCCCTGAAAGATATAAGGTGCTGGTTAGCCAAGATTTCCGTGGGAGCCATGACGCATGCTTGGTATCCGTTATCCAAGGCCAATAATGCAGTCAAAAGGGCCACCATGGTTTTTCCGCTCCCAACATCCCCTTGCAAGAGCCGGTTCATGTGCCAACCCGTATTGAGGTCAGAGCGAATCTCCCGCATAACTCGTTTTTGGGCTTCGGTCAATTCAAACGGGATGTATTTGGCATAATACGCATTGAATAAATCACCGACCCGATCAAAACGGACCCCCGGAATATCCTGCGTTTGAGCCCGCTTTTGCCGAAGGAGCTTCAGCTGAAGGAGCAGGAGCTCTTCAAACTTCAATCGCTTTCTACCGCGCTCAGCTTCTTCGACATTAGCAGGCGCATGTGCTGAGCGAAACGCCTCTGCACGACTCGGAAATTGCAATTCTTTAAGCACTGTTTGAGGCAAGCATTCGCCCATCGCAAACTCTGGGTGCGAAAGCAACGTCCGGATCACCTTGGCCAGCCCAGAAGACGCCAACCCCCGGCTAGTCAACTTTTCAGTTGTTCGATATACCGGCTGCAATCCACCGCCTTTTCTTTGCTCGAAATGCGCCTGCAACTCGATCTCGGGATGGGGCATATTCCAGCGACCTTGGTATTTGGCGGGTTTTCCAAAAACGATCACCTTTTGTTGCACCGGAATTTGAGATGCAATCCACTTGGCACCCTTAAACCACACCAAGTCCAACGTTCCGGTCTCATCTTGAAACTTTGCCACCAGCCGCGAGCCTCGCTTGGCAGGCACTTGAATCAATCCTGTGATGACCCCTCGCAACTGGACCGCAACGGCATCGGAAGCGAGATCAGCAACCCGAGCAAAATGCGTCCGGTCCTCATACCTAAAAGGCAGATGTTCTAATAAATCGCCCGCGGAATGCACAGCCAGCTCCGCGCGCAGCCATTCGGCACGCTTTGGCCCGATGCCTTTCACAAATTCAATGGGAATGTCTGCAAATTCGGCCGACATGGACGAGATCTTTGGTACCTGATGGACGTCGAAGGTCGGCTTGTTGCAACGGAATTGCAACCCCTTAAATCAAAAAGGGCCAACCTGCGGTCAGCCCTTTTGAATGCTTTTCGTGTAAACTCAGTATCCGTTGGCCAACATGCGCACAGGGTTCTCCAAAAACGCCTTGAAATCCTGCAAGAACGCAGCACCTGATGCGCCGTCAACAGATCGGTGGTCGCAGCTCAAAGTTACTTTCATCACGTGTCCTGGAACAACCGAACCGCCTTTCACTACCGGCACATCATTGATGCCTCCTACAGCAAGAATGCACGAGTCAGGCGCATTGATGATCGCCGTGAACTCATCGATGCCAAACATGCCCAAATTTGAAATGGTGAACGTATTCCCTTCCCAATCGCTGGGTTGTAATTTCTTTTCGCGCGCCTTTCCAGCAAATTCCTTGACTTCAGCGCCAATTTGCGACATACGTTTCCCATCGGCATGCCGAACTACGGGAACCAATAAACCTTCATCTACCGACACCGCCACGCCGATGTGCACATGTTCGTTATACCGAATGCGGTCTTCCAACCAACTGCTGTTCACCACGGGATGCTTTTTGAGCGCCAAAGCTGCTGCTTTCACGACCATGTCATTGAAGCTGATTTTCACCTCTCCACCGTCATTGATGGATTTACGAGCCACCATGGCCGCTTCCATATCAATGCTCACGGTCAAGTAAAAGTGCGGTGCGCTGAACTTGCTTTCGGACAATCTCCGCGCAATTGTTTTACGCATTTGACTCACTCCCACCTCAGTGAAACGCTCTATTCCGGGTGTCGAAACCTGACCACCTTGCGCTTGAAACGCCTCGACATCGCGTTTGACCACCCGGCCTGCCTCCCCCGAACCAGGGATATGAGCAAGGTTCAATCCTCGCTCTTCGGCGAGTTTCTTTGCAAGTGGAGACGCTTTGAGTCGCTCGTTCGAAGCGGGGACCATCGGAGCGGGGACCATCGGAGCGGGAGCAGGCGTCGACACTGCTGCAGGTGCTGGAGCAGGTGACGCAACGGGTGCGGGAGCGGGCGCTGGAGCTGCAACTTTTTCCTCTGCAGCTGCAGCCGTGGCTGCTGCCTTCAAAATCTTAGAAATATCTTCCCCTTTTTCTCCTAAGATGCACAGTAAACTGTCCACGGGTGCCATTCCGCCTTGTTCGACACCAATGTGCAGCAATACACCGTCAAAAAAGGATTCAAATTCCATCGTCGCCTTGTCGGTTTCGATTTCTGCCAAAATCTCGCCATTTTCGACTTCATCTCCCACTTGTTTCAACCAAGAAGCCACCACCCCTTCGGTCATGGTGTCACTCAATTTGGGCATTCGGACAATTTCTGCCATCGCTCTTCGTGTTCGTGTGATTTATTAATCCCTGACGAAAGGATAATTTTCGGTCATGTAGACATCCTCATACAATTCACTCGCTTCCGGGTATGGACTATTCTCCGCAAATTCTATGGAATCCTCGACCTGCGCTTTCACCTCTTTTTCAACCGCCTTCAACTCCTCTGGAGTATTCCAACCTTGAGTGGTCAGGACATTGCGGACATATTCGATGGGGTCCTTTTCTTGGAACTCCCCTAATTCCTCCTTCGTTCTGTACTTCTGAGGATCGGACATCGAATGGCCCTTGTATCGGTATGTTTGGATATCCAATAATGTTGGACCATCACCTCGTCTTCCTCGTTCCGCTGCTTCTTTGATGGCATCGTGCACCGCTTCGGGGCTCATTCCATCGACGGTCGCCGAAGGCATTCGATAGCTCGCACCAAGGGTTTCCAAGTCGGTTACATTGGAGGTGCGCTCTACCGACGTACCCATGGCATACTTGTTGTTCTCGATGATGAAGATGACAGGAAGTTTCCAGGTCATAGCCATATTAAACGTCTCGTGCAAGATCCCTTGACGCGCTGCACCATCACCAAAGAAACAAAGTGTGACATGGTCCTCTTTTCGGTACTTGTCCGCAAAAGCAATACCCGCGCCCAGACCGATCTGCCCGCCAACAATGCCGTGCCCTCCGAATAGGTTGCGCTCCTTGTCGAACATGTGCATTGAGCCTCCCTTGCCCTTGCTTGTTCCCGTCTTGCGACCATAGAGCTCAGCCATCACAAATTTGGGGTCCGTGCCAAGCACCAAGGGGTGCGCGTGGTCTCGGTAAGCCGTAACCATTCGATCGGTGGGGCGTATGGCTTCAGAAATGCCCGCCAAAACAGCTTCTTGTCCAATGTACAAGTGGCAAAACCCACCGAATTTCTGTTGAATGTATAGCTGTCCACAGCGTTCTTCGAACTTTCGCATCAAGTACATATCGCGAAACCATCGCTGATATACTGCTTTCGAATGCGCCAATTTGTTCGCCTTCGCTGCGGGCTTTTTGCCTGCGTTTAAATTGGCTTTAGGCCGGGTAGTTGGTGTGCTTGTCGACATCGTCCAAACGTTCTAGAAGTGCAAATATAGCCACCAGTTTCCGACGAAAATCGCATGTTGAATGTGAAAGGGGCACAAATTCATTGTATCGTGTCATTCATACACGATTTAATCGTCAGAATTCACCGCTCTGCCTTCTCGCAAAATCCTTAACTTGCACAGTCTTGAACCTGCAAGAAACCCTTTCCAAACTGAACCCCATTTCCCTTCAGGAAATAGAGGGAGCTAAGCTCATGAACCGGCTGGATCAGAAATTCCTGATCCGGCGCAATTGGATTCCTTCCCTGTTGGAGGATTGCAAAGATTTTTACCGCGTGTTAGAGGTGGAAGGACTTCGGAAATCGGCTTACCAAAATCGATTCATAGAGACGCCTGCTTACGCGTCGCTGAATGCCCACACCCGGGGCCGAAAAATTCGATTCAAGGCGCGCATCAGGCAATATGCTTCCAATTCCAAGTCCTTCTTGGAGGTAAAAGAAAAAACAGTTCAAGGACTGACGCTTAAATCCCGTTTAGAGCGCGAAGTCAATGAATCCAATGGCGCTGCCCTGACTGAACGTGAAGCCGAGTTTCTTCGTCTTAATTACGGTTACCCGGGACCTGAGCTGACCCATATCACGTGTGGATTCAACCGCATTACGCTGGTATCCAATGAACGCGAGGAACGCATTACCTTGGATACGGATATCCTCTTTAAATCTGAAACGAGCCAAGAAGGCCTCGGAGAGCTGGCCATCATGGAAGTCAAACAGGCGGAAATCAATCGATTCTCTCCTTTTTTGCAAGCAATGGAGGCTTACCGATTTGAACACACCCCGCTGGGCCGTCGAACGAGTATGTCCAAATATGTTGTAGGAACATTACTTTTGAACCCAAACCTGGCTGCCCGGACGTACCGATCGACTCTCAAACAAATCGAACGTCTACGAAAAACACTGCATTGAAATGACTGAAACCGCTCTACAATTGGCGCTCTTTTTTGCTGGAAACCTCTTTTCGTGCTTACTCATCGTTTTGGGTATTTATCATGTTATCTCCAAACGGAGAGATTATGTTTTCTCGTTCATTCTGGTTTCGACTGCCGTTTTCTTGCTCTGCTATTTGCTTGTCGGGGTTGAAATTGACTTAGCCTTTGCCTTAGGGCTCTTCGCCATCTTTGGCATCATTCGGTACCGCACCGATGCGATTCCCATTCGGGAAATGACGTACCTCTTCATTGTCATTGCGCTTTCTGTATTGAATGCGTTGGCGCCGGGGTCCGCTGGTTGGCCCTTAATTGTGGGAGCTAACGTGGCCGTCTGGGCCATAACATTCACCTTGGATCGACTGTGGGCGATCCGGCACGTCGCCACCAAAGTTGTCATCTACGATCGAGTAGATTTACTCAGCGAAGGTCGCCGCGATGAGTTAATCAAGGATTTACAGCAACGCACGGGCGTCCAAATCATCCGCATCGAAATAGGCAAGGTAGATTTACTTCGGGATACAGCGGTAATCAAAGTCCATTTTGATGGCGATGCACAACCGGGACACTACGAAAGTCAAAGCGGATCGTAAAGCTCCTCTCGCACTCCTCCTCAGGGAATCTGTTCAATCAAAACGACAGCGTGCGCGCTGACACCTTCTTCCAGACCAACAAAACCGAGTTTTTCCGTTGTGGTCGCCTTGATGCTAATTTGATTCAATTCAACACCTAGCAATCCCGCAATGCACTGACGCATGGCATCGATGTGCGGGCTCAGCTTGGGTCGCTCAAGGCAAACTGTGCAATCTAGGTTGCCCAACTTCCAACCAGCTTCAGTCACCAAATCGTAGGTATGCTGTAGCAGTTTTTTGGAATCAACCCCCTTGTACTGAGGGTCGGTATCTGGAAAGTGGAAGCCAATGTCTCGAAGGGCTAGAGAGCCTAGCAGTGCATCGCAAATCACATGCAACAGCACATCGGCATCGCTGTGACCCACCGCACCATGGGTGTGAGGTACTTTCAGGCCTCCCAACCAAAATTCCTCTCCCTCGGCCAGTTGATGCACATCATAGCCGTAGCCAATTCGAAATGCCATGTGGGAATTAATCTTCCGTTCCAGTGGATTGAACCAAGTCTGCAAATTGCAGACGCAAGGTGAAACGCAACGTGTTCGCCAACGGATTTTGTTGACGTGTTGAGATCAGGTAGCTCAAATCAACCGTAAAGACCGTGTACTTAATGCCCGCTCCCAGAGTAATGAACTGGCGCGCGCCTTTTGAGTAGTGCTCATTGAAGAAGCCCGTGCGAAAGGCAAAAGCATCGTTGAACAAGTACTCCACCCCACCGCCTATGTTGAACTCACGCAATTCTTCTCGAAAAACACTTCCGTCCTGGATGGTATAGGTACCATCGTCGTTAAAATCAACAATCCCCGGCGCATCATAAAAGCTTTGGATCATGCCTGTAGCTACCCCAACATTGGGGTCGTAGCCGCTGATGATGTCAGCTCCACTTTCTTGGTCGTAAATCGGTGTGGTCGGCACCAACAGTTTGTTGATGTCCGCCGTAAAGGTGAGGCTGTTGTAATCATCAAAAAGCAACTTTAACGCGGCTCCTGTCTTCAGGTTTGTCGGAATAAAATCTCGGTCAGCCGATTCGCTGTAGCTCATTTTTGCACCGATATTCGAGATGCACAAGCCCCAATTGAACTCTGCATCCATCCCTCGGAACTTCGCATAGGGGTTGGTGTAGAATGCACTAACATCGACAGCGACCGAACGGCCAGGTTTGGAATTCGCTCCAAGGACATTGGTTCCACCGGTTAAGTTTGAATTGATGAATCTCCCTGCAATCCCTCCAGAAAACTTATCACTCAATTTTTGGCTGTAGCCAATGTCCAAACTGAATTCGGCCGGCTGAAAATCACGGATAGTCGTTCCCGTTTCGTCCGTAAAGGTGATGTTCCCGAGGCTAAAGTACCTCAAGGCCGCGCCCCAAGCTTGACGCTTATTGATGCGGCGAATGGCCGATAAATAAGCCAAGTTCATATCGGCCACCAGAGCCCTTAGCCAAGGCGCATAGGCCAAGCTGAACTCGACCTCATTGTCCACAAAGGCCATTTTAGCTGGATTCCAATGCAAACTATTCCCATCGGGCGACAAAGCCACTCCAGCATCACCGAGAGCGCCAGATCGAGAATCGGGTCCAATCATCAAAAAGGGAACCGCCGTGGTGATCGTGTTCAACTGAATTTGTTGAGTAACCTCACCAGGGGTCAATTGCGCATTTGAATTGGAAAAAACCGATAATAACACTGCCATGGCAGCGATACGGAGTGCAGACGTATTCAACATGTGATTCATTACTTACGAAGTAGCGCAATTTATTACGCAAAAGTACATCATTTGGTTACGGTCGTAAAACGACCAATTGATCAGAATATTGCACCGGTGTCCCAGCCTCTGGTAAAAGTGTTAACCTGAAGACATAAACACCTGCGGGGACCGATGGTTCCCAGCGCAGGCCCGTCGCACGGAAGCCCTCCTCGTGCCATGGAAGCGACTGGTAATGAACCTGAAGGCCCGATGAAGAAAACACCTCAAGCACCAACTCCCCGTTTTGGCAAGCTTGATTATGCTCGATTGAAAATTGAAATCCATCAACGGATGGATTTGGATAGGCTAGCACCTGACCAAGCGCCGCTTCCGCGCTTGTTGCGACCAAGAACTCCACCGTCGCTGTGCCCTTGTTGTTTTGAACATCCCAAACGACCAACTCAATGGAATGGCGGCCTGGCTCCATCTCTTCAAATGGATAGCGCACTGTTCCTCTTTGGTAGGTATTCAAATCTGTAGTATAAAAATCATTGAGCACGATGCTCGCATCTGATTGCCCATCCATAGTTGCCTTGATATCGTGCCCGATGCCCGCCCCTGATGCATTAATTCCTCCTTCATCAAAAACCCGCGCTAACAACCACGGATTTTCATCGGTAAGCCCCCCTGAAACAAAGGTGGTGTCGTTGATATAAAGCTGCACTACCGGTGCTTCGTCATCGATCGAAAATGCATCGGCCACCCCGCCGATGACCATCGACTCACTCGCCCCATGGGCATCCGTGGAATCGGAAACAGCGTAGGCACTGATTCGGCCATTCCCAAAGCTGTAATCGATGTCCCTCGGCACCACAAAGCTGAACTCAAACACGCCCGATTCTGCACTGGCCACTCCACTGAAGAGCACATTTCGAAACACTTGGAAGGAGTGCGGGTTGGGTCCCCCGTCATTGTTCAAGGTGGTTATTTGGGATCGCTTGTCAAATACCTTGACATGCACGATGCCATTAAAGTCTGCGAGGGTATCGCCCGATGTGTTGGATACATATCCCCGAACCAAGGCCAAATCCAGCGCCTTCAGCGTATCGGGTACTTCGGTAAAGCGAATCTCCTCACGAGGATAGTTGAGACGCAGCGCCACGTCTCCTAGCAAAGAGAAATTGCGCTTATTGCTGCTGTTTGACACCTGCGGGTCGTTTTTGGTGACGCGCACAATGTCACCCAATCGAAGGGGTGCATCACCCGTGTCCTGCAGAGCGACCTCATAAAATGCGCGGTTGAGTTGTTGATTCGACCCGCTGAAAACCACCCGGGTCGTCGTCAACATGGCGATGGCTCCGCCCTTGGGGTTCAGCACCATCATTTCTCCAGCAGATTCCACTTCCGGGTCGTCAAAACGCGCCAACTCGCAGGTGGCCGTCATGAACAGGGGCATCCGGTCGATGTTTCTCCATTCTTGTATCGTCGTGGTATTCAGCAACCGCTCATGTGACCAGCCTCGTTCCCCACCGTGACCAATGTAGTTGACTATGAGCGCACCATTCCGCACCTGTCGGTCCAGGGCAACTTGCGCATCGGGGTATCGCTCGCCACCCGGAGTGCTTTCCTGCGGATAGGCATCCATATAAATCTTGGCCACATCATACTCCGGGTGATTTTCCGCAATCTTTCCTGCATGCTCATCCGAATTAACCATGTGCTCAATCTCCGTTGGACCGCCGTTGCCATCCATATCATCCGAAACGAGACAAATTAGGTTACGCCATGTCCCGTCGTCGCCTCCACTCCCTTCGTTGATACAACCTGATGCTTGAGCATCGGCTGAAGGATGCTGCAAGTAAGCTTCAATTTTATCGACCATTTCTTCCGCCTCAGAAGCCGTTCCGCAAGGGATTCTACCGACTCCAATGGCCAATTTATCGCCAATTCCTTCGCCATATTGATCTTCTAAAAAACCGAAATAATCGTCACTCACGTAACTACCTGTTGGGCTCAAAGAGTTCTCAGATTGATAGGTGATGATGTAAGGAGTTGCCTCCAGGTTAGTTCGATTGGCAAACGTTCCATCCCCAAATAACTGAAGATAACGAGGCGGTTCCCATCCTCCTTCCAAGGACCGGTCTCGCAACATCATCATCAACATTTTGATTGCCGTGGGATCCACACTGCCGCTGGAGAATTCATCAAACACCGCACGCTGAGTGGTCAGAAGTACCGTCAGGCCTTCATCTGCATGCAAGTTGGCCAAACGCTGGGCAGCTTCCATAAACAAAGGCCGAGTCACGATGACCAAATCCGCTCGTTCTACCCCATGCAAATTGGTCGGCTCGACCACCCCATCAAACGCAGGTTTTGGGAAATTATCGCCTCGAAATGCCACAAATCTGCGCAGCGTATCGGAATGAGCTTTCCAACTCGTTACACCGGCTGCCCATCCTGAAGAAAGTTCCACGGGGACTGTGGGTGTGGTTATCTCCCAAATGCGTGTCAGCTCGTCCGTCCCGTTCATGGCGTATTCTGCGATGCCTTGACCGACCTGAGGAGCGTGAAAATGAAGGGAATTATCTAAAAGCCTTAGATGACATTCTTGCTCTACCCGAATGTAGTCCAACCACCCCATAGCTTCCTCCACGGACGGCTGAAACGTCACATTTACAGAGACCCGTGCATCTTCCGCATCCACCCCCGTCTCATCGGCGATGAACCCCGTCCCCGTCGCACTCGCCAAATTCGCCACATTGCTCGTGGATGTTGCACTGGTATACGATGGAGATGCCTCCAGCAGCAGTTGACCCGCGGAGACCTCAAACGGACTGGAAACCCCCATGGATTGCGCGGCAACACGGAAATGAACAACGCCTGGCGTTTCGGTTGCAAACGGGGTGTTGAAATTGAACGTCCGCGCATTCACCGTTCCAAAAGACTCACCGAACCACTCTCGCCCAGAACGATTGGGGCTATCCAATTCTTGTTCGTGGAATTGAACATTCCAGTATCGGTCTATCAGCGTATCGGATGGTTCAGCGATCCATGGACTCGTTTCAATGCGAGCGGGAGAGGCCTCATCGTCAAGATGCAGGAAGTAATGAGCCACATCTTCGTAAGCGTGGCGGTCATGCTCCCAACCTGTGTCGGCATTGTTGCGGCCAATATCATGCGGTCCGTTCGCCCAAAAAACGAAAAACTCTCCCTCATCCCACTGTCCGTTTTCATCGCCTTCAAACCAAGCCGACGCGGCTTGGAGGCCAAGTGGGCGATCCTCGCTATTGTCCATGGGCATCAAGCGACCGCCATTGCCGTAAATATTCACCTTACCGGGATCTAGCGTATCGGGATTGAATCCTGCCTCAGCTATCCAAGCTCGGTCAATTTTGTACAAACCATCGCCTCCAATGGACAAACGCAAAACATCTTCCGAATCCAACGGGCTGGTTTCCGGCCAATCCCTGGTTCGGCTTACCATGTGCAGGTGCGGTGTATTTTCTTCTCCTGGAAACCTCCCAAACGCAGATTCCAACATTATCAGCCGCTCAAATTGCTGCAAGGATGCATTCCATCTCATCACAGGACCTACCCATTGAGCTCCAAAACCCGTGCGCGAAAGGTCCCAAAAACCTTGCTCGTCCTCTTTTTCGAGCAAGTGAATCTGGCGTGAAGTCAACGTTTGAATATCGAGGGGAATCCATGTTTCATCGGCGACCAATTCTTGCCCCTGCCCCCATTCCGGTGGCCAATTCACTTCGAATACCCCCCAAGGAATCTCTTCCAGCCAAAACCCGTCTTTAACAACCCATTGGCCGACAGGTGCTAAGGACTCATCCTCTATCCAATCAAGCATAAACTGTGATTCTATGACTTCCGTAACCTGGGATCGCAGAGTACCCGTTGAAGCGGCAATCACGGCACAAATTAAAATGAACTGTTTTGACATAGATATGGTGGATCGTTGGCGGCAAAAACAATAAAACGCGAAGTTGGAACAAAACAAGATGCAACGCAAAGGCCACAACGCTCGTTAACTAGAAATAGTATGGGCATCTGATTGTTTCAGTTCCGATTGATTTTCGGGTGCGCATTCGATTTTTTCTTATTCTTGTAAATTCATTGGGAATCATTTTCATGAAGCAAATCCTAGCAATCCCCGCTATTGCCCTGTTTTTGGCAACGTCTTTTTGGACTTTAACGAGTTCGACTGCATCCGCTCAAGACCCTGAGTTCACGCAGTACTTTGCCAATCCGCTGTACTTAAACCCGGCTTTCGCTGGTTCTGCGCGGTGCCCGCGCCTGACCATGGCGTACAGAAACCAGTGGCCAGCCATGAGTGGTTCATTTGTGACCACATCAGCGGCTTATGACCAACATGTAGAAACTTTATCTGGAGGATTGGGGTTCATCGTGATGAATGACCAAGCCGGGCGGGGCACTCTCAGCACCACCACAGCAAGTGGCATTTACAGTTATCAGCAGGCTGTGACGCGCAAGCTCTCCATCAAAGCAGCAATGCAAGTCACCTATATGCAGAAAGCATTGGATTGGGGACGCTTGACTTTTGGGGATATGATTGACCCTCGAAGAGGATTCATCTATGAGACCCAGGACATCCCTCGCGGAGGCATGGTTCAAACCGTTGACTTTAGTACCGGAATCTTAGGCTTCACGGATAAATACTACTTCGGGATGGCCGTCCATCATTTGAATGAGCCCAACGAATCGCTTGTGGTAGGAATGAGCCGCTTGCCTATGAAATACACCGTGCATGCTGGAGCCGTTTTGCCTTTACAACGCTCTGTGACTGGTATTGAATCGACCATTTCCCCGAATATACTGTACCGTCGCCAAGGCGAATTTCAGCAGTTGAATGTGGGACTGTATGTAAACAAAGGCCCATTGGTCGGTGGCATCTGGTACCGTGGAATTATGTTCACGGATTACCGGGATGCATTCATCGTAACATTGGGCATTAAATCTGATGTTGTGCAGTTCGGCTATAGCTATGACTTGACTGTATCAGAATTAACGCCTGCCACAGGAGGTGCTCACGAAATTAGCATGACCATTCAGTTCGATTGCCGAGGGAAGCGATCGAAATTCCGAACAATAAACTGTCCCTCATTCTAGTTTAACTAGAGCAGCACCCGCTGCAAACCTACAATCTGCATGAAACCCACACGAACCCTCAATACCATGAATTGGAAGTTCATAGCTTTTGGATTCCTCGCCTCTGGCTGGATCCTTTCAGGCTGCACACCTGAGCGATCTGGAGCAACCGGATGGGCTTATAACGACACCGCCAATGGCGGTTTTGAACGTCGACCTTACGGCGAGCAAGAAACAGCCCCAGGACTTGTCTTTATCGAAGGCGGAACATTCACGATGGGTCAAATCGAAGACGACTTGACGTCCAACTGGGATAACATTCCACGACGAGTAACTGTACCTTCCTTTTACTTGGACGAGACGGAGGTCACCAACTCGTTTTGGCTCGAATACTTGCACTGGTTAAATCGCGTTTATGGCGATACATATAGAGAAGTCGTCTTACGTGCCTTGCCTGATACATTGGTATGGAGAGAAAAACTAGCCTTTAACGAACCTTACGTAGATTACTATCTGCGTCATCCCGCCTACCAAGATTACCCGGTTGTCGGCGTTTCATGGAACCAAGCAAATGACTTTTGCAAGTGGCGCACCGATCGGGTGAACGAGCAATTACTTGTTCGTGAAGGACTGATCGCGCACAGCCCAGAAGCCCAAATCGACGAGGAGTTCTTCACCACGGACACCTACCTAGCTGGGCAATACACCCCCGAGACTGTAACGGAAGGATTGACAGACTTGCGACCTGGCTCTTCTGGAGCGCGGAATGTCCGATTTGAAGACGGCCTCTTCCAACCCGCATATCGCCTTCCAACCGAGGCAGAGTGGGAGTATGCTGCCTTGGGATTAATCGGTAATTCATACGCCGAATTAATTTCCAATCGCCGCACGTACCCGTGGGATGGTCATTACACACGGGATGATGATTCGAGAGGGCGCAGCTATGGGGGCATGAACGCCAACTTTGTTCGGGGACGCGGAGATTACATGGGTGTCGCGGGCTCTCTTAACGATGGAGCAGCAGCTACGGCTCCTGTGTATGAATTTATGCCAAACGACTACGGCTTGTACAACATGGCTGGAAACGTGAACGAATGGGTCATGGATGTTTATCGACCTTACAATTCTGTTGATGCAGAGGAATTCAGGCCGTTCCGTGGAAATGTTTACCAAACAACCCAGCGTAATGCTGAAGGTGAATTGGCCGACAAATACGATTTCGTCGTGTATGACATTGCTGAACTCGAGTCCGATTTGACCGCTTATGAAAAAGCCGCACGAAAAAATTTCACGAAGGAAGAAGAAAACTTGGTGATGAACATCTTCACTGCTATTGAAGCGGCGAAGGAAGAGATCAAATTGAAGCGACTCGAAGAAGGACAAGAGCAGATCTCAGAGGCCAAAGAGTTGGTCACGGACAGCGACGAATTAATTGCAGCGGACCTGCTTGATTTGTTTGTTCGCAATGTAGAAGCTAGCCCCGGCGAACTCCGCTACCGAGATGTCACCGTCGAAGAAAGCCTTGGCCGAGACAACTACCGACAAGCGGATAACATTGACCACTTAGATGGTGATTTTGAATCCAGTATTCGGTACAGCGATCCCGATTTCCAATCCCCCGGGAAAAAGAACGAGACGATGTACGGATATGGGAAAACATCCCTTATCAACAACCGGGCCCGTGTGTACAAAGGCGGCGGCTGGAACGATCGCAGCTACTGGCTCAGTCCCGGAACACGTCGCTTCCTCGATGAAGACAATGCGTCTGCAGCCATCGGTTTCCGATGCGCCATGGACCGTGTGGGTTCTCAAACGTTGAACGCTCCGCGTTGAAGATTCCCCTTGCACTGAATTTGAAAAAGCCCTGCCTTGTTGCGGGGCTTTCTCATTTTAAACATGAGCTTGATCGAACCTCGCATGTTACTATCCAACGATGATCCCGCCCTCCTTCGTCTTCTGGACGTATTCCAGCGTTCCGAAGGCGTCACCACAGATACCCGAACGGCTGGACCCGGTCAAGTTTTTTTTGCTCTGAAGGGTGACAACTTCAATGGGAATACCTATGCTCATCAAGCCCTTCAAAAAGGCTGCTCTGCTGCAGTTGTGGACGAAGTAGACCTTGTTAACCAGGATGATCCCCGCTATCTGCTTGTTCCCGACGTACTGATTGCGCTGCAATCACTCGCCAGATGGCATCGCAGGCAGTGGACCTGTCCTGTCATTGGCTTAACCGGTAGCAACGGCAAAACCACCACAAAAGAATTGATCAAGTGTGTGCTCGAGGCCGGATTCCCACATGTGCACGCGACGAATGGAAACTTCAACAATGAAATCGGAGTTCCTCTCACCCTTCTCGCCAGTCCAAAGGAACCGGATGTAGCTATCATCGAAATGGGGGCAAATGCACAAAAAGAAATCGCTCTCCTCGCTTCCATCGCCGAACCAACCATGGGACTCATCACCAACATAGGTCGTGCCCATTTAGAAGGGTTTGGCAGTGAAGATGGAGTGCTCAAAGGAAAAGGCGAACTGTTCGATTTCTTTAGAAAATCGGGGGATGCGGATACCGTGTTTGTCAATGCCGCAGATCCCAAATTGATGCGCATTAGCCACGACCTCAAGCGATACCTGTTCGGCCTAGCAGGCCATGCTCCGTTTGTTCGTGAAGTGATGTCTGAGAATCAGTTCACATGGGAAGATTTAAGCGGTCAAATACATGGGCCGATGAACGTTCAAATTGCAGGTCAACACAACAGAGAGAATATTCTGAGTGCCATCGCCATTGGACTTTATCTGGGAATTTCATCAACGGAATGCACCACGGCCATCGAACGCTATTTACCGACCAACAACCGTTCGCAGTGGCATCACACGAATTCCAACCGGGTTTTGCTGGACGCATACAACGCCAACCCCAGCAGCATGCATGCCGCTTTTGAAACATTCCAAAAAGAAGCAAGCACCGGACAAGATCATTCAAACGGGCTGTGCATCATCGGAGACATGGGCGAACTGGGCGCTTTTGCAGAAGAGGCTCACATGGAAATCCTCGATGCTGCGATTAAACGAGGGTTTGACGTTGTCACCGTGGGGCCGCTTTTTGCTCGAGCAGCCGAGCAGACAATGGGGCAGAACGTTACTGTATTTTCATCGACAGCGCTCGTTTGCGAACATTTTGAACAACATCCCCCATTCCAACGGAGCATTCTCCTCAAAGGATCACGGTCCATCGCACTGGAGGCCTTATTGAAAGTCCTTTGATACGGCTCATGGAATAAACCAAGACGT
This sequence comes from uncultured Flavobacteriales bacterium, assembly GCA_905479115.1. GTDB lineage: Bacteria > Bacteroidota > Bacteroidia > Flavobacteriales_D > Sanyastnellaceae > UA16. The sequence continues at coordinate 49,216 of CAJQLF010000036.1, forward strand.
TATCTTTGGCCATCATGGATTTCATCAATGAATTGCGTTGGAGGGGCATGTTGCATGACATGACGCCCGGACTCGAAGAATTGCTCTCGAAAGGCAACGTCACCGGCTACGTCGGATTTGACCCTACCGCCGATTCACTGCACATTGGAAATTTGGTGCCCGTCATGATGCTCGTGCATTGGCAGCGCGGGGGACACAACCCCATTGCACTGGTCGGCGGAGCGACTGGAATGGTCGGCGACCCCAGCGGAAAATCCGCTGAGCGACAGCTGTTAGATGTAGACCAAATCCATCACAACTTAGCCTGTCAGAAAGCACAGCTTGAACAATTCTTAGACTTTGATGGCGACCACGCCGCGTGCGTTGTCAACAACGCGGATTGGTTCAAGGAGTTTAAATTCTTGGACTTTATTCGTGACGTCGGCAAGCACATCACAGTCAATTATATGACGTCCAAGGACAGCGTCAAAAAACGCTTGGAATCCGGCATGAGCTTTACGGAATTCAGTTACCAATTAGTGCAAGGCTATGATTTTTTTCACCTCTGGAAAAACCACAACTGCCAGGTTCAATTCGGTGGATCCGATCAATGGGGCAACATCACTACCGGAACCGAAATGATTCGTCGAATGGGTGGAGGACACGCTTTTGCAGTTACTGCGCCCCTGATAACAAAAGCCGACGGAAGCAAGTTCGGAAAGTCCGAAGGTGGAAACATTTGGATAGACAAAGCAAAGACGTCGGCCTACAAGTTTTATCAGTATTGGATTAACGCTGCGGATGAGGATGTGAGCAAGTACATCCGCATTTTCACCCTCAAGTCACAAGAAGAAATTGAAGTCCTCGAAGCGCAACATGCCGCCGATCCGGGACAGCGAATTTTGCAGAAAGCGTTGGCAGAGGATATAACAGCCCGCGTGCACAGTGAAGCCGATTTGGCAACGGCCATTGCCGCTTCCCAGCTTTTGTTCGGAAAGTCGAGCAAAGAAAGCATCGAAGCCTTGCCGGAGTCCGAGTTTCTGAGTGTCTTTGAGGGAGTCCCTCAGGCTCAGCTGAGCACGGCACAAATCGAGTCTGGCATTCCCGTCATTGACTTTTTATCCGAATTCACCGGATTTCTCAGCTCGAAAGGCGAAGCGCGCCGTGCCCTGAAGGAAAACAGCATCTCCATTAACAAGGTCAAAGTCAGCGAAGACACCATTGTGTCGGGTGAGGACTTAATCAGTGGTCGCCACATCTTGGTCCAGCGCGGAAAGAAAAATTATTTTTTGGTGCAGTGTGACTGATCCCCTGCGGTCATTTCACTCCACCGTCATCAGATTGCACCCGCGGACTTCCGCGTGGTCAAATCGACCAAGCACTTCAAAGCTACCGTCGTCAAATCGCCTTCCCAGATCGCCTGTTGCCAAAAAAGAGCAGCTCGATAGGTTGGTCAAATCCATGACATGAATCCGTCCTTGGCGACCAGAAGTCAGCCAATCACCGGGATCCGACATCGACCCAATCCAAATTTGCAACCACGGAGGTGATTCAAATCGTCCATTCTTCTTTGACCAAGCTTGGGAGAGCATTTCCGTCATCCCATATTCGCTGCCAGTTACGCCTCCTGTGCTAAGCGGCGCCAACAAGCTGTGCACTTCAGCACGGATGCGCTCGGGACCCTGCCCTTTCATCCCTCCGGTCTCCACAATCCTGATCTGCAGTTTTGGCCAATTCGAAGCTATTGCTGATTCCCGCTCAGCCCAGCCCAACAGAGCATGGGTAACACCGATGATGCAGACTTTTCTTGTTCCGTTTCCCTCCTGCTTCAACTCCATTAGTGCGCCTTCTAATCCAGCGAAATCCTTCAAAAAGAAGCGCTGATCGGGATCTTTCACGCCGGTCCGACTCATGAAATTCCGAACCATGTGGACAAGCGAAGATTGCCCGCGCTCCAGGTAACCAGGGAGTAGCCCAAAAAAGGCCGTATCATCCAAGGATCCTAACGTCGTCTTGTATCCTTGTTCTGCCATGTCATCATACCACCCTATATCGTCGACAACGTGTTGGGAGCGGATTTGACCCGAAGTGCCTGAACTCAAGAAGACCTTCTCGTTCGGCAACGTCTCTGGGAATACAGAAATTCGATGGGTTTGGAAAAATTCGACAGGCAAAAATGGAATTTGTTCTATCGATCCAACATGATCTGGATTCACTCCGCGCAATTTTACGAACGTTCCGTATAGACCATTGCACTCCGCTTGGAAGCGAAAAACACGCAAGGCAAAATCATCCCAATGGCCTCCATGGGCCACCATGTCACGCATCTCATTTCTAAGTGCATGCAACTTTTCGAACGTACGGGCTTGATTTTGCATCATTTCACGTCGGCGTAACCGCACCGCGAAGTTCCGGATTCCGTAGCTTTGAACCCAATGTTCCATTCGAAATTCATCGTTTACTCGTTTCAGAGGCGGCTCGCACCTTCGATGTGCCTGCTGCTCCTGCCTTTTGTTAGCTGCCTTCCTGAATCTAATTTTCCAGACGAGCCCATCATCGAATTCCAGTCATTCGATGTCCAAGCGAGCGGAGGACGAGAATTGATTATTCGTTTTTCTGATGGAGATGGAAACATGGGGTTGGCCCAAGGCGATACCATGCCTCCTTTTTGCGCGTCCTGTGAGCACCATCAAAATTTGAAGTGTGAATACCAAGAATTGCGAGAGGGACTATGGGTCGAGGTCAACTTGGACCCTGAAGCAGGCCAGATTCCATTCTATTATCGGGTTCCACCGGCTGCGCCCACTGGGCAGAATCCAGCCCAGAATGGCACCATCGCCATCGACATGAATTCATGGTATTTGAACACCGAGTACGATTCCATGAGATTCCGTATCATGCTCTTCGATCGAGATTTAAATGCTTCTAATGAAGTATTCACTTACGCGGTAGCCAAGCCTTAAGAACGCGGTATCAACGAGAGGCAAAGGAATCATCGAGCATAAAAAAAGGCGCCCCATCCAGGGACGCCTTTTCTTCATCTCGTGCTAATTTCCTTATTCAGGGCAATCCGATCCAAACTGAGAGAGGAAGAACAGTAAGTCAGGTGTACCCACCTGGCCATCACCGTTCACATCTGCAGGACAATCATCGGTGAAATCGAATTCACACAAGCCATTGTCCATGGTCGCAGCTGCATCGTAATTGGTCGCATCGGCATATACACAGCCGTAGCAATCATACGTGCAAGAACCGTCGTCAAAGAATGCTCCATCGTTGTAGTTGCATGCAGTCGCATCGACACACCCAAATGCAGAGGAGTTCGCTGCGCCCGGAGTTCCGTTATCTACCCAGCTCGCCTGCCAGTTGTTCGGATCATCGTTGTTCAAATCTGTTTGAATCAATTCCAAGCTCGAACATCCGCCGTCAGGACTTTGGACCAAAACATTGCCCAATACGGCAACCGTTTGAGCCGGCCATGGTGATCCGTCGTCATAATCAACTGAATCAATCATGTTTCCGAAGCCATCCTCAAGGCTCACCGCTTCGCCGCTGTTGGAGAAGTTACCCAAATCCATCTGGAAGACTTGAACACCCAAATCACTGTAGTTTGCCGTTCCAGCATCTGAAACGGTCATCAAGAAGTACTCACCGGGGTTGATGGTAGTCCCCTCTGGGAATACATAGCCCAATTGCGGAGCACCACTGGCTGAATTGTAAAATTCAAATCCACCGATTTCAACCGCCGCATCACCAGCATAGTAAATCTCAACGAATTCGTAATCGAAATCGTCACCCTGCGTGCTGCACGGATTGTAGTGAATCTCGTTGATGACCATTGCTGGCAACGTGTAGTAGCATTCATCGTTGGTCGCATTTGTCACGCCTTCTTGATAGTTATAGGCTGCAGGGTCGTCGCAGCCGCTGATGATACATGATCCATCATCGATGGTTGCAGCTGGATCGTAGTTATCCGCTGCAACATCTGTGCAACCTGGTAAATCAATGCAAGATCCGTCGTCTTCCTGAGCATACTCGTCGTAATTGCTGAAAGATGCGGTTGTGCAACCCAAGCGCACGACATCAGCCGCATCCCGTGGGAGCAACTTCCAAGCGCCATAGGCATAAAAATTCGGTCCAACCACGCGGTAGCTGCGCCCCTCTTCCAAAACAGGGGCGTAGGTCGCACCTCCATCAGCAGTCAACGAGTCTCCGATCGCATCGTAGCCGATGTCATCGATGACACCGATACCAGAACCGTCATTCAGGTGCCATTCACCATAGCCCGCGTCTGCGTTCGCGCATTCACCGGTCATGCTGATCAAAACACACTCCCATTGCTCATCATTGATGGCCGCCGTTGCCAATACTTCTTCTGCAGGCAAGGTGTTACCCGAAGACAAGATCTCTGGGGTAGCCGCCTGAATTTGGCGCAAGCCATACACTTCCGAAACGTTTCCTAAGATGCTCAATTCATCTCCCACGGCAACACCGGTCCCAACAACCCAAATCGCTGAGTAAGCACCTGTACCGTCTTGAATAACATACGATGCTTGTCCTGCCAACCCACCGGTTGGAGGGTAAACAGCCGTAACAATTCCTGAAGTTTGCATCTGACCGCTCAATCCGCCGGACTGAATCTCCTGGATGGTGTAGTTCGAAATGTAAACACATGAACCATCGTCTGATGTTGCGTTCTCATCATAGTTGATCGCAAATGGATCCGTGCAGCCAGCTGTAGATGCCGCGCAACTTCCAGAGAATGTGTGCATGCCCAAATCAGAAAAGTCATCCTGATCGAGGACAGTCCACTCGGAATCCAGTTCGTTGGTGCCTGCGGACATTTCCCAATCTCCGCCATTACCAGCAAAAACGAATTCGTTTCGAACCAACGTATTGTTTTGTGTGGCGTTTGCCTGTCCAGCAACCTCCCAACCTGAACCGGGGTCCGGACCAATCAAACCAATCAAATCCACCAACATCGTATCTGCACCGGCCAGTTCAAACAAACCGTACGCGTCGTCTCCATTGGAGAGGTACGAATAGGTAATGTCGGCTAGGTCCAAAATTTCTTGGGCGGATGATGGATGTGCAACGATGTAAGTTCCTCCCGGTGCAATCTCGGCGTCAAAAGGAAAGTTAAACGTGAAGTAGTCAAATTGGTTACTCACGAATGGATCGTCTGGCGTATCGCAACCATTGCTGCAGTTACCCATAATGTACTGGCTCAAAAAGACCGTCGATGCCGTAGGGTTATACAGCTCAAGGTACTTGTTGTTGCTGCTTCCTTCCGCATATTCAGAGAAGAAAACACCACAGGTCTCACCCGAAAATTCGCACGAACCATCGTCGATTCCGGCACCGTCGTTATAGTTTGCAGCACTGCTGTTTGTGCATCCATATAACAATGCATCTGCTTCAGAACGCGGTTGAATTTTGAAAGCTCCATACGCGTAGTCCAAAGGACCTGTCACTTGCCATGTGCTTCCAGCTGTCACATTTCCTGTCGCGATGGCGTCGTATCCACGATCGTCAACCACACATTCTCCTGATGTATCGTCAACTCCCCATTCTCCATATCCAAGGCTTTCTGTACTCACATCACCCGTGACTTGGACCAAAACGCCTTCCCATTGTTCTTCCGAAGCCACTGCAGCTGTGCTCAGCGCTTCAGCTGCCGGTAAATCCGCATTTTGCGCCGTGATGACAACCGATACTCCTGTCAGTTGAGTCAAGCCGAAGTACTCGGATACGGTTCCCGTAACCTCTACCGCATCGCCCACAACAACGGGTACATTCGGACCGTACATCCAAATTCCGGTGTAGGGACCTTGTCCATCTTGCAGACTTACCAAACTCCCGAAGACACCTGTTACCACACCGTTGGTCACGACCGTAGTTCCAGTGTACGTGTCTGTTAATTGACCTTCTTGAATGGCCGCTATTGCAGTAGTCATGACTTCGAGGCAAGAACCATCATCGAAATCTGCCGCTTCATTGTAGTTGGGTGCGGCGGCGTTGGTGCATCCACCCGTTCCAACCGTTACCGTTCCGACCATCCCAAGGGCAGCGTGTGTTCCAACAGAACAATCATAGGAATACACTCCTGGAATAGTAAATGTGTGGCTGCCAATGCACGTGCCCGTTTGCGAGCCACCGACTGGTGAGAAATAAAAATCCTCTGGGTTGCCAAACGGCTCATCCGTGATGGTATTCGTCACACCATTTGCATTGTGAGAGCCTCCCATGTTTTCCCAAACAACGGTCGTACCAATCTCAATCGATAGATCCTGTGGACTGTAGTAGTAAGAACCCGTTGCCACGACGACACCATCGACGTTGCAGGCATTGTCAAACAAACACGAGCCATCATCCTCAGTAGCCGCAGGATCATAATTGGTCGCATTCGCGTTGGTGCATCCTGGTACTGCTGCGCCGCAAGTCCCCGTGAAGTCATGGGCACCCAAATAGCCCCATGTATTTTGGTCGTAAACAATCCATTCAGAATCATCGGCATTCGTACCCGCGGATGCGGCCCAATCATAACCGATACCTTGCGTCACGTTGGACTTTCGAACAAGGGTGTGATCCTTCGTTGCGTTTGGCACGCCGGCCACTTCCCATCCAGATCCGGGGTCGCCTTCAAAATTTCCGATGATGTCCACAAAAACATAGCTGTCTTCCGTACCGAAAACAAGAGCGTAGCCGTCATCTCCATTGAAGAATGCGCTGCCCGTTTGATCTGTTTCGGCGATAATGGTAGGGTCGCTGCTTCCATTGGCCCAAACATATACGTCTCCAGGTGCAATGGTAGCTCCCTCGGTAAAGGTGTTCCAATATTCATGAACACCGACTGTCGTCGGCTCATTGCTTACAGAGGCAATCGCATATTGAGAAAGATCAATGGGCTGACTCGTGGGATTGTACAATTCAATGTACTTATTCGAGGAGCTCCCTTCCGAATATTCAGAAATGTAAACATCACATTGAGCGGATGCAGTTAGGCCAAACCCGATAAAGAGGGCCGCCATCAACAGGTGAAATGAACGCATGTTCAGAGGTTTTAATTTGACAAATGGTCCTGCAAACTACTCAATTATAGACAAAACACGTCAAGATGTGCATAAAAACAACAATTCGTTAATCGACTGATAACCTGTTCTCGACGTGATTAAAAAACGATACAACCTCTCAAAGCTTACAGAAACGCGAATTTTAGCCAGATAGCTGGCGGAAAGATTTCCGGTGATGGGGAGAAAGTCCTGATTCTTGAATCCCCTCGCGATGCGCCTTTGTGGGATATCCGGCATTTGTGTCCCAGCCGTAATGAGGAAATTCTAAGTGAAGACTGTGCATCAATTCATCCCGGTGAGTTTTGGCCAAAATACTGGCCGCGGCGATGGATGCGAAACGACCATCACCCTTCACAAAGCACGCGTGTTGAGGCAAGTCGTCCGACGAAACAAAGCGATTGCCATCGATCAACAAAAAATCAGGCTTAACGTTTAATTTCCTCGCCGCCCTGCGCATTCCTGCGAGGGAGGCCTGTAAGATGTTGATCGCATCAATTTCAGCCGGTCCCACATGCACAACGGCCCAAGCGGTCGCATGCAATTCAATTTCAATTCGAAGCCGATCTCGCACGGACTTCGATAACTTTTTGGAATCATTGAGCACACCCTCTTGGACCAAGGCTTCAGCAAATTCAGGAGACAGAATAACCGAGGCCGCTGTTACAGGCCCCGCCAAGCAACCACGGCCTGCTTCATCGCATCCTGCCTCTGCTCTGTTTTTTTCGATCCACGGCTCCAGCTTCATTGCGGCAGGATGTGCATGATCGATTTCCACAGCGCATCAGCCGAATGTTCCCAACTAAAATCCTGAGCGCGAATTAACCCACGCTCGATCGCATCCGCACGAAGAACCGGATCGCGCTCCAACTTCATCATGGCGTCGGCAATTTGAGCCGCATCACCAGGGTCGACCAACGTTGCAGCAGCACCTGAACATACCTCGGGCATAGCCGTTGCGTTGCTCGCAATCACCGGAACACCGCTCGCAAAAGCTTCAACAATAGGAACGCCAAACCCCTCAAACCAAGGAACAAAGACCAGCCCTTGGGAGCCTGCCATTGCCATAGGCAATTCGTCTCTGCCCAAGCGTCCGACGAAATGAACGGAATCGGCCTTTACTTGCTCCCCCTTCCACATGGACCCACCCACCACAACCAAATGATTAATACCGCCTGAATTGCGGTACAACCGAAAAGCCTCGAGCAACCCCTTCATGTTCTTTCTAGGATGCAAACTCCCGACAAAAATGAAATAGGGACTACCCTGGGCGAAATGCTGCTCAGCCTCCATAGCTTCCAACTTTGTCGAAGAACGGTACATTTCCGATGGTGCGTTATAAACCACGTCAATTTTGGATGACGCGATCCCAAACTGCACCGCGATGTCTTCCTTGGAAAATTGAGAAACAGTGGCGACACGCTCAGCCCGTTTCGCGAATTCAGGAAACCGCGTCCTGTAATACCGGGCCTCTCTTGAGGGCATCCATTCTGGATGATGCATGAAATTCAAGTCATGAAAAACGGCTAATTGCGGAACACTCGTGCGGCGACATAGCATGCCATCGGCGGAAACAAAGGCATCTGCTCGCCACTTGTTCAATTCACGCGCGACACTGCGGTCAAACCACCAATCATACAAAAACGGACGTCGAGCGGGCGGCCACAGTCGCACAGAAGAGGCATTCTCTCCCCAATCAAACTCAGGATGAGGAGGACGATCAAAGAGGAGTCGAAACTCGTGCTCAGGGTGCTCAGCGATGATTCGACGGAAACACTCGTACGTGAACCAACCGATTCCTTCCAATCGATTTGCCACGAGCAGTCGTGCGTTAAGTGCGATTCGAGCCATCTCCCGCGAAGATAGGGGACAATTCTGCGGCGCATATGCCGTTCTTTGCATGGAAAACTGAAACACTTGTTTTGAAGAAATTTCTGTCTCACCTCACGTGGCTGATGGCTCTGAACCTGCTCATCAAGCCAGCATACCTCTTGATGGTGGACGCAAAAATCCAGGACGTGGTGGGGCCGGAAGCATGGGGAAGCTATTTCCCGTTGCTCAGTCTGGGCGTGTTACTGAACATTTTATTGGATGCGGGGTTGGCCAATCACATGACTCGGCTGGTTTCAAAGACACCGTTCGAAATCAATGGGCGCTATCAATCTGGCTGGCGAACCAAACTAGGGCTGTTCCCGCTGTACCTAGGAGTTTTAATGAGCATCGGCTGGTTGCTAGGATACCGCGGCGAATCCTTAGAATGGCTGCTCTGGATTGGACTCAATCAGGCCCTGCTCAGTGCTGTTTTGTACGTCCGGGCGGGCTTACAGGCTACAGCTGCTCACATAGCAGATGCTTGGGTGTCAGTAACCGATCGAGCTTTACTGCTATTGGCCATGGGCACATTGCTTTGGAGCCAAGATTTTTTCGCAATCGAATGGCTCTTAGCCGGCACCACCGGCGCTTTGACCATCTCATTTTCCGTCGGGTATTGGCGACTCATGAGAACCCGAAACGACCACCGGGTTGCAGATCTCACCAAGTCCCCGATGCCATTTTGGGAGAATCTGCGTGAAAGTTGGCCCTATGCCCTCCTCTTTCTGCTGATGATGACGTACCACCGCGTGGACGCTATTATGCTCGAACGCCTGGCACCCAATGGAGCCATGCAGGCAGGTTGGTACGCCATGGGGTATCGGCTTTTTGAAGCTGCCAACATGATTGGCTTCCTTTTCGCAACGCTTCTGCTGCCCTACTTCACGCGCATGCTCCGCGAAAAACAGGATGTCAGACCCTTAGCGACAGCCGTGAGTCAGTTGCTGGCGATCGGCGGGGGAAGTGTTGCTTGGGTGGCTTTTACCTTTCCAACCCCGTTTCTAGGTGTCTTTTATTCCGAGGAAGTTTCAGCGGCAAGCCCCGTGCTACCTTGGCTCATGCTGTCCTTCGCTATTTTTGCGCAGGGCTATGTTTTCAGCACCTTGCTCACGGCCAGGGGTGATTTAAAGCGACTCAATCAATTGGCGTTTTTAGGAGCAGTTCTGAACATCGGCCTGAATGCGTATTGGCTGACGCATGCCGAAGCTCACAATGCGGGCATTGGTTGCGCTGCGATCAGCGCACTCACCCAATTGATCGTTGTTGGACTGCAGACAGCTCTGGCCATGGCTGCCCATCGCGGCCAAATTTGGTGGAAAATTGCCAAGACCGTATTGATTCATTCCGCATCAGCCGGTGCAATATGTGCTGCGTTCTCGCGTTGGGCTGATGCATCCGAAGGGATGACCATGGCATGCCTCGCTTGTTGTTTGGCTGCAGGCCTTTTGCCCGGAGTTACGAACTACAGATCCGTAAGTACCTTGCTATCTGACAAGATGAATACCTTTGCCGACTCATAGCCCAATCGAAAAGATGAACACGTCCGATTCCAATCTTGACTCAACACATTTGCTGCGATTTATTTTCGACCGACGCCGAACCTTCGCAGTCATCGGAACTGCGGCCTTGGTCCTATCATCCATCGCGGCCCTGATGATGGAAGAACAATTCAAGTCCACTGTCATCATGTTCGCCACCCCACAGCACTCCATTGGCGAACAGTTCTATGAAGAAGTCAAGCGAAATGACCTCCTTGAATATGGGGAGACAGAAGACGCGGAACGCCTGCTGCAAATTCTGAATTCGGATCGCATTCGCTCGCGGATCATAGAAAAATACAACCTGTGGAGTCACTACGACATCGTCCAAGGAGAGCCAGGTTCCCAATCACTTTTGGGCAAGGAATACAACTCAAATGTAGACGCGCAATTGACTCGATACGGCTCGATTGAAGTCAGTGTCTTGGATCGAATTCCTCAACAAGCGGCGGACATGGCCAATGACATTGCTTTTTTGGCAGATTCTGTAGCCAATAAATTGCGGAATGACCGGGCAGGAGAAGCCATGGGTTACGCAAAGAAATCACTGGAACAGGTTCAGCAAGAAATTACATCAATGGAAGACGACTTAGGTCGTTTGTATGAATTAGGCGTGTATGATTTCGCAACGCAAATCGAAGGCTTAAACGAACAATACGCAACAGCAATGGCGAAGGGGGCATCGGCCAATGCAGAAAAAATTCGCAAACAGATGGCCCAAATTTCGAAATTTGCCAATGAGTTCAATAAACTCTCGAACCTCATCGAAGCGGCCTATGAAAGAGAAGCCATTCTAAAAAAGCGTTTTGAACTGATGAAGCTCGATGCAGAAACACAAATGCCTTCCGCTTTCGTTGTGGACAACGCGGCTCCTGCCGATAAGAAATCCAAACCCATTCGGTGGCTAATTGTGGTCATGAGTGTCACCAGCACGCTGATCTTTGCCCTGTTAGCGTTGCTCGCAGCAGAGAACCTTAAGGACTCACCGGCCGCCTAAACTGTGCCCACCTCCCGGCCCAACTCCGCTTATTTGGCCATCGGTCTCTATGCCGTTGTGTTGTCCGTATGCGTGTATTTCGAATTCCCTTGGCTCGCATTGTTGCCGTTGGCTGCTCTCTTCGCCTGGATGGCTTTCGCTCGACTTCATGCCCTGATATTGGTCCTGGTAGCTGCTGTGCCATTGAGCATCAACTTGGAAGAACTGGAATTGGGAGGCCTGGGGGTGTATCTGCCCACGGAGCCCCTGTTGGCCGGCTTACTCGTGTTGTTTTTGTTTCGCTCGGTGAGAGGTTGGCCGGTCGATGCCCGTCTTTTGGGACACCCTTTCGCCTGGTGGATTGGCCTGTCCATTCTGTGGCTCTTTTTGACCACCTTGGTTAGCTCATTTCCTTTGGTATCATTCAAATTCATGGTGGCTAGGCTGTGGTTTGTAGTGGGGTTTTTCTTCATTCTCGGTCACTTTTTTCTGCATCTGCCCAAGCTGCGGCATCAGTACGTTTTGGCCTATGTAATGCCCCTCTGTGCAGTGGTCATTTACACCTTGGTTCGCCATGCAGAATTTGGATTTGAAAAGGATGCTGGCCACTGGGTCATGAAGCCTTTCTACAAAGACCATACATCCTATGGCGCTGCGCTCGCGATGGTCATCCCTCCCATGCTCGCGCTGCTCACTTGGAAGCGCTTCTCAGCGTTTATTAAAGCCTTGCTAATCCTCGCCTTGGGCACGCTCGTTGTCGGCATTGTTTTTTCTTACACACGGGCAGCCTGGGTGTCTCTTGCTGCTGCTGGAGTGCTCTGGGGGTTGATGAAATTGGGGTTCCGACTGCGAACGTTGTTAACCATTGGAGTGCTCCTGATTGGATTTGTCTGGATTGCTCAAGATTCTCTTCTGATTCAACTGCAACGGAATGATCAAGACTCTTCGGACGACTTAACAGAGCACGTCGAGTCCATCTCCAATGTGTCCAGCGACGCATCCAACCTGGAACGGTTGAACCGGTGGAATGCAGCACTGGCCATGTTCCGGGAAAGGCCCTTGACTGGCTGGGGAGGTGGTACCTATCAATTTATTTACGCCCCCTTTCAACGGGCGGAGGACCGCACCATCATCAGCACCAATAATGCAGATGGAGGAAATGCACACAGCGAATATTTGGGGCCCTTAGCCGAACAGGGTGTTCTTGGCCTGGGCTTTGTGATTGGCATGCTGGGCTTTTGTTTGCACCTGGGATTTCGGGTGCAACGTCGAATGCAAGACAACGACGAACGTGCGCTGGCCATGGGGATTTTCCTGGGACTCATGACATACTTCATACACGGCGTACTCAATAATTACTTGGATACGGACAAAGCCAGTGCTCTTTTCTGGGGCTTTTTCGCATTATTGGTCGTGTGGGACCTCCAGTCGGGTCAAGAAAAACTCGAGCCTGCGGCTACTTGAACCGCACCACCATCAAGGCGGTATCATCAAAACTCGGCTCCGCTCCCTTGAATTCCCGCACGGCATCAATGAGGGCATTTTGGACAACCTCCACCGGCATACCTCTTCGCTCGCGAACGACCTCCTCCATCCGCTGCATACCAAATGGAACGTCGTCTGTGTTTTCCTGTTCTACGAGGCCGTCGGTATAGCACAGCAGCGTAGAACCCGAGTGAACTTCAGCACGACCTGTTTCAATGGAAGGGATTTCTGAAAACATGCCCAATCCGCAGCATCCCAACTCCAATTGGCGGGTAGAACCATCTGCCGACATCAAAACGGGCGGATTATGACCGCAGTTTATATACTGAAATTCCCGCGTTCGTCGGTTGTATACAGCCGCAAACAAGGTGATGTATTTCTCGCCTTTGGCGTTGTCCATCACCCGGCGATTGAGCCGCGTTACAACCTTGGTGAGATCATTGGGCTCATATTGAAAAATCGCGCGCAGGTTTGCTTGAAAGTTGGACATCAAAAAAGCCGCGGCGATGCCCTTTCCACTAACGTCAGCCATGCAAAACACCAAGCGATCATCATCAACACTGAATACATCATAGTAATCTCCCCCTACTTCCAAATGTGGCTTGTAAAAAGCAGCAACATCCACATCACGGTCTTGCGGCCAATCAGCAGGAACCAGCATGGTTTGTAAATCTGCGGCCAGTTCCAATTCCCTCCGTGTCGCTTCCTGCGCCACCCTGCGCTGCTCCAACCGAGCATTTTGGAGGGCTACGATCAATACGTTCGTTAGCAATTCAATGAACCTCAAATGCTTCACGACAGGGCTCACCCCCTTTCCTTCCTCCGTATCCCCTGCCAAAACATACGCAATGGGCTCTTCGTCATGCAAAACGGGAATAACCACATCAAAATCCTCATCTCCGTCAGAGGAGTGAAGCTGAACATTGCCCTCTTGCTCAAAAAATGCAGGATCCAAAACTTTGGGGATTTCAACCCCCACACCACAAGACAGAAGGCATTTCCAACTGCCATCATTGGCATACAGAACCAGCCGGTGAATTCCCAAATTTTCGGCAAGCGTCACCCGGTATTTCTCAATCAACTCAGATTCAGATGCGCGCGCATTGATTCCCTGCGTCACATCCAGCAACGCATTGAGCTTGAAATCTTGGACCTCAAGTCGTTGCTCGAGTCTTTGGACACTGTGGGCCATGCCGTTACTTTTTCACGCGCTCGACGTATTCTGTTTTCCGCGTATCCACCTTCACAAAATCTCCGATATCAATAAAAAGGGGAACCCGAATTTCCACACCGGCATCCGTCGTCGCAGGCTTCAATGTATTGGTTGCCGTATCTCCCTTAATGCCCGGTTCTGTGTAGGTGATTTCAGTTTCCACATGCGTTGGCAATTCGCAGCTCAAAACCCGCTCCTCCTCCGCGTGAAATTGCAGTTGACACACGACCCCATCCTTCAAAAACTCCGGGGCATTAATGACTATCTTCTCCACTGGAATCTGCTCAAACGACTCCAGATTCATAAAGTGGTAATTCTCGCCGTCGTTGTAGAGAAATTGATATTCGCGGGTCTCAATTCGCACGGGATCAATCTTGACCCCGGCGTTAAACGTGTGATCCACCACCTTTCCCGTTTTCAAATTCTTGAGTTTCGTTCGGACAAATGCCGCCCCTTTTCCAGGCTTTACATGCAAAAATTCGACGATTTGCCAGAGGCCGTTGTTGTGGTTTAGCACCAACCCGTTTTTAATATCAGACGTCGTAGCCATCTTAAAATTCTTTGTGCTAAGATAACGTCACAGCTGAAGTTGCACGCTCACGTGAACGCCAGTTTGTGCATAGCCCAATGTCAACATATCCGAACCCCTCAATACGGCACTGGGGGCACTTGACTTCGTAGCCAACAAATGAATTTTTACGGCCGGAGTTGGGCGAAATCGCAAAGAAGCGGTCACGCGGTTCCCAAGCCCCGACATCGGCCGATAAATCACCCCATTAAGTGCGAGGTCCGGATAATATGAAATCCCAGTCAAAGGCATGTCCCATGCCGCCACACTGAGTGCTAGCATAGCTCGGTCCGCCTGGTACTTTATGGTGTAAGCCCATCCTCCGAGCGCATCGATTCGCGCAAATGGAGCGATACGCACATCGCTTCGAACCCGTTCCCAGGCTGTTCGAAATCGGATTTCCAACCGTCTCAAGGGTGTATTGCTTGCTTCAAATGACGTTTGGCTCGACTTCCAACGCACCTCCCAAAAAGCATCGCGACGAAGTGTCCGTCGCACCTGAAAAACCAATGGGCTATGGTGTGAAACAGGACTCCATTCACCCCGCCACCTGACGCGCCAGCGGCTCATATCATCCATCCACTGACCCCCTGTAACCACTTGAACCTCGGTTAGTTCAGCTTCGCGATTTACCCGAAATACAGCCCGGACATGGCGCTCCATGAACCGCGATGGGGTCGTCTGCCAACTCGTATTCATCGCCCAGCCCTCCGCACCCCAGGAAGCCTCTAGAATTCCCTGTGTCCAACCATGTTTCCAATTCCAAAATCCACCCAATCCCACCCCGGTATCCTCACGCCAACGTGTCACCCACCCCCACCCAGAGGTTGTGCTATGCACCAGCAACGCGCAATCTCGGCCACGCTCACTCACACTCAGAATGTGCTCTTGGCGGGCCGACTGATGTGCTACCGCCAATCCATTGCGCGGAATCCATTCGGTCCTGCCCCAAGCAGGAGCAAACGCATAGGTCACCGGAATGGCAAATACAGGATCATCCAGACCAGCAAACAAACTTTCCTCTTCAACATTGAGTCGGTTCCCCCAGCCCAATCGATGTCCCCCTATCAGGAACTTCCATCCGTGAGGCTTTGGAGGGCCTGTCAGAAACCCTGACCACTCGTTCAACTGATCATTCCCATCTCCCGACTCGCGTCGAATACCCCATTTTCCGCCATTGCGGATTCGAATTGAATGGCTCCACTCGTCCTTCCATCCACCGCGGATCTCGGCACGCAAACCGCCGGAACCGTTGGACGCAGAATGCTTAGATTCCGCCACGAGCTTCAGCCATTGGGAACTTGCCATCAATTGTGCAGCAGAGGGGTTCGAGAGCCCCTCGATGGACCACGCTTCCTCCTTTACATGCGGCGCCCCATGGGCATCCAAATGTTGCAGCACCAAGAATCGTTCTTGCGGACTCCACCATCCTGTGACGATCTGTTCTTGCATAAAACCATCCAAGTCCAACCATTGAGCTCCTGCCGTGCCATGACATAAGACAGCCATCCATATCACCCCCAATTCCCGACTCCTCACGGCCTCCTGGCTAAGTCTAAAGTCAGCGATTTCCCTGCCTGTTCCCAGCCAGTCTCAATCGAAAGCGCCCACTCTATTTCCGCCGTTTTACCTCCGATTGTCACCCCCAAAAATCCCGCAATGGCTCGAGCTGATAAGCCGTAAAAAAAATCATCGTTCACTGCCCATCGGATTCCTCCTCGCATTGCAAATCCACCTGCTTGCCACCAGACATCCGCACGATAAGAACGGTTCAAGCGCATACGTTCCCAGCAAATTTGCGCGAAAAGCTCATTGCGCGTTTGCCAGTTGGGCTGCAACCCCATTGGACACAATGCTATCCGCCCTTCTGCCTCGCTTTCATCGGAATAAATCAAATGGAGTTGAAGAGCCGCCCACGGTCTGGTCCGGCTCATTCCACCTGCTCCATTCCAGCGGCGCCAATTCACACCCAGAGCGCCCGACACAAAAACATCCTCTGAAATCGAAATCACCTTGGCCAACGCTGCATGGTTCTCGCTGTATGAGCCGATTGCTAAGTGGCCCCCAAGGGCCCTCCACCTATCATGAAAAACCTGCTGAAATTGAATGGATCGTGAACCGCCTGCCTGCCAGGATCCAAGTCGAATTCCAACGAGATGTGAAAGGGGCATCAATTCTTGTGACCATACGGGCAATTGGGCCAAACCAATCCGCGCAATGAACATTGCTCCAACGAGCAAAACAGCAATTCGCAACCTCCAACCATCTTTCACACATCAAAAATGCGGCGCATCTGAGAATAGAATCTCCATTCCTCACCCGTGCGGGCGACAGGTTTATTTCCGTTGATTCCTGCTCAATATTGGCGGAGATTCCCATTCGACATCGCCGAGTGTTGGCGCGATCGTTTGGCCTGAGCCCCATGTTCCTTCCGGTCCATCAAGCAATACAATGCGCTTTACATCCCCATCGATAAAGTCCATGCGCATTTTGCTGCACCGTGACCGGTTAAACTCTTCGCAGGGATTTGGTTTTTGCTCATCGAAATACACTGATTCTGCATTTCCGTTGACAAACAGGGTATGCAATACTCCTGCATCAAATGCCCCTTCAATCTCTCGACCTGCAATCTGCTGAAAACAGCTGTCGACCAGCGCACTAATCAATCCCGCATGGCCCCAAGCCCTCAACCTTCTCGGGCGATTTTCCACCAATTCCCAGGTCAACGAGTCGGACCGCAAGAGCCATCCATCCAACCACATTTTGGGTGACTTAAGCAGTTGAATCCACGCCTCTGATTCGCTCCAGATTAAGGTGTCACATTCGGCAAAAGAATCCCCTTGACGCAATTGAACGTTGGGCCAAACGGACGTCAAATCCGCGCTGAAAACCATGGTGTCTGCAATCAACGTCAAGGTGTCCTCGGCGCTCAGGTCGGTCCATTCTGCACGCTCATTGGCACTGCCTTGAATCCAAACATCCGGACGGGTGTCGGAATTAGCCCGCAAGCGCTCTGCATGGGCGCCGCGCAAAATCCAGTTCTCCACTGTATCCTTCATGCAAACGTTCCCCAATGCCACCGCTGGCTCAAGTGAATCCGCAGGCAAAAACAAGCTGTCCGCTTCCAGCCAAACAGCCTCATTTCTCACACGCGCACCTGGCTCTTCCCCACCTCCAAACCAACCTGACTCTGTCTTTTCATCGAATTCACCCGAAGCACAAAGCAACTCAAATTCACCATCCTGAGTCCGCAACCGAGAAGGTCCTTGGAACGTGAATACTTGCCGTTCCTCGTACCAGTGAAGGCTGTCAGATTCGAGCTGGTAATCTGGGGCCGCTACCGTGACATCCCCGCCAATCTGAATGGTGGACTCATTGATCAGATACCGACCGCGCAAGAAATCCACCCGTCTTTGGCCCGACTCGTAGTGACCACCTCGCCGGAAAACCACGATTTTTCGTTTCAAATCGTAGGTTAGTTCCATGGCGACAACCTCCCCCGCATCAGCGCGCAAACTGACAGTCTCGCCCTTCCTTGCAGTAGCCCTAGCAATTTGGGTAGCAGGATTTAATTGAAGCTCCGATGAACGCAATATTTGGGAGCCATCTTGAAGTTTTACGTCGCCCATCGTCTTGAATTGACCGTCATCGTACCGCCATGCACTGTCGCAATAAAGTCGGGCATCTCGGTACCCCAATACCACGCTACCAATCAATCTCTGCACATCTGGCTGAGATTGATCCCTTAATATGGCGTCGGCTTGAATTATTTGAACCCGAGGTGAATCGCCCGATTCCTGAGCTATAACAGCACATACCGAGCCTCCCCAAGCAATAAGTAGCCCGGAAAACAAAATCTTTTTCCAACTCAACGTCAAATTCATCGCCTGCAAGTTCCATCGAAATATTCGTATTCCTACCTTTGCACTCCTTTCTGAACGGGCGGGTGTGGTGAAATTGGTAGACACGCTAGATTTAGGATCTAGTGCCGCAAGGTGTGTGGGTTCGAGTCCCTCCACCCGCACCATTCAGAAAAAATCAACTAAATCAACTGCTTGATCGTGGTGCACTCGGATGCATCAACGTCAAAATCAAGCCTTTCTTACACCGCCCATGCAAATTGATCGGAACAACATTGACGAGCTTACCGCTCGCCTTACCGTCATCGTTGAACCCGCGGATTATCAATCCCGCGTCGAAAACATCCTCAACGATTACCGAAAGAACTCGCAATATCCCGGATTCCGCAAAGGCAAAGCGCCTATGGCATTGATTCGCAAGCAATATGCAACACCGGTTTTGGCGGATGAAATGAATAAAATTATTTCAGAAGAGCTCAGCGCTTACATCCAAAAAGAGCAGTTGGACATTCTTGGAAATCCAATTCCTGAGACAAGCACAGAATCTTCTGGTGATTGGGAAAGCCCTGAGAATTTCACCTTTGCGTACGAAATTGGTTTGGCGCCAACAATTGACCTGAACTTCGGCCGCGGAGCGAAATTCGTCCGCCACGTAATTAAGGTAGATAAGAAGGCCATCGAGGCGGCAGTAACGGATCATATGCGCCGACACGGCGCCATTAGCGAACAGGAGGTGGCTGCCGAAACAGATCTGTTGCTGGGACACTTTACGGAGCTTGATGCCGCAGGGGAGCCGCTTGAAGGTGGCATCGAAAGCGACTCCAACATCGCTTTGGAACACTTGGAGCACAGGAGAACCCGCAAGCAGTTGACCGGAGCCCGAGTTGGTGACTCGTTTGTCGTTGATCCACACAAAGTCGCTCATGGCCATGATGATTTGGGTAAAATGTTAGGAATTACCCATGAACAAGTGCACGATTTAAAGAGCAATTTCAAGTTCGAGGTGAAGGAGGTCAAGCGACTGACCCCCCATGAGAATAATCAAGAATTATGGGACAAGGTGCTGGGCAAAGACGTAGTCGATTCCGACAAGAGTTTCCGAGCCAAAGTCTCTGAAGAACTGCACGCCCAATTTGACCGAGACGCCGAGCAGATTTTCCGTCGTCGCTTTGTAGTGGACTTGATTGAGCACATGAAAATCCAGATGCCCAATGCGTTTTTGAAGCGGTGGATTCAGATGAACAATGAACAGCCGTTGAGCGACGAACAATTGGAAAAAGAATACCCCGGATATGCAGATTCAATGCGCTGGCAGTTGCTTCAACAGGCCGTCATGAAAGACGCTGATATGCGGGTTACAGCAGAGGAATTGGAGGATGAAGCAAAGCGTGTGATTGGTGCACAGTACGCCCAATACGGGATGCCTTTGGAGGGTGAAATGCTGGATAATTTCGCCAAGAATTCCCTGGCTAATGAAGAGGAGCGCAGGCGTCTTGCCGACATCATTATTGAACGAAAAGTCGTGGACAATCTCAAGCCTCGAGTGACCATCAAAGACAAATCTGTCAATTTTGAAGATTTCGCAAAAATCGCTGCTGAAGTTCGATAGGGTCTCTTTTTGGAATTTCTTCAATTGCCAACGTTCACAAAACGTGCCTGACCTTGGGTAAAATCTGCTCAAACGAAAGAGAAACCGCAGTAATTTTGGGACTATGACGCATCGCAACGAATTCCTCAAATACGCGGTAAAGGACCGTGGTATGAGCAGCCAAACCGTGCGGGATTACATCTCCCATGCCTACGGCGCAGATAACATGACCCGTACAGTAATCGAAGAACGCCAAATGCCATTCAGAGAAGTGGATGTGTTTTCTCGGTTAATGGCCGACCGAATCATTTTCCTTGGCACTGGAATTGACGATTACATCGCCAACATCATCCAAGCGCAGCTGTTGTTCCTCGAATCAACCGATTCCTCCAAAGACATTCAGATTTACATCAATTCGCCAGGAGGCTCCGTGTATGCTGGATTGGGGATTTACGACACCATGCAATACATCCGCCCGGATGTAGCAACAATTTGCACAGGCATGGCAGCCTCCATGGGAGCCGTTTTGCTTTGCGCCGGTGCCAATGGAAAACGCACAGGGCTTAAGCACAGCCGCGTGATGATCCACCAACCTCTCGGAGGTGCCAGCGGCCAGGCGTCTGATATCGAAATCACCGCCCGAGAAATTCAAAAATTGAAGAAAGAGCTCTACTCTATCATCTCCCACCACAGTGGCCAAACAGAAAAGAAGGTCTGGAACGATTCGGATCGGGACTACTGGATGATTGCTGCAGAGGCGAAAGAGTACGGGATGATCGATGAGATTCTCGAGCGCAAATAACTTCAGCTGACCATTGATTCATGAGCAATTCGCCAATCCACTGCTCTTTTTGCGGTCGAAGCAAAGAAGATGTAGATGTTCTTATCGCAGGTGTTACTGGACATATCTGTGATCACTGCATCGAACAAGCAGATGGCATCCTAAAGGAAGAGCGCAAACCCAACTCGGGCGCTGCATCGCTTCAATTGAAGTTGCCTAAAACCATTAAAAAGCACCTTGACGAGTACATCATCGGCCAAGAGCAAGCAAAAAAGACAATCAGTGTAGCGGTATACAATCATTACAAACGCTTACTGAATCCTAGCGCTGCTGGCGAAATTGAAATTGACAAGTCCAACGTAATGCTGCTCGGCGAGACGGGTACCGGAAAAACCTTGATTGCACGGACCATCGCTCGAATGTTGGATGTGCCTTTCTGCATTGCCGACGCCACCGTGCTCACCGAGGCTGGGTATGTTGGGGAAGATGTCGAAAGTGTTCTGACCCGCCTACTCCACGTTGCCGATTACAATGTTGAACAAGCCGAACGAGGCATCGTTTTTGTTGACGAAATCGACAAAATTGCCCGAAAAAGTGACAACCCGTCCATCACACGTGACGTAAGCGGTGAAGGGGTACAGCAAGCGCTTCTCAAATTGCTTGAAGGCGCTGAAGTTAATGTTCCCCCTCAGGGAGGACGAAAGCACCCAGAACAAAAGCTCATCACCATCAACACCAAAAACATCCTCTTCATTTGCGGTGGAGCGTTCGCGGGTATTGAGAAGATCATTGAACGGCGAATCAATCGCTCACCCATTGGCTACCAGCAGGCATCGGATCAAATCGATGCAGCGTCTTTTTTGCAGTATGCCGCCCCTGCGGACTTGCGGGTGTTCGGACTCATTCCTGAATTGATTGGTCGGTTTCCTGTGTTGACTTATCTCAATCCTCTTGATGCCGGGGCGCTTCGCCAAATCTTGACTGAACCTAAGAATGCCCTGTGCAAGCAATACGTGGAATTGTTTAAAATAGACGGCATCGAATTGAAATTCGATGCCTCAGGGCTAGATTACATGGTGGAAAAAGCCGTGGAATTTAAGCTCGGCGCGCGAGGACTTCGAAGTATTATGGAAGCCGTCTTGAATGACGCCATGTTCGAATTACCCGGAGGCGAAACGAATAAATTGAAGGTCACACGAGCCTTTGCCGAACGTCATTTTGACGATGACCAACAAACTGGCTTGCGAGTGGCCTAATACCCATGGCCAGGAAAGAGACACCGCTGATGCAACAGTACAATCGGGTGAAAACCGATTATCCTGATGCCCTACTGCTCTTTCGTGTTGGAGATTTTTACGAAACATTCGGAGAGGATGCCATCAAGGCTGCGGAGGTCTTGGATATCGTTTTGACGAAACGTGGAAATGGAAGTGCGAGCGAGATTGAGCTCGCTGGATTTCCGCACCACGCGCTCGACAATTACTTACCCAAATTGGTGCGATCCGGTCATCGTGTGGCAGTATGCGATCAGTTGGAAGATCCCAAAAAAGCAGTTGGCATTGTTAAGCGAGGAGTGACTGAATTGGTCACGCCCGGATTGGCTTTTCACGATCAGGTACTGAATGCACGAACGGATAATTACTTGGCTGCCGTCCACTGGAAAAAAGACGCTTATGGATTGGCATTATTGGACATCTCAACGGGAGATTTTGCCACGGCACAAGGTCCAAAAACACTCATCGACCGGCTCATTCGTGCGCATCAACCCACGGAAGTGTTATGCTTAAAAAACGATGCCAGCGAGTTTGAGGAGGTATTTGGTTCTGACTGGCACGTCAGCCGAATGGATGATTGGATTTTCAAACCGCATTATGCGGAGGAAAGACTGAGAAAGCAATTCGAAAACGCATCGCTTAAAGGGTTTCAATTGGACGAACGGCCTATGGCACTTATCGCTGCCGGAGCAATTTTACATTACCTAGAACACGCCAAACACGAAAAGCCTCAGCATGTGCGTACCATCCGCACGTTGAGGGAGGACGGCGTTCTTTGGATGGACCGGTTTACCATCCGAAATCTAGAGCTCATCCAATCCAATCATGCCGACGGAACGTCTTTGGCCCAAACCATTGACCGGACGGGCAGTCCGATGGGAGCTCGAGTTCTCCGGCGATGGCTCATTATGCCGCTGACAGAGGTAGCGGCCATCGAACGCAGGTTGGATGCGGTAGAATTATTGAATCGATCGGAAGAAATGCGGTCTGACTTTCAATCGCTGTTCAGAACGACCGGAGATTTAGAACGTTTGGCTTCAAAAGCCAGCACAGGCCGAATCAATCCCAGGGAGTTAAGTCAATTAAGGACAGGGTTGCAATGCGTGATCAAAATCGCTGAACTCGCTGCTGGTGAAGAGGCACTCATCCCGTATCTCGAGCGACTTTCGCCCTGTGATTCACTGCTCGAGCGTTTGCAGAAGGAATTAGTGGAAGAGCCTCCTATGAATCCTGCCAAAGGCCAGGTCATTGCCGATGGAGTGAGCGCCGAACTTGACGAGTTAAGGTCACTCAAATCCAATGCCCAAGCTGCCTTGGATGCCATATGCGCCCGAGAAATAGAGCAAACGGGAATCACCTCCTTGAAGATAGGGTACAACCACGTCTTTGGGTACTTTCTAGAAGTTCGCCATGCACACAAAGACAAGGTGCCAGAGACTTGGATTCGGAAGCAAACCTTGACGCAAGCCGAACGGTACATCACCGAGGAACTCAAGGAGTTGGAGGTTAAAATTCTCGATGCGCAAGAGCGAGCTGCTTCGTTGGAGTTGAGTTGCTTTCAGTCCTTGGTCCAAGCAAGCGGGATGGAAATCGGCAATCTGCAGGAGAACGCGCACGTTGTCGGAGCTTTGGATGCCGTCACTGGATTGGCACAAGTAGCGGTCGACAACGGCTATGTTCGGCCACGATTGAACACCCAACATGGAATTCAAATCAAAAGTGGACGGCACCCTGTCATCGAACGCACACTAAAACGAGGTGAGCCCTATGTCGCCAATGACATCTCACTGCACCCAGAAACGGGACAAATCCTCATGATCACCGGCCCCAATATGGCGGGTAAATCTGCCTTGTTGCGACAGACAGCCTTGATTTGCCTGATGGCGCAGATGGGGGGATTCGTCCCCGCAGCAGCTGCAGACTTGGGGGTCCTCGATCGAATTTTTACGCGGGTCGGAGCCTCAGACAACATTTCATCAGGGGAATCGACGTTCATGGTAGAGATGAATGAAACCGCGGCCATCCTCAATAATTTAACACCACGAAGCTTGGTGTTACTGGACGAAATCGGACGCGGAACCAGCACATATGACGGGGTAAGCATCGCTTGGTCCATCGCTGAGTATTTGCATGAATCCCCTCATCGTGCTTTGACCCTTTTCGCCACGCATTACCATGAGTTGAATGCCATGCAAGAACGGTTTCATCGCATTGTGAACTTGAATGTGACCGTGCGAGAAGTAGACGGACGAATCGTCTTTCTGCGCAAATTAGCCCCGGGTGGCAGCAATCATTCCTTCGGCATCCACGTTGCGCAGTTGGCGGGTATGCCGCATCGCATCATTCGCCGTGCCCAGGAAGTATTAAAGCAACTGGAGTCGAGTCGACAACAACTGGATGAAGAATCTCCGACCGCTCATTCAAGTGCTGCCCCAACACATGCTCTGTCTGATGTGCAATTGAGCTTTTTTCAATTGGACGATCCAGTGCTCGAACAAGTCCGAGAGCAAATATTGGACTTGGACATCAACAATTTGACACCTGTTGAAGCGCTGATGAAACTGAGCGAAATTCAGAAAGTAGTCTCGGGCATGCAGACAAAAACCTGATTAAAAAGCCGTCAAAAGCAAGTCCAGGTCTTTGCACGGCAAACCCGCCTCTTTGGCCAAGCCTTCATGCGTAATCGTGCCATTGAACATGTATACACCAGAGCGCGCGATATGATTTTTGCGCATCGACGTTTCCACTCCACCATCTGAAGCAAAATCCAAAAGCAAAGGAGCCATGATATTACTCAGTGCCTTGGACGCCGTTCGACTCACTCGTGAAGGCATGTTGGGAACACAGTAATGAATCACCTCCATCTCGGTATAAGTGGGACGTTCGTGGGACGTGATCCGACTCGTTTCAAAACAACCACCACGGTCTATGGTCACATCCACGATGACAGTCCCTCGGCGCATGCCTGCGACCATGGGCTCGGAAACAACCATAGGGGCACGCTGAGCGGCCCCTCGAATTGCACCAATGGCCACATCAGCTGTTTTCAGCGCCTCTTGCAATACGGATGGCTGCAACGTTGATGTCCAGAGTCGCTGGCCCAGCGCATTTTGAAGTCGAATGAGGCGATGTGGACTGTTATCAAACACCTTCACAGAAGCTCCCAATCCAATCGAAGCGCGTGCCGCAAATTCCCCCACAGTCCCTGCTCCGATGATAACAACTTCCGTAGGGCGCACGCCAGACACCCCTCCAAACAAAGTTCCTCGCCCTTCAGGACCAGCGAGCAATTCGCCCGCTATGAGCACAGCGGAGTTTCCTGCAATCTCTCCCATCGCTCGAACAAGTGGAAAGATGCCATTGTCATTTTGCAAAAAATCCCAGGCAATTGCCGTCGTTTTTTTCTTGGATAAAGCCTCCAAGAGTCCTTCCGGCTGGACAGTCCATTGAAGCGCACTGATCAGGGTTTGTCGCAAGCCCATCAATTCGACCTCCTCCAATGTCGGTGGCTCCACCTTAATGACCATTCCTGTCTGAAAGACCTGCCTCCTATCGTAAACGATTCGCGCTCCGGACTCGCTGTAATCCGAATCTGTATAATGTGATTGCAATCCCGCCCCAGATTCCATGAGGACTTGATGCCCTCGCGCCACTAACAATGCCACGGCTTCCGGGACCAAAGCAACGCGATTTTCTTGCAGACTCTCTTCTTTTGGAATCCCAATGACCAACGCATCATTTCGCTCTGAAACTTGGAGCATTTCCTCCTGAGGAAGCAGTGCTGCCTCGCGTGCAAGAGATTGAATCCGTTTACTTAAGTCGCTCATCGATGACCAAAATACTACATCCGACTTTCCTTTTATGCAGGAACAGTAAGAATTAGCTTTCGGAGCCCCTCATGCTGGGGGCCATCCACTTGAACTTGCAGCAAAACAGATTCTTTCGGCAACAAGCCTGGAGCTTGTTCTGGCCATTCCACAAAATTCAATGCTTCCGCATCCAAATATTCCGTTAAACCCAGGTCCCAAGCCTCTTCCTCAGAATTAAGCCGATACAAATCCATATGGTAAATGGTCTGCTCCTGCAATTGATACTGTTGAACCAATCCAAACGTAGGGCTCACCGCTTGCTGCTCAAACCCCCAAGCGCGGCATAAGGCCTGGACCAAGGTCGTTTTACCGGCGCCCATTTCGCCCTGCAAAGCCACAACACCACGTGGGAACTTCCCCGCTGAGGAGTCCAATACCGCGTGCAGCTCTAGTAACAGTCGTGCCGCCACTTCCGGCAGTTGACCCAAATTAAATGGCTCCGATTTCCAGTGCATAGCCAAATGCGAATCAATCTCCATAGATCATCTGATTAAAGCTTCAGGAATTGGGTTCAAGTTCAACCCATGGAATAATGACTTCTTCGAGTGAAATGCCCCCATGCTGGAAAGTTTCGCTAAAATTCTGAGCGAAATGATTGTAGTTATTGGGATAAACTAAGAAGTCATCCTCGCGGGCAAAGATATACGCACTGCTCACCTGGGGACGAGGCAGGCCGACAGATTCCGGCTCGCGAACCTCAAAGACATCCCCCTTTGAATACCCCAGGTTTCTACCCACTTTGTACCGCAGATTGCTATTTGTGCTTCGCTCCCCCTTGACACGGATAGGATTATTCACTCGGACAGTTCCATGGTCCGTGGTAATGATCACCCGGGCTCCTTGATCCGCCATACGCCCCAGCATCTCTCGCAATGCACTGTGCTCAAACCATGACAGCGTCAACGACCGATAGGCGGCCTCATCTTCTGCCAACTCCTTCAAGACATCCATTTCTGTTCGGGCGTGGGATAGCATGTCCACAAAATTGTAAACAACAGCGGTGAGGTCATTCTCATGAGTCTGGTGGAATTGCTCCACCAATTTTTTCCCAGCAGCGAGGTTTGTGATTTTGTGGTACCCCGATTTTCCCTCAAAACCCATCCGTTTTAGCAAGGCGTTCATCAATTCTCCTTCGAATTTATTCTTGCTGCCCTCCTGATCTTCCCCGACCCAATGCTGGGGATAGACCCGGGCAATTTCAGCTGGCGATAAGCCCGCAAAAAGTGCATTACGAGCATACTGCGTAGCGGTTGGAAGCATGGAGAAATAGGTCTCATTGTGAACAACCCGGAACCGGTTCAGGAGCAGAGGCTCAATCATCTTCCATTGGTCCAAGCGCAAATTATCAATGACAACCAAATAGACCGGCTGGCCTTGCCGCAATTCTGACCATACACGAGGCAAACGAGCGGGCAACAACCGATGAGAAAGCAATGGGTCTTCATCGCGCGGACCTGCCATCCACTCGGGATAGCGCTCTTCATAAAACTTTGCAAACTGACGATTCGCGTCTTTGAATTGCATGTCCAAAATATCCCGCATCCCATCGTCCTCTGATTGTTCCAGCTCCAGTTTCCAATGCACGAGACGCTGATATATTTCCGTCCAATCATCGGCCTCCAAGCGGCCCATCAACTGCATTGAAATTTCACGGAATTCACGCTGGTAATCGCTCATCGCTTTTTCACTCACGAGCCGACGTTCATCCAAGTTCTTTTTAATGGCGAGCAATATTTGATTGGGGTTAACAGGTTTGATCAGATAATCGCTGATCTTGGACCCAATCGCCTCTTCCATGATGTGCTCCTCCTCGCTTTTGGTAATCATAATAACCGGCAAATGCGGTCGTTGATCCTTGATCCGCTGAAGAGTTTCTAGGCCATTCAACCCGGGCATTTGCTCGTCCAAAAACACCAAGTCAAAGATCTCAGACCCCAAGATCTCAAGCGCTTCGACACCGCTGTTTACTCCCGTAACATGGTAGCCCTTGCCTTCCAGAAACATGACGTGCGGTTTGAGCATTTCAATTTCGTCATCCGCCCATAAAATTCGTGGTGTTCTCTGCATAAATAAATTCGTCTTCTCAAAAATAAGGCACTACCCGGCACGACAAGTTAACTTGCGCAAGCATTCAACGGCGCAATCTGCCGAAACTTATGGCTGTGCTCATGTCAAATCACAACAAACACAAAATTCTAAACGATCCGGTTTACGGGTTCATCACGATTCAGCATGAACTGAGCTTCGATTTGATGGATCACCCCCATGTGCAGCGGCTTCGAAGAATTTCCCAATTGGGGCTATCCAACCTTGTCTATCCGGGAGCAGTCCACAATCGTTTTCACCACGCCATTGGAGCGCTGCACCTCATGCAAGAGGCCATTGCCGTGCTGCGGGCGAAAGGAACGGAGATCAGCGATTCAGAAGCGGAAGGGGCGTGTGCGGCGATTTTATTGCACGATATCGGTCACGGACCGTTTAGCCATGCGTTGGAACATAGCATTGTAAAGGGGGTTCACCATGAAGACATCAGCACCCTGATCATGGCTCGGCTCAACGACGAATTAAACGGAGCTCTTGATACGGCCATCGCTATCTTCAATGACCACCACCCCAAAAAATTCTTGCATCAGCTCGTTTCCTCCCAACTGGACATGGACCGGATGGATTACCTCGCGCGAGATAGTTTTTATTCGGGAGTAGCCGAAGGGAAGATTGGCAGCGAACGCATCATCAAAATGCTCGACGTCAACAACAATGAATTGGTTGTAGAGGAAAAAGGCATCTACTCCATCGAGAAGTTTTTGATGGCCCGGCGACTGATGTACTGGCAGGTATACCTCCACCGCACGGTGCTATGTGCCGAGTTCATGTTGATGTCGGCGTTGAGACGCGCCAAGGAATTGGCACAGAGCGGGAAAGAAGTTTTCACGACTCCGGCGCTTAGCACGTTCATTCACGAATCCTTGG
Organism: uncultured Flavobacteriales bacterium; assembly: GCA_905479115.1. Taxonomy (GTDB): domain Bacteria; phylum Bacteroidota; class Bacteroidia; order Flavobacteriales_D; family Sanyastnellaceae; genus UA16. The sequence continues at coordinate 78,259 of CAJQLF010000036.1, forward strand.
ACCGCACAAAGTTTTTTGCCGACGACGCCATCTTGGATCAATTTTGCGAATTGGATGACAGCGACGTGTTGTGTTCCCTGAAGGTGTGGCAGCACCATGAAGACTTTGTTTTGCGGGAGTTCAGCCGACGCATTATCCACCGTGACCTGTTTCGAATTGAATTGCGCCCGGACGCTTTTGATGCCCGTGAAACGGAACAGTTGACGGCGGCCTGTGCAAAGCACTTCGACATCTCCAAGGAAGAAGCCGATTACTTCGTTATCAATGACCGCATCGATAATAAGCTATACGAATACGGCGGCATTACCATTCAATTCAAGAATGGTTCTACCGCCGATTTCGCTGATGCATCAGACCAATTGAGCCGAGAAATACTGATGAGGACTGTTGCCAAATCTTTCGTTTGTTATCCGAAAGAAATCGCAGAGCTCATCCACTAGTCCAATTCCTCGCCTGCTTCATTGTACAGATGGAATTCCAATATCTCCATCGAAGAATTGGATTCCACGTGGATTTTAATTCCGTGCGATCGCTGCCAATTTTTGAGAACACTGTTCCACCATCCTTGCTTGATATACGCCTCAATAATCGGATGCAGCATAATGGTCAATCGTTTATGCGCACCTTTCTCCAAAGCCTGGTGGATCGCAGATTCAATGGTGTCCGTGATCAAGATGGATGCTTGGACTTTTCCGGTACCATCGCATGTGGGACACTTCTCTGATGTCTTCACATCCGCCACAGGGCGCACACGCTGACGGGTCATCTCCACCACCCCAAATCGGCTCGGAGCCAATATGTTGTGTTTAGCCTTATCGGCTTCCATTGCTTCTTTTATGGCCGCAGTGAGCTCTTTGTTGTGCTCACGCTTGGCCATATCAATAAAATCGATGCAAATGATTCCTCCCATGTCACGCAACCGAAGAATGCGTGCAATTTCTTTGCAGCATTCAATGTTGGTCTGGAAAGCATTCTCCTCCTGGTCCTTCGCCCCTGACTTTCGTCCTCCGCTGTTCACATCGATGACGTGCATGGCTTCGGTTTGCTCCACAATCAGATAGGCTCCGCTTCTCAGGTTGACTTGCTTTCCAAATGCCGCTTTAATCTGGCGGTGAATGGACAAGGTATTGAACAGATCGCGGTCACGTGAAACCTTCACGATGTCACTCTTGTCCGACCCAACTCCTTGCAAATACGTTTTTACCTCATCCGCAACGCGCTCGTCGTTGACCCGTATGCTCGTGAAGTCGGACGTTAGGACATCTCGCAAAACCGCATTGGTCTTGTTCAATTCACCCAACACCCTCTTTCCGGGCTTGGCATTGCGCAATTTCTTGTGCATCTCACCCCATCTCGAAACAAGGTCTTCCAAATCCGAATGCAAATCTGCCGCTCCTTTGTTTTCAGCCACCGTGCGCACGATGATTCCGAAACCTGGCGGACGAATGCTCTGCATTAGTCTTTTCAACCGTTTTCGTTCTTCCTCCGACTTGATTCTTCCTGACAAACTGACTTTGTCACTGAATGGAACCAAAACGATGTATCGACCAGGCAAAGTAACCTCCGCTGTGAGACGGGGGCCCTTGGAGCTTATCGGCTCCTTAGCCACCTGTACCAAAACCAATTGAGAAGAGGACACCTCATCTTTGATTTTTCCTTTCTTATCAATTTCAGGGTCCTTCTTGAAATTCCCCAAATCAGGCACAGGTTGTTTGCCTTGCATAACCCGCTTGGTATACCGCTGTTGAGTGCGGTAATGCGGGCCTAAATCCAAATAGTGAAGAAAGGCATCGCGCTCATGTCCTACATCGACAAAAGCCGCGTTGAGACTGGGCAATACCTTCCTAACACGGCCCAAGAATATATCTCCGACCGCATACCCCTTGTTGCCCTGGTCTCGGTGCAATTCCACCAACTGACCATTTTCCAACAAGGCTATTTCCACCTCTCCTGAGATGGAATTTATGACCAATTCTTTGCTCACGCAGGAATCGGATTATCACAAAGAAGTGACGGAATGCCCAGGCTAAGCCCAAGCAACCGATCACTTCTTCTTGTGACGATTTTTGCGCAATCTCTTCTTCCGCTTGTGGGTCGCCATCTTGTGACGCTTGCGTTTTTTACCGCTTGGCATGATTCTATGATTTATTCGTTTGCTCCGACTAACTCGTCGGATTCTAATCGATTGATAAAGTCCTGAACTCGGTTGGCTACAACCGTGTCAGGAGCAAAAGGCAAATACTCGTTATACCGAATAATTGCCGCTTCTACTTTGCCCATTGCCTCATAGCAACGAGCGGTAAAGAACAACCCGTTGGCGTATGATGAATCGGCTTCCATGACCGCTTCAAACCCAACGACAGCCCTGTCAAATGCGCCCTCCTCCATATCCATCAAAGCGAGCTGCCAGGTGGCTTCAGAATGGCCGGGCTCCAATACAAGGGCTTCCGAAAACCGCTCCCTCGCCTTGTCTAATTGCCCACTTTGAACTCCAAAAATCCCCAACCAAACGACGGCATCCACATTGGGGCTCTCACCCTCCGCTAAGGATCTAAGTTCCAGAATTCCCTCCATGGGATTCTCACCGGAAACCTTCTGCACAGCCGCCTCAACGGGATCGCTTCCAGCGGAAGTCTGCTCAACGGTTTCAGGCAACATAGGCGCATCAACCGCTTTCCGCGGCATCCAGAGGATAACCACCACCAAGGCTAAGCCCAAGACAACCGTCAATGCTATCCCTGTGGTGCGATTCATCCGCTCAGCCTACTTTAACTTGGGTCTTCACGTTCTCTACAAATTCCTTGGCTGGCTTGAACGCGGGAATGTTGTGTGCTGGAATTTGAATGGACTTCTTGGCCAAGATGTTCCGGCCTGTTTTCGCTGCTCGGGTCTTGACCACGAAACTTCCGAATCCACGCAGATACACATTCTCTCCCCCCTCGAGGCTATCTCTCACCGAACGCATGAACGCCTCGACTGTAGATTGCACATCGTGTTTTTCCATACCGGTTTCCTCGGTAATCCTATTGACGATATCCGCTTTGGTCATCTTGATTAGTAGGTTTGTCTGATTAATTTAAGTCCAACTCCTCGAATTGGGGTGCAAAAATAGGGCTATTCCGTTGAAAACGAAAAAGGTGATGCAAGAGAAATCGCTTAGAATTCCGAAAAAAGATTGGATCGAGGGTCGCAGGCGTCTTTTGGAGTGGTTCGATGTGCACCAACGCCCGCTTCCTTGGAGGGAGAATCCAACACCGTATGCCACGTGGTTGTGCGAAATCATCATGCAGCAAACACGCATTGAGCAAGGCCTGCGCTATTGGTATGACTTCCTGACCCTTTGGCCAGATGTGGATGCTTTAGCAGCTTCCTCCCTCGACGATGTGTTAAAAGCTTGGCAAGGATTAGGCTATTACAGCAGGGCACGCAACCTGCACCGGGCTGCCCAGCTAATCGCCCATGAACGCGACGGTCAATTTCCAACCTCGGCCAAGGAGTGGAAAAACATCCCTGGAGTCGGCCCTTACACCGCTGCTGCAATTGCATCGATTTGTCAGGGCGAATGCGTGGCCGCTATCGACGGGAATGTTCTGCGTGTTATCAGCAGGCTGTTGGGAGTCCAAGAACCCATTGATCGGCCGGCTGGCAGAAACCAAATTGAAACGTTCTCAGAAGAATGGCTAAGTGAAATCAAGCCCGGTACGCATAACGAAGCTGTAATGGAACTTGGGGCGACCGTTTGCACACCCCGAGCACCTCAATGCCCAGCATGTCCCCTCTCGGATATTTGCAGAAGCGACCAAGCGAACACCGGTTTGACACCTCTGATTCCCACCAAAGCAGGCAAGGTCAAAGTCCAAGACGTGCACCTCACATTTCACGTGGTGACAAGCGGCCAAAACGTTTGGATGCGCCAACGGCCAGAGAACGGCGTTTGGGGGGGGCTTTGGGAATTCCCTTCCCACGTGGAACAAGATGGCAAAAAACACACCACTGCCCCGCTGCCACCTAAAGGAATGGAGGAAGGTGACGTTTCAAGTCATGGGGCCTGGGGCCATTCGTTTGAGCATATCTTGAGCCATCGGCGACTAACGTGCCGGTTTTGGATTTGGAAAACGGACATGAATTTTAAGCCCTTTGAAGGACGCTGGTTATCCTGGAAGGACGCCAAGAAGCTCGCCATTCCCCGCGCTCTTGACAGATTTTGGCTCGATCTTGAAAAATCGCAATCCACAAATATGTCAAGCTAAGCTGCGTTAAGTTACTTTTGAGGTATGGCAGGAGTAAACAAAGCTGTTTTGATTGGAAACTTGGGCAAAGACCCCGAGATGCGCTACACGCCCAATGGGGTGCCCGTATGTTCGTTTCCCATGGCAACATCTGACACGTACAAGGACCGAAACTCGGGTGAGCGAATAACGCAAACGGAATGGCATAACATTGTGATTTGGCGCGGCATGGCCGAAACAGCCGAGAAGTACCTAAGTAAGGGATCGCAGGTCTACATTGAAGGGAAAATCAAAACCCGATCATGGGAAGATCAACAAGGCCAAAAACGCTATACCACAGAAATTGTAGCGGATGTCATGCAACTGCTTGACCGTCCCGGAAACTCAACTTCTCGGCAAGGTGAATCAAAACAAGAAATGGCAGCGAATGAGCCCGTCGCCCAGCCCACCGCCGCTAGTCCAGCTTCGGCATCGGCATCACCTGTCAATGCTCCCACACCAGGAGATTCAAGTGACCTTCCCTTCTAATTTGGATTGATTCAGTGTATATCCTTTCAGCTGGGCTGCTAATTGCACAATATTCGGATGGTCTGACATCTGTCACTCCATTCTTCATCATCGGGTTCTTGCTCATATTGAGCGGCTTGATTTCAGGCTCAGAAGTCGCCTACTTCAGTCTCACTCCTGCAGATTTACTGGATCTGGAAATCCAAGTGGAGACGAAACAGTCGCCGGCTGCTCAGCGCGTCATCGAACTCATTAAGCGTCCCGATTCCGACCGCGCCCCTCGCCATTTGCTGGCAACTATTTTGGTTCTGAACAACCTGGTTAACATCGTCATCATCCTGATTTCTACCGTGGTTATGGAACGTTTGTTTCCCTCGTCCGATCTCGATCCGTGGGCATACTGGACGTTGCATGTGGGTGCCGTCACTTTCTTAATCGTTCTTTTCGGCGAAGTCGTTCCTAAAGTTTATGCCACAAATCACCGGGTGCAGTTTGCCCAAACAATGTCTGGACCTCTTTTGGTCGGCCGAAAGGCCTTAACACCGGTATGGAAACCATTGGTTCGACTTGGCAACTGGGTTGAAAAAACGGTCGCTGTGCCCAATACGGATGTGTCAGCCGCAGACCTGGAGCAGGCACTGCACTTAACCGCCGACGAAGAGCGAACGGATGAAGAGCAGCGCATCCTAGAAAGTATCGCGGCCTTGGGGACAAAGGATGCAAAGCAAGTTATGACGGCACGCACGGACATGGAGTCCATTGGTTCGAACGAATCATGGGAACAGCTTCGGGCACAAATCATCGAATCAGGATTCTCTCGGATCCCAGTTCATAGTGGCTCTCAAGACGAAATCCAGGGGGTATTACATATTAAAGATTTACTTCCTCACATCGGGGCGCCCGAAGTAGCCTGGACGACTTTGATTCGTCCCGTCTATTACGTGCCTGAAAACAAAAAGATCGACGATTTAATGCGCGAGTTTCAGGAACGCAAAACTCACATCGCCATTGTCGTAGATGAATACGGTGGAACCAGCGGCATCATATCGCTTGAGGACATCATGGAAGAAATTGTTGGTGAAATCTCCGATGAGTTCGATGCCGAAGAAATCGCATACTCACGGCTCGATGAGCGCACGTTCATCATTGAAGCGAAGACTTCTCTTATCGATGTTTACCGAATTCTTGAAATTTCTGACGAAGCTTGGGAAGCGGTGAAAGGGGAAAGTGACACCCTCGGAGGGTTCATCACAGAGCAGTCAGGAAGGATTTTACGCAGCGGAGAAAGCTTGGATTTCCAAGGGATTCAATTGAAAATTGACGCGGCAACGCCACGAAAGTTGCTCCGTGTAAAATTGACGCTTCCAGAAAAACCTGTTGGGGATGAAGGTTAGACGAAGAGGAGAGAAATTTCGATTTAGAGCGCAAGTGCGCGCCGCACTCATTGCTGGGTGCGCCATAGGATGCCTGCTTGGTTGTTCCGAGCCCGTCGTCCCAAAGCCGCAGGGATACCCCCGATTAGAATACCCTGCATTTGAATATGCACGGTACACTCACCCCTGCGGCATTGCCTTCGATGTCCCCGTGTATGGTAAAATTGAACGCATTGAGCAACCGGGCAGTTCATCAGATGCATGCTGGTTCAACTGCGCATTGCCCAGATTTTCCGCCAAAATTCATTGCACGTATATGACCCTCCTCGGAGCAGATCACTTAATGGAATTGGCGAACGATGCGCACCTGATGGTGTTTTCCCATGAGTTGAAGGCATCGGGCATCGAGACGCGCGCCTTTGACTTCCCCGACCATTCAGTGAGCGGACTTCTGTTCCGTTTGAGCGGCCCGGTTGCCAGCCCCGTGCAGTTTTTCGCCACGGATAGCACGGATCACTTTCTTCGAGGCAGCCTGTATTTCGACCATTCTCCAAACCCTGACAGCCTCCAACCCTCGCTTGATCATGTAGAACAAGATATTGTGCATTTGATCGAAACCCTTGCGTGGCCCGAAACCGATAGCTCCCGATGAAGACGACGTGGATTCTAGACGTGGGCAACACCCGAACCAAGCTAGCTGTATTCAATGACGGCGAATTGAACCTGTTAATAGCGGATGACAAAGCTTGGGAACATGCGGAATCGGTGCCGCTGGATGACAATGCGCCATCGGTCCTTGTTGCGGCAACGGGGGAGATAACGGAAGACTGGAAACGTTGGATTGATCTTTGGTCTGACTCCCCACACCCCGAACGATTGATTCACATCCAGTCCGCAGCGGACGTGCCAACAGACATGACTTATGAATCGGCTGAAACGCTGGGGCTGGACCGACTGGCAAATGCTTTTGCAGTGACGGCCCTCGAGGCCAACACTCCCTGGCTCATTCTAGATTTAGGTACGTGCATAACAGCAGATTTTGTTCAGGACGGACATTTCTGCGGGGGCTCTATCGCACCAGGCATTGATCTGCGTTTGAAGTCGATGTATGCTGGAACAGCTCATTTGCCCTATCTCGAGAACTGGCGAGAACAGGCGGAGAAGGGAATCGCCTTGCACTTGGGGACAACTACAGAAAGCTCTCTGCTTGCTGGAGCACTCGGGGGTGTTCACGCCGAAATCCAACAACGAATTCGAGCTTTTCAATCAGAATTCCCCGAATTGCGCGTTGCCCTGACAGGAGGTGACGCGAAATACTTGGAACTCCATGATGACTTGTCGATTTTTGCCGACTCAAGTTTGACTTGGAAGGGATATTACCATCTGCACAACCGCATCATCAACCATGACCCAGCCTCAAAATAATTCGATCCTTTCTCTTTCTTGGGCTCCAGCATTGATTGGGTTCATGGGGATGATTTGCGCTGCAAACCTCACCGTGGCGCAACAATCGGAGCTCTCGCCGTATTCTCGGTTTGGATTCGGGTTAGTAAATCAGCTTCAGGTACCAGTATACGCGGGTTTAGGCGGCATGGAAACCACCTTGTTCAGCGGATATCAATTCCAGCCGAACAACCCAGCTTCAGCGACCTTCCTCAGCCAAACTACGTTTCAAGCTTCGGGCATTGGGAGTCGCCTTTCGCTTGAGCAAGGCGATAACCCGCGCGCAACGACTTCTTTTGGTTCTCCTGGACCCATGGGCATTGTGATGAAACGTCAGTCTGGAGAAAATGCACTGATCTTGAACTTATCCCCGTATAGCGGAGCAGGATACGTCATAACGCGAAACTCAGAACAACCGAACATCGGTTCGGTTCAGGAGCGTTACGAGGGAGGCGGAGGATTGAACAACCTGAATTTAGGATGGGCACATGTTTCTAAAGGAAGTCGGTATGTCAAGGCCGGACCAAATGACAGCCTCCTCGTGCAAAACGGCGCCCTCCACATGGGCATTCAGACCCAGTATTTGTTTGGCCAATTGAATCGATCTTCTACGTTGGACATCATTGACCCCACTTTTTTAGATCACCGAAATCTATTTACAGCGCAGCACCGAAGTATTTCCGCGACTGCCGGAATCGTGTATGACAAATTGCTCTCAGCGCGTTATACGGCGCTCAAGAATTTTGAGCAGAGTTATTCGATTCGGTTTGGCGCCACTTACACTCCTGAGACCAACTTGCACAGCACGATCCAAAGTTTGGATGAGACAACGCAAAATCTGGGGGGCATTTCTGTTGGTCTAGATACCGCTTTTTACAGCGAACGGACAGATTTCCGAGGCCGCATGCCGCAATCGTATGCACTGGGCAGCAGCCTTCACTTTGATCGGGCCGATGGGCTGCGGTGGGCGTTGGGAATCGAATACAAGTCCACCCGATGGGATCAAGTTTCCGATTCTTTCGCCCCGGAAATGCAATCCCAGGGTGTCGATTGGGTGCAAGCCTCCTCCTACCGTTTTGGGTTTCAATTCAACCTAGGGAATCCGGAGCAACGTCATCCAACTTGGGGTAAGGCTACCTACCGATTGGGCTTGTGCCAGCAATTACAACCCTATGAGATTGATGGAAATCAAGTACTCAATCAATCCTTCAGTGGAGGCATGACCATTCCATTAATCGGCAGTCGTTCTTTGTCTCGCATTCACTTCGGCACGGAACTTGGAGAACGTACTACAACGGAAGGGGCCTTGGAAGATCGATACCTTCGAATTCACTTTGGTGTATCGCTCATGCCTTTTTTCAAGAACAATTGGCTGATACCAAGATTATATGACTGATTACAAAACGAAAGCAATGAAGCTAATACTCCGCATCACATTCACTTTTCTCATTGCGTCCCCCCTCCACCTGATGAGTCAGGATCGTTATGGGGACACTGAGGAGCAACAAATTTTGTGCAAAGAAGCGATCAGTGTCTACGTGAGCTACAAAAAGCAAAAAAATTACGACGAAGCCTTTATTCAGTGGAAGAAGGCCTGTGATATATGCCCTCCAAAAGCCCGGCAAGGCATCTATTCCGACGGCGTAGTTTTCCTCAAAAATGAATTGAAAAAAACGGACGATGAAGCGAGGATCAAATCCATTCAGGACAGCATATTCCTCCTTTACGACCAACGCATTGAACTTTTTCCTTCAACGAGCAAAAGCCCCAATAACGGATGTGCTGTTCTTGCGCGGAAGGCGACAGACTATTACCGTTTGTTCAAGAAAGAAGGTGCGGCAGAGGCCAACGCTATGTTCAAAGAGAGCATCGAGTGTATGGGGGCGGAGTCATCTGCCGCTACTTTAAGTACGTACTATGTGACTTCGTTTTATGCCATGAAAGGCATGGAGGAGGAGGCTGAGGCAAAAGCAAAACTCGGGGAGATGCTCACAGACTATCTCACCCTCATGGACTACATCGAAACAGGCATTGCAGCGGCTCAAGCGGAGGAAGACTCATTGACCCAAATCAAACTCACGGACGATTACGTCAAAGCGAAAGGTAATTTGGATGAGGTATTCATTGCCATTGCCCAATGTGAAGACATGGTGCCCGTCCTGAGCGAAAAAATTGCCGCGGATTCCGCGAATTTCGAATTAAAGGAAAAAGTACTGCGTTTGCTAAACCAAAAGGATTGTACAGAAAATGATTTGTACCTGCCTGTTGCAGTATCGGTGCATGAATTAAAGCCGAGTCATCCGTCCGCTTATGCGATTGGCAACGAGCAAGCCAAGGGACAGAATTACGCCGAGGCACTCGCTTATATGGAACAAGCTGTTGACCTGTGTATTGATTGCAGTGAGATGGAAAGCTACCTGCTAAAAACAGGTAAAATAGCTTCATTCTTAGGTAAAACGAGCACGGCACGTTCCTATGCTCAAAAGGTGCTGGCGCAGAATAGTGAAAGTGCTGATGCCTACATGTTGATCGGAGACGCCATCGCAGGAGCAGCCAAAAGCTGTGACGACGGTGCACTAGGACAACGTCTGGCGTATTTGCGCGCCTGTGATTATTACGGCATGGCTGTGAACCGAGGGGATGAAGAAGTGAAAGCAAAAGCACAGAAGAAGCTCAATGCTAACTCAAAGCAATTCCCCAGCGTAGACGAAATATTCGCAGTAGGAAAAAGCAAAGGCGATGCCATTACCATCCCAACGATTGCAGGCTGTCCTTGTTCAGGAGAGTCAACTACCTTGAGGGTTAGGTAATCATTAAGGATCCTGTGGATACCGCCCCAAATACATTGAACCAGCTCTCCCCTTGGATGCTCATCCTTGCGGTTGGGGTGGTTTTCTTTTTCAGCGGCTGTTCGAATAGCAACGCTGAAATTTCGGATGTTCAAGCCACCGAATCCGTGCCTGAACAGGTCATCATCAACGGTACATTTCAGTATTCCGAACGCGGAAAAATCATGCACGTCCTGCGGGCTGCAGAACTGCGCCGCGAAGAAGGTGGCAACGCCGAGTCGCCAGAAGACCTGGTTGAAGTTCGCAACGGCTTCGAATTGTTCATCGATGGAAACATCGCCGAACATGCAGCTCATCTCAGCGCGGAATGGGCTTCCATGGATGAGAAGAACCTCCGGCTCGTTGCACGGCACGGAGTGGTTCTAAAAAACATCGAAGGAGACATCCTGGAAACGGAGTACCTCGTTTGGTCGGAAGATTCCGATCGTGTTTGGACTCCGCGGCCCGTAACGATTCGCACGGCGCAAGGCGTCATTTACGGAGAAGGTCTGGAATCGGACGCTCGGTTTGAGGCCTATCGTATTTTGAAACCCCGGGGTGAGATGATCCTCGAGGGAACAGAAAATCTGTAGGTTTATCCCCAATTAACTTCGAAATGGACCCACAACAAATTATCCGAATCAACAAAACAGCAGAGCGATTTTGGCTTCTCGTGATCGCTTGCTGCATTGGGGCTACGACCTATTTTATTTGGAAGGACGGCTGGGAGCAACAAAAACAAACCCTCGTGCTACCTGCCCTGGCCATTGCGTGGTACGGATTCCGCTTGTTTTTTCGAAAGAAACTCGAGCGCGGAAGCGGTCAGTAAAATGCTTAAATTTGTTTAAGCCCTAACCCATGGACCCTGACCCCTCCAGCTCACTAATCATTATTGGTTTAGCCTTGATAGCATCTGCATTCTTCTCAGGAATGGAGATTGCTTTTCTTTCCGCCAACCGCCTTCAGCTTGAGCTCGACGCCAAAAGCAAATGGCAAGGAAAAATTCTCGTCCACCTCGCATCACGCAGTAAACTTTTTATTGCCACGATGCTCGTTGGAAACAACCTCGCACTGGTTTTTTGCGGGCTAGAAGCAGGAGGTCTAATCAGTGAAACCATGTTTCATGTGCGAGACTGGACACAGGCGTCCCAGCCCATCTTGGTCCTTGGGACGCAGACGCTGGTCACAACACTGGTTGTTTTGGTCGCCGCCGAGTTTATTCCCAAGGCCTTATTCCACAGCAACCCGAATTTCTGGCTACGGATTTTCGCTGCACCCCTGATTCTCATCCATTACATTCTTCTGATTCCAGGACTAATCGTAGTCGGTCTCAGCAATGCTTCCATTCGGCTCATCGGAAGAAACACGGACAAAGACGATGACAAAAATCAACTTGGAGCCACGGACTTGGATCACTTCATCCGGGAGTTGAGCGGTCGTATGGAGCCAGAGCAGGAGTTAGAGCATGAGCTTCAAATCATGCAAAATGCCCTGGAGTTCAACAAAGTGTTGGCGCGGGATTGCCTCGTTCCTCGCAACGAAGTAGTGGCTGTTGATCTAGAAACTCCGCTAGAGGAGGTGCGTGCGCTGTTCATTTCGACCGGATTGAGTAAAATCGTGGTCTACCGTGAAGACATCGATCAAACCATTGGTTACGTACACTCTAAGGATCTATTCAAGAACCCCGAGTCCATCAAGTCCATTTTGCATCCCACATTTGTCGTGCCCGAACCGATGCAGGCGGACGACGTTTTGAAACGCTTTATCCAACGCAAGCGTCACCTCGCCATCGTCGTAGACGAATTTGGCGGAACATCGGGAATCCTGACGATGGAAGATATCATGGAGCGACTCGTTGGTGACATCGAAGACGAACACGACAGCGAAGATCTCATCGAAGAAGCATTGGATGAAAACGTCTGGCGTTTTTCCGCGCGATTGGATGTGGAAGATTTGAACGAGCGGTATGACCTAGAACTCCCGCTAAACCAAGCATACGAAACGTTGGGTGGACTTTTGCTGCACCATGCAGAAGACATTCCTGAATCCGGATTTTCCCTCGTGTTGGATGACTTCCGATTTACCGTAGAATCTGTGAGCAGCAGCAAAATAAAAACCGTCATTCTAGAGGCAATTGACGAAGACGCTGTCTGAAACTTCTCGGCCATTTTTCCCGTATGCCATACTCAACCTTGTAACACGCCCGGAGATTCGAGATTTCCCTTATCTTCGCACACCTTAAATAAGACACGTATATCATGTCAATGATTCAACAAATTCGAAACCGCCAAGGCCTCCTAATCGTTATGATTGGCATCGGCATGTTGGGCTTTTTGGTTCCTTATGATGCGGTTATCGCGCTGATGGGACAAGGCGGCAGCCAGGACGTCGGAGAAGTAAACGGCACTGCCATCTCAGGAGCTCAATATCAAATGGAAGTGCAAGAGCGCCGCCGTTTAGGATTTAGCGGTGATCAGCTAGCTGAAGAGGTGTGGAGTGACCTCACTTCCAATGTTGTGCTCCAAGATGATTTTGACGCATTAGGACTGACTGTAAGCGACGAAGAATACGAGGAAATGCTTTTCGGAAGCGCATTCTCGCCCTACATGAACCGCGCCTTCTATTCCAACGCAGAGAATAAAAATTTCTGGCAAACCAACTTCGATGCCATGCTGAGTTCGGAGCAGGGTGTTCGGGACTTCTTAGCCTACAAGCAACTGATTGTCAGCAAGCGAAAGCGTGAAAAGTATGACAACCTGGTGACTGCAGGCATCTATTCGAATTCACTCGAAGGCAAGTACGATTACCTCGGTGCCAACGAAAAAGTGAGCTTCAACTACGTTATGAAAGCCTTTAACCAAATCGATGACAGTGAGGTGGAAGTGAGTGATTCGGACGTACGTGCTTACTACAACGCACACAAGGATGATGCAGATTTGCTTCAAAAAGCAGGCCGCAACATCACCTTTGTGCGCATCCCGCTGCAAGCGTCACCGGAAGATGCACAAGCAATCGAAGATGAATTGACGTCCATCCGCAGCGTTTGGGAAAACAGCGAAGACAGTGACAGTCTCTTTGTTGCAACTGTGAACGAGCAAGCCTTCACATCTACCGTGTTGAAAGAGGCGGATGTGGAGACCGATGTGAACGAAACGGCATTTTTCCAAGCGGAAGAAGGTGATATCGTTGGACCTTATTTGAAGGGGCAAGCGTATCGATTAGCCCGGATCATGGATTTCTACAGTGAATCTGATAGCGCTTCGTGCCGTCACATCTTGCTCAAGGCAACCAATGCTCAGGACAAAGAAGAAATGGCCGGTTTAATGCAGCGAGCAGATAGCTTGAAGCGAGCACTGCGCAGAGGGGCATCTTTCGCCGACTTGGCAGAGCGATTCAGTGAAGATCCCGGCTCAAAATCAACGGGTGGTGTGTACGAACTGTTCCCACGTGGGCGCATGGTAAAACCATTTGAGAATTTCTGCTTTGAAAACAAGCCAGGAGCGATCGGCGCTGTTGAGACGGCCTTTGGTGTGCACTTGATTGAAGTGCTCGAGCAAACAGCGGCAAAAGCACGTGTTGAAGTTGCCTTGATTGAGCGAACCATTGAACCTTCTCCCACCACAGCCCGCGAATCATACAGCGCAGCCAGCGAATTTGCTATCCAAGCAACATCGCGTGAGGAATTTATGCAATCCGCTGGAGATGCAGGGTATGCAACCAACGTGGCTACGGACGTGGTCCGCGGATCAAATTCGCTTTCAGGATTGCGAAATGCTGCCGAATTGGTCGCATGGGCTTATGGAGCGGAGGAAGGTGAAGTTTCAAATCCGATTTTGGTCGACAAGAATTATGTGGTCGGCTTCTTAGATCGCATCACGAAGAAAGGAGCTCCTGAGTTCGAATACGTCAAAGATCAAATGCGCACGGGTGCCATCAAGCAGGCCAAGGGAGAACTCTATCAAGGCAAAATGAAGACGGGCACTTTGGAAGAAATCGCCGCAAGCGTGGGGGCTTCAAAAGCCACTGCGAGCAATGTGAGCTTGAAGTTCCCTACCATCAGTGCTGCTGGATCTCAAGCGGAGCCAGAAGTAGTCGGCATGGCTTTTGCCATTCCTGTTGGAAATGTATCAAACCCCATTATCGGCACCAACGGGGTGTGGGTGATTGCTCCGACGTCGACCTCTGAGGCCACGGTCAAAAATGATTATCTAACTGAGCAAACGACTTTGTTGTCACGTGCTCGAGGAGCAGCCGCGATTCGCCTTTCAAATGCCATGATGGACGCTGGAAATTTGCAGGATAATCGAAATTAATCCAGGCAGACCTGTTCATCTCGGATCACCGAATAAAAAAAGCTCGCCCACTCGGCGGGCTTTTTTATGGCTTATTCTCCCATTCGAGGTAGCTGCCATCGCCGAAACTCAAAAATCGATAGCCTGCTGAAAGTGCCGATGCGTATAGATCTTTCCAGTCTTCTCCAATTGCTGCAGCCACTAAGCACAGCAAGGTGCTATTGGGCAGGTGAAAGTTGGTAATCAAAGCCTGAACCGACCGAATTTGATAAGGTGGGACAATCATAATGGACGTTTGAAAGGTCCAATCTGCGCCATCCAATTGCACGCTGCACCATTGCATGGCCGTTGCCATATCCCAATTGAGTTCCTGATCGATGGAGGCCAGTTCATTGCACCAAGCCCATTGATCTAAATGTGCAGGCCGAATTCCATCCTGTTTCCACTTCAATGCCAACCAATACAAACTCTCCAAGGTGCGCAAACTCGTGGTGCCTGTGGCCACCCGGTGAACTCCACCTGAACAAAGTGCGCGAATGGCATCAAACGAAACCGTGCACTTCTCCCCATGCATCTCATGATCAGCGATTCGACCCTCACCCAATGGCTTAAACGTCCCTGCCCCCACATGCAACGTGACGTTATGCACTTCTGCCACCGTGCTCAATTCGGCCATTAACTCTGCATCAAAATGAAGCCCCGCAGTCGGCGCTGCCACAGACCCAGGAACTTCGGCATACACGGTTTGATAATCCTCCGCGTCCTGGGCTTCTTCAGGTCGGCGCATGTAAGGGGGCAGAGGCATTTTCCCCATTGCTTCGAGCAATTCAGCAAAACTCGCCTGTCGAAACTCACCGCTATCAGACCCCTGCAAAGTCCAGGTCAATTCAATAAACCTTACCCCCTCATCCATTCCCACTCGTTTCGCCTCTAGTTCCCACTTGCCGTGGACATCTTCAACTTGCAGACTTGCCAGCCCAGCCAACCACCGCTTCGCTCCCTTCACCATGCATTTCCATTTCACTGGAGCCGTAGAGGCCAAGGTCTGTTCCATGGATTGACCCATTGGCTCCAGTAAAAAGACTTCCAAGCGACCGCCTGTCGGTTTTTGGAGCAACAAGCGCGCCCGAATGACCCGCGTATTATTGACCCACAATTGGGAATCTTGAGGCAAGATCGAAGGAAGGTCTGTAAAACAAGCGTTCAGGTTCTGTTGACCCTTCTTCCAAACCAGCATCTTCGCCGCCGACCTCGGTTCAGCCGGATGCAATGCAATCGCTGCTTCTGGAAGCTCGTAGTCGAATAATTCGGCTTCCAAATTTGGAGTATACTGGCTGGACATCGCTGCAAAAATACATGGTTAATCGGTGAAGAAGGCCATCAATTTGGGCCCATATACCTTAACTTCGTTATCATGGCACGCACATTGGTCATTGGCGCCGCAGGGCAATTGGGTATCGAAATGGTTCTCGCACTTCAAGCACAAGAAGGCATCACCAACGTTGACATATCAGATATTCGCGTACCCGACAACGACGCTGTCATGAAAAGCCGATTCCTCCACATGGATGCTACGGATGAGGGGGCCGTCTTCAAGACGTTGGAAGAAGGGAAATATGACACCGTTTATCATTTGGCTGCGATGTTGAGTGCAACCGGAGAAAAGAAGCCCATTGCCGCATGGGATCTGAACATGCGATCCCTATTAAATGTCCTAGAAGCTGCGAAAGAAGGATGGGTTAAACGAATTTTTTGGCCAAGTTCGATTGCCGTTTTTGGGCCAAAAACAACCCGGAAATCCGTCCCTCAAAATGCCTTGCTCGACCCGACAACTGTCTATGGAATTAGCAAGCAAGCCGGAGAATACTGGTGCCGTTATTACCACGAAAAGTATGGTGTTGACGTTCGCAGCGTGCGCTATCCGGGATTAATCGGTCACCGATCCCTTCCAGGGGGAGGAACCACGGATTATGCTGTGGAAATTTACCACGTGGCCAACTCGCGGAAGTGTTACACGTGTTTTTTGAAGGCCGATACCGCATTGCCGATGATGTACATGGACGATGCTGTGCGCGGCACATTGGAACTGATGGCTGCACCAGCTGAGCACATTCGAGTTCGCACCTCCTACAACCTTTCGGCCATGAACTTTGCTCCCAGCGAAATCGCAGAAAGTATCCGACAGCACATGCCCGACTTTGAGATTGAATACGTTCCAGATGAGCGGCAGGCCATTGCATTGACTTGGCCAGAGAGCGTGTCGGACGATGCCGCCCGAGCAGATTGGGGCTGGAAACCACGCATCTTGCTGCCCGAAATGACGCACATCATGCTCGAAGCCATTGCAGATCAATCTCCAGAAGTTCTAAATTGATTTCACTGCATTCGGTGGGGATGCCTTTTCTTTGCAACCTTGAAGGACACATGCCGTTAATGGGCATAATACAGACATAAGGACATGGCCCAATTTTCCCCGTTGTATATCCATAACAGCCTCACCCGCGAAAAGGAACTGTTCACCCCTTTGAATGGGCCCTACGTAGGAATGTACGTCTGCGGTCCCACAGTATATAGCAATGTCCATTTGGGGAACGTTCGCACTTTTTTGACATTTGACATCGTCTACCGGTACCTCTCTTTTTTGGGATACAAAGTGAGGTATGTGCGCAATATCACGGATGTGGGACATTTGACCGGTGATTCCGACGATGGAGAAGACAAAATCGGTAAAAAGGCTCGACTGGAAAATCTTGAGCCCATGGAAATCGTTCAGAAATACACGAATGACTTCCACGATGTAATGCGCATTTTCAACATGAAACCGCCGTCCATTGAACCGAGCGCCACGGGGCACATCGTTGAACAAATCGAAGCAATCAAGTCCATAATGGGGCGAGGGTATGCTTACGAATCCAATGGAAGCATCTATTTCAGCGTCCGGAAATACAATGAGGATCACCCTTACGGAGAACTCTCAGGCCGGAAAATTGACGACTTGCTGAACAATACCCGCTCCTTGGATGGCCAAGATGAGAAGCAAGATCCATTGGATTTTGCTCTGTGGAAAAAAGCCGATGCAAGTCATTTGATGAAATGGCCCTCTCCCTGGAGCGAAGGTTTCCCGGGGTGGCATTTGGAGTGTTCAGTGATGAGTACCAAATACCTGGGAACGCAATTCGACATTCACGGTGGTGGCATGGACTTGAAATTTCCTCATCACGAATGTGAAATCGCTCAAAATACAGGGGCAACGGGAGAACCTCGCTCCGTGCGCTACTGGATGCATGGCAACATGCTCACCGTCAATGGACGAAAAATGGCCAAGTCAGAGGGCAACGGTTTCACCCCAGAAGAGTTGATTTCCGGCAACCACCCCCTGTTGGAACGCGGCTATTCACCTATGACGGTCCGATTCTTTATGTTGCAGGGCCATTACGCCAGCACACTTGACTTCTCCAATGATGCGCTGCAGGCGGCTGAAAAAGGCCTGGATCGTCTCATGAAGGCCTTATCTCAACTCGATCAATTACCCTGTGCTGCTGAGAATGACAATACTGAGGTGGACATCCGTCTTTTAGCTCAACGGTGCAGCGATGCCATGGGAGACGACTTTAACACCCCTATCCTCATCAGCGTGCTGTTTGATGCAGTCAAATTGGTGAACAACGTAGCGGATGGAAGGTTGGCGATTAGTCCCCAACAAAAAGGTTCTCTGACCTCGATGGTGCACGGCTATGTCTTTGATGTATTAGGCTTAACTCAAGAAACCACGGCTGGTGCCGATAGCGTTGGCGAATCGGCCGGCTTGTTGGACCTGCTCGTTCAATTGCGTGGATCAGCAAAATCCAATCAGGATTGGACCACGGCTGATGCGATTCGCGATGCATTAGGCGCTCTGGGAATTGCCATTAAGGACAGCAAAGAAGGAAGTTCATGGGAACGAAGTTGAATCCCAGAGCCTTTGCAATGGCCGCACTCATCGCCTCCATAACTGGAATAGGGTGCGGAGAAAAAGAATCCAAGTCTTACCGACCAGCTGGTGAGACGGACGCGGCAGCTGCGGCAACGATTGAGCATGTGGATGCCCCCTCCTTCAATGCCGATTCTGCCTACGCGTTTATTGCAGAACAAGTCGCATTCGGACCCCGCGTTCCCAACACGCCCTCCCATGTTGCTTGTGGAGATTGGTTGGTAGCCGAACTGGAGCGACACGGCGCAGATGTGATTGAGCAACCGGGACGCGTGCGGGCTTACGACGGCAACATCTTGAATATGCGCAATATCATTGGTCAGTATCGGCCGGACAATCCAGAGCGAATCATGCTCTTTGCTCATTGGGATACACGTCCATTTGCGGACAAAGACACCCTCAGGATACGCGAGCCCATTGACGGCGCTAATGACGGGGGCTCAGGCGTGGGAGTATTGCTGGAAATTGCACGCATCCTCGGCGCAGATACCACGCTGGACTTAGGCATAGACATCCTGTTCTTTGACGCAGAAGATTACGGAACTCCTGAATGGGCAGAGCGAAATCAAAACTCTGCGCTTACGTGGTGCCTGGGAAGTCAGTTTTGGACCCGCCAGCCCCATCGCATAGGATACAACGCTAAGTATGGCATTCTTTTGGATATGGTCGGTGCAGAAGGGGCCGTCTTCAATCGGGAAGGCACTTCCATGAACTATGCCCCTTCCGTCGTTCAGAGGCTTTGGAGTTCCGCGGAACAATTGGGTTACAGCCACTATTTTCAATCAGCTGTTACTCCCGAAACCATCGACGATAACTTATTTGTTTCTGAGTTCGGCGGAATTCCATCCGCGAACATCGTGCACTACCAAGTGCAAGTGCTGCCTATGGGATACGGACCGTTTCACCACACCCATGCGGACAACCTCGACATCATCAGCACCGAAACGCTTCAAGCCGTAGGAGCAACCGTGCTTGATGTGGTTTGGAACGATTGAATGCAACGCTTTCCCACAGTGGCTGCCGTTGAATCGTTTATGCGCGAGAAGGTGTGAACAATTTCAATAACTCGAATGCGACTCGCTGTTGAGAGGGCATAGCTTGGCTGTATGTTCCGGAAGTCCACTTCACCCCATTCAAGGCTCCTGCAGGGATTGCTTTTCTTGGTCACGGGAGCAGCTGTAACATGGACCGCTCCGCTGGCGGCGCAGGAGGAATTATCCGAGCAAACCCTCTTAGAAGAAGCTGAATTGATGCTCACGCGAGGGGACTCCTTGCTTCAATTGGACAAACCCGTCGCTGCATTGGCCATGTATCGAGGAGCAGAAGAACGATCCTTTGATCCATGCCAAATGGCTCGGGCGCACGTCGGAATCGCCCGCATTTATGTCGACAGTCAAAACCCTGATTTGGCCTCCAAAGCCCTGGTGCAAGGAGAGTCCGGGTTCTTGGCCTGCGACGAAGAAACACGAAGAATGCACGTGATGAAAGCTGCGGATTTGTGGCTCGAACTCAACCAAGAAAGCCTCGCGATTGAATTGGTCCAGCGGGAGCTTGCATTGAGTGAGAACAACCTCGAATTGTCCGCACAATTGGCCAACTTGTGGTTCACAGGTGGACATTGGGCACAAGCTGAATCCCACTATGCTAAGTGCCTGAGCCTTGGTGGAAATCACGTCCAACGCGCCGACTGGTTGAGTGCCACTATTCAAATCATGTGCATCCAACAAAAGATTCCCTCTGAGGCTTTGATCGCAGAATTTGAAGCGGAGGCGACGGCACTGATGGCACCCGAGGCACAAGGGCACCGGGAACAAATTCACCTCGTTCTGTCCATGCAGGGCATGCATGTTCCCGCCTTAGCCTGGGCAGAAAAATTACTGGAACATGCCGACAGTGAAGATCCCTCCTTGGTTGCCGTAGCACATTTACGCATCGCTAACAGCGCACAACAAGCGCATCGACCGCTGAAGGCTTTGATCGGATTCCATGAGGCCATCAAATCCGCGCGCCAGTCGGGTGACCTTGAGCTCTTAGCCGAGGTGCTTAGGCAAAAAGGCCTGTTTGAGAGGGAGCGAGGTAACACGGAAGACGCGCTAGAAGCATTCGTTGAAGTCGACGCCATCAATTCAGAATTGTTGCTTTTCAAGCGCCAGATTAGTCAACGCGAAGCACGCCAGTTCAACGAAGAAGTCTTGCCTGCAATGGATCCTTTTGACCGAGCTGTGGTGGAAGTTCAGCGCAATCAGCAGGCACCCTACCGATCCACCAGCTGGCCCTGGATTGCCGGATTTCTCGCCATCGGATTAATTGCATACAGCCGATCAGTCAAAGCGTTGAAATCCAGTTTACACAAAGAACGTCGGCGAATTATTCGCTTGCGCTCATTGGTTCCAGTTGATCGGCTACCCAACGCTCCTGCTCAAATGGCTAAAACTCTCGAGCGCAATTCCGAAGAAACGGAAATGGGAAGCAGCAGCCTGATGCCCAACGGCGATCTGGTTTTCACGAACGACACGGATCCCAA
The DNA here is from genome assembly GCA_905479115.1 of uncultured Flavobacteriales bacterium. GTDB lineage: Bacteria > Bacteroidota > Bacteroidia > Flavobacteriales_D > Sanyastnellaceae > UA16. The sequence continues at coordinate 99,425 of CAJQLF010000036.1, forward strand.
ATCTCAATCGATTCAGACGTTTCTCAATGAACTTGATGCCGATTTACGTGTACGAATTGAATGTGAATTGACCGCCGATGATCAGTTGAACATCGGACCTGAAGTGCGCGTTGTCCTGCGGAATTTACTAAGAGGCATCGCTGAAATAACCTCGGTCGAGTCTCCGATTCAACTCGGCATCGAAGCCAAAGAGAAGTCTTACTGGAAATTGCGGTTGAACAGCCATCATACGGAGACATCCAAAGCCCTGGAGGGGCTGTTTTACGGCAAAGACGCTTTAGCCTCTTCGCGATGGAATGAATTTCATGCTCAATTGCGCAAGTTGGCGGGTACCATCAACATTGAGCGCCTTTCTCCCTTGGAGGAACGCATGACCGTCACCTTGCCTTACCTCTGAGCCTGTCGCGGTTAATATTGACCTTGAAATTGGCGTAGGAAGCGCAGGTCACTTTCAAAAAAGGCTCGCAGATCGCCAATCTGGTACTTCAACATGGTAATGCGCTCCACCCCCATTCCAAAAGCAAACCCAGCATATTCGCGTGAATCAATGCCCGCTGCTTCCAACACGGCTGGATCGACCATTCCACAGCCTAAGATTTCAAGCCAGCCTGTTCCTTTGGTGATGCGCTTATCCACTTCCGTTTCTAGACCCCAGTAAACGTCCACCTCTGCCGACGGCTCTGTGAAGGGGAAATAAGATGGTCTCAAACGAATTTTGGTGTCCGCTCCGAAGAATTCTTGAGCAAATCTTAGAAGGGTTTGCTTCAAGTCCGCAAACGAAACCCCTTTATCGACATAGAGACCTTCTATCTGATGGAACATGCAATGAGCGCGTGCACTAATGGCTTCATTGCGAAAGACCCTTCCTGGCATGATGATGCGCATGGGCGGTTCCCTGCGCGCCATTTCACGAACTTGAACAGAAGAAGTATGGGTGCGCAGCAACATATCTGGATTCCGATCTACGAAAAAGGTGTCTTGCATGTCGCGGGCTGGATGTTCCTCCGGGAAATTGAGTCCGCTAAAAACATGCCAATCATCTTCAATTTCGGGGCCTTCAGAGACGACAAAACCCATCCGTTCGAGTATTCCAATGATCTCACGTCGTACCACGCTCAAAGGATGATGAGCACCTGCTGGAGCGCCTCCGTCGGGCCGGGTCCAGTCGTGAACAGCGCTTTCCTCGATTGCATCAGAGGTCCCAGCTGCCAGACCCGCAGCAATCCGGGATTCGATGGATTGCTTGAACTGGTTAATCAACTTGCCCAGCTCGCGCTTCTCCTCATTTGGCGACTCCTTAAAAGCAGCCATGACATCCTTCATGCGCCCCTTTCGACCAAGCCAATCAATGCGGAATTGTTCCACGTCATCCGCGGAAGAGAACGTCTTGGCCTCCACTTCCTCTAGCCAACTTTGAATCTGCTCCTTAAGTTTCATCTCAATTGATTAGCTCCATCATCATGGTTACATCGTTCTTGGGGCGGTTTCCAGCAGCCGTCTGCACAGCCGCAATGGAATCAATAACATCCAGTCCCTCAACCACCTGACCAAACACCGTGTACATGTTGTCCAGAAATGGAACACCCCCGTCAGTCCCATACCGTTCAATGTCCTCGTCCGAATATTTAAAAACCTCCGCATCACCAAATTCTTCCGGGAAATTTCGGGCTTCAATGTTCAAGACTTCTTCTTTGGTGAAAGGCCGACCCTGCACCAGATAAAACTGACTCCCCGAGCTCTTGCGCTCAGGATTTGCGGCATCTCCTTGTCGCGCAGCAGCCAATGCCCCTTTAAAATGCAGGTGATCCGTTCGGATTTCCGCAGGAATTTGATACCCCGGACCTCCCATCCCTAACGGCGTGGCCAACGCAGCCCCGCGGCTAGTGGGGTCGCCTCCTTGAATCATGAATTCAGAAATGACCCGATGAAATAAGAGGCTATCATAAAAACCAGCCTCAACCAACTCTATGAAGTTGTCTCGGTGTCCTGGCGTGGCATTGGATAGCTCCACCACCATCTCTCCGAAATTCGTCTCAATGCGCACTTTTCGGGTGGGTTCTTCCGCGACCATTTCGATGGAATCGGTCGTTTTTTCGTCCTCTAAAGTTCCATTTTCACCGCATCCAGCCTGTGTCAATCCCATCAAAATCAACATGGATGAAACGATATACGGTGCTTGACTATTGAATTTCATGACTTTTTCAAGATATTTGGGTTTCAATCTATGCCTGCAAAGTTAGACGACCCAATGCGAAATGTTTCCTTTTCCCTCGCCCTAATGGCCTCTATGGCTGTTCTGAGCCTCTCCAGTTGCCACGAAGTTGAGGAAACCATTGCCAATGTGGTGGTCCTAAATGACCTCGGAGCACCCGTCCAGGGAGCATCGGTGCGCTTATTTGCTTTTGGATCCGTCGATGAAGATTTCGTGGGAGAACCTCGATTCGATACAACGGCAGTGTCCAACGCGGCGGGTCAGGTCAGCTTCAACTTTTCCAGCTTTTATGTTGAGGGCCAAGCAGGTTTTGCAGTTTTGGACATCGAGGCATCAAAAGCAGCCTTGTTCGGCACCGGCCTAATCAAGGTTGAGGAAGAAATGACCAATGAGGCCACGGTGTACATCGAGTAATTCTGTCCTGGACACCTCAAGGGCCTAACCCCCGGCAATCCACGCCGCGAAGTATTCGACGAGCGCTCGTTTCATAAACAACTCTTGCTCCACTTTTGAAACTGCCGGTATTTCGGCCTTCCGTTCAAAGTGAGGCCATCCCTCCTCGTCCGTACCCAGCGCTTCGTAAAACCCTTGCGGCTCCAATAAAGTGCAAACGCCCACGTGCATGATTTCCAACTTCTCGTCTTTCTTAAAGGATCGGAAAGGCTGCCCGCACTCCTGCAGCCCAACGGTGAAAATCATCGTCGTCAAATCTGGCGGTTCGCCAAAGCGTTCCTCCATCAGCCGCTCTAGGCTAATCCAGTCTTTTTCAAACGCGTAGTCCATACTAATCTGCCCTTAACTGGGTTTGGTGAGTCCAATGTTATAAACAAAAGCCCAGAGCGAACGCCCTGGGCTTTAAGGTCGGGATGACTGGACTTGAACCAGCGACCACACGTCCCCCAGACGCGTACTCTACCAACTGAGCTACATCCCGATTCCCAGACGTTTTTTGTTTGGGGAGACGAAGGTACTTAACTTTCTTTTTTGACCCTACACATTTCCTCTGGAGATTCTCAAAAGTCCACCAATTCATGTGGTCGTGCCGGCCTCTCCTGCTACCTTTGTGATCATTAAACGCAACACCTTCGCTCCCGATGAAAATTTCATTTCAATGGATCAAAAGCCTCCTGCCTGTTCAGATTGCCGCTGAAGCGGCGGCGGCAGTGCTGACCGCGACTGGTTTGGAAGTGGAAGGAGTGGAATCGGTTGAGAGTATTCCCGGGGGACTGGAAGGTCTCGTGGTTGGACGAATTCTGGCGTGTGAGCAACATCCCAATGCCGACCGATTGCAGCTTTGCACGGTCGATGTGGGCGATGAAGAGCCCCTTAACATCGTGTGCGGCGCGAAAAATGCTCGCTCGGGCTTGTCCGTCATTGTCGCCAAGGTTGGCGCCAAACTCTACCCCTTAGAAGGCGAACCATTTACCATCAAGAAAGGCAAAATCCGTGGCGAGGTATCCTTGGGGATGATCTGTGCAGAGGATGAAATCGGCACCGGTCGCTCCCACGAAGGCATCATCGAGCTTGACGAAAAGTGGGCTCCGGGGGTACCCGCCGCTTCCGTTTTTAACCTCGAGTCGGATGACGTAATGGAGATTGGTCTCACGCCCAATCGCACGGACGGGATGAGCCATTGGGGAGTTGCTCGGGATCTGCGAGCGGGATTGCTGCACGAAACGGTTGCAGGAATCCAATCCCATGTTGGTGCCCTTCGCACACCCGAAATGATGACGCTGCCTCAGCCAGGAGTCCGCTTTTCTGTCTCGATTGAGAGCGGTGAGGGATGTCCTTGTTATCATGGACTGCTCATCGAGGGCATTCAAATTGCACCGTCGCCAGAATGGGCGCAACAGCGACTTCGCGCCATTGGTATCAACCCTCAAAACAACGTCGTGGATGCCACAAATTATGTGCTCCATGAGTTGGGCCAACCCCTTCACGCATTTGATGCTGATCAAATCGCAGGCGATCACATCATCGTTCGAAAGCCACGTCCGGGCGAAAAGCTCGTCACACTGGACGGTGAAACCAGGGAATTGCACCCGGATGACCAGCTCATCGCTGATAGCGATAAAGCCATGTGCTTAGCAGGTGTCTTTGGAGGCGACGCAAGCGGCGTTACAGCAAGCACCAAGCGGATCGTACTTGAGTCAGCGTATTTTGACCCGGTGGTTACCCGCAAAATGGCGAAGCGTCATGGGCTTTCTACCGATGCTTCTTTCCGCTTTGAACGCGGCGTGGATCCCCAATTCATCGAAACCGCATTGCAGCGCGCCGCGCATTTAATCCAGGAATGGGCCGGCGGGCAACCCGTTGAGTGCAACCAAGCTGTTGCAGCGGATCTGCCAACCGGCAGCCGGATTGAGCTGGAATGGGCCTACTTGGAACGGCTCATAGGCGTTGCGTTACCCCAGGACAAAGTGCGTGGGATTTTGAACGACTTGGACATCCAGATTGAACAGGAATCCAGCAATTCAATGGAACTCATCATTCCAGCCTACCGACACGATGTTACGCGGCCAGCAGATGTTGTGGAAGAAGTACTTCGCGTTCACGGCTTTGATAAAATCCCATTGCCCGACCGCTTAATTTCAACCGGAGCGCATCAAGCAAACGTGCCCGAGGAGCGCGTTCGGCTGCAAGCCGCCAACTGCCTCGTGAGTCGCGGTTTCCAAGAAACGATGAACAATTCCATGACCCGTGCATCGCATACAGATCAGCTGGGTGAGGCGGGACAGGACGGCTGGGAATTAAATCGGCGCATCGCCTTGTTAAATCCCTTGAGTTCAGATTTGGGCGTCATGCGCCAATCCCTCTTGTTCCAGGGACTGGAAGCGATTTCCCGCAATACCAATCATCAAAATCCCAACCTCAAATTGTTCGAGCTTGGTCGCGTATACCAGCACAAAGCATCGGCAGATTCAGATTCGGACAATGCCGCGAAACGGTATGAAGAAGATGAGCGGCTTTCCCTGTTCATCACGGGGAAGATCCGTCCCGAAAATTGGAACAACACCCATGCCTCCGCCGACCCGTTCTCGCTTAAAAGTGAAGTTAACGCGCTGCTGACGGCCATCGGAATCCCCCTAGCCTCCGTGCAAGAAACCCTTCATCAATCCCCGCTCATTCTCGAAGGTCTCGAGTTGCGATGTCAAGGGGTCACCATCGGACGAATCGGTAAAATCCGGGCATCCGTTGCGAAATCTTGTGGCGTGAAAAAAGAGGTGTTCTGGGGAGACTTCTCCATGAAAGCCCTGACCAAAATCACCACGCGGTCCAAGACAAAATCAGAGGAGCCAGCCAAATTTCCATCGGTACGCCGTGATTTATCCCTCATTTTGAGCAAAGGAACTTCCTTTGGTCAAATCCGAGATGCCGCTCAAAAAGCAGAAAAAAAGCTGCTCAAACGCGTAGGACTTTTTGACGTGTACGAAGGAGACAACCTAGAAGAAAACCAGGTCTCTTATGCGGTATCGCTCATCCTTCAGGACCCCGAACGCACATTGGATGAACGCCGTATCGAGCAAAGTGTGAAGCGCATCTTGGATCGCATTACACAAGAAACTGGAGCTCAATTGCGCGAATAATTTCAGCCATCGATCGTGACATCCAACACCCAGAAAAAGCCCTTCCATGAGCCCCCCATCCAGCGTCGACACGCTGGATACGGCCTTGCATTGCCGCTAGTCCGCTCCGGCGTCACCCGATTCCATCGCATCGAACGCATCGAAGGATTGGAAAATTTGGGGGACCCCCAAACACCGACAATTTTTGTGGCGAACCATCAAAATGGCCTCATGGACCCCTTGGTCTTGTCTTCTTTGTACGGCCCACAGCAAATTCATTGGCTGACGAGGGCGGATATTTTTTATCAACGTGTAGCGCGCGCGCTGCTCTTTTCATTCAATCAAATGCCCATTTTTCGACAGCGCGACAAGCTGTCGGACGCACGTGAGCGCAATGAACGCGTGTTTAAAATCTGCTCAGAACGACTCAATATTGGAGCGACCATGGGATTGTTTCCAGAGGGCAATCACCGAGCCGTAAAATCGCTGCGCATGCTGCGCAGAGGCGTCGTTGACATGGTCAACCAGGCAATCCAGCTCAATCCTGAAATGAAGCGATTGCGGATCCAGCCCGTTGGAATTGATTACGAGGAAATGCAGGGCTTTCGTCGGAGATTGACCTATCGCATTGGCCCCGCTATTTCATTCATTGATATGGTCAATCCAGAGACGGGACAAGTTACACCGGGCGAACTTTTGGTTCGGATCCATTCTGCTATGAATGATTTAATGGTGAACATTCAACCCGAGTCGCATTATGAAGATCTGCTGCCCTTCGTCCAATCCCTGCGCACAGCCGAAGTTCGAGACTGGCCGGCAACACGAGACCTTATTCGCTCATTGGGTGAGGCCTCTGAGGAGGCCCTGAATCTCATACGAGAAAAGCACTTGGAAGCGAAGAACGCAGGCGTCTTCGACCGCGTGCGGCCTGAAGACTTAGGTCAAGATCAATCTCTCGTGCGCAGCACACCTTGGTGGTTCTGGCCGCTGGCACCCTTTGCCATTATTGGAGGAGTCGCCTCTTGGCCCTTTTCAAAGTGGGTCCAGACCCAAGCTCAGCAGCGCGTCAAAGACCCCTGCTTTACAAGTACATTTAAGGTGTCCATCGGAATGTTTTTGCTGCCCGTGTATTGGTTTGCATTGGCTTGGCCTCTTGCCTGGATGTTCACCGGAGACTGGGGAGGAATGGGGACATTGGCCGCATACCTTTTCAATTTAATAGGCAGCCGCATTGCCGGCTGGTGGTATGGTCATTATTTGGATTGGAGAGGGCGCCAAAAAGCCCATTCGGTTTATGCCCAACCTCACCAGGCTGCCGCTTGGAATAATTATCTGATCGCCGTTCGTCAAGCCGCGCAAACGCACCAAGACTCTACAAGTTCATGAGCCCTACAACTTCAACTGACTTTCGCATTCAAGGAATGCAGCACATTGGTGTTGCCACGTCAGACATGGACCATTCCTTGCGCTTTTTCCGCCAATTGTTTGGAATGGACATCCCCTTCTTTGACTCAATCCAGGACGCCCCGCTGATGGACAGCCATACAAGGGGAAACACCATCTCCAAACGGGCGAGCATGGTCCTCAATTTGCAGGGAGGCTGTGCATTCGAGGTGCTGCGTGCGGATTCCTTCGAGCCGACGGCAGCTTCTTGGGACATTGCCCCCGGCGACCTGGGAATTACCGCGGTTCAGATGAAAACGCGCGACATCCAGAAGATGCACACCCACGCTCGCAGCATTGCCGGCAGTGCCTGCGACGAAACCATTTGCAAAACCCCTTGGGGGGCATCCACTTTCTATCTCTCCGATCCTGATGGAAATCGCTTCCAAATCCTGGAAGCCAATGACTGGTTCGAAAACAACGGGCATCCTTCCGGGGGTGCACTGGGTTGCACCATCGGAGTTTCCAAGATGGAGGCCGCAATGGGTCTCTATGCTGACATCCTCGGATTTGACAAGGTGCTTTCTGACACCACCGGAGTCCAGAGCGATTGGGCACATTTACCGCACGGCGGAGAGTCTTTCCGCAGGGTGCGGCTGACACAATCTGCACCGGGAGCTGGAGGTTTTGGTCAGCTAACTGGACAGACTTACATCGAATTGGTTCAAGCGCATGACCGAGCGGGCACCTTCATTTTCAAAGACCGCATCTGGTGCGATATCGGGTTTGCTCACTTGGGTTTTGATGTTCGAGGCATGGCACCGTTAGGCGAAACGTTGGCGAAAAAGGGATTTGGTTTTCGATGCGATACGGCCGATGCTATTGGCATGGGGGAAACCAAAGTGCACTGCACCTATATCGACGATCCCGATGAGTGCTGGTTAGAACTAATTGAAGTGCACAAGGTGCCCATCATCGAGAAGTGGGGACTGTTCTTAGATGTTCAAAAACGAGGAGCCGATGAGCCCCTGCCACGCTGGATGCTCAAGGCGCTGCGCTTTAGTCGCATCAAGGATAAATAATGGATCGTAATTTCTTTACATTCCCTTAATGGAACGTGCCAAAAACAGATGGAACTTGGGACAGACAAAGAAGGGATGAAAAAGAAAATTCTTTTGGTCGATGACGAGCCGGACATTCTGGAGCTCATTGAGTACAACCTCAAAAAGGAAGGCTACGACGTTTTCACTGCGCTCAACGGTCGGAAAGGAATTGACCTTGCACGGAAGGTGAAACCCGACCTCATCATTTTGGATGTCATGATGCCCGAAATGGATGGAATGGAAGTCTGCAACATCATCCGCCAAGATCGTGGACTTGCAGACACAACCATCGCATTTTTGACGGCGCGAAATGAAGACTACAGTCAAATTGCAGGATTTGACGCGGGTGGCGACGACTACATTACCAAGCCCGTGAAGCCCCAGATCCTGATGCTTCGTGTGCAAGCCTTGTTGCGAAGATCTTCCAAGAATGCAGTGGTGTTGCCCGCTGAACGATTCGGTGTAGCGATTGATTACAAGCGCTTTTTGGTGCTGCACAAGGAAAAGGAATGGACCCTGCCCAAAAAGGAATTCGGACTTCTCGAATTGCTTTGGTCTGAACCAGGAAAAGTCTTCACACGCGAAGAAATTCTGGCACACGTTTGGGGCAATGATGTCGTCGTTGGAGACCGGACAATTGATGTGCACATTCGAAAGCTCCGAAGCAAGTTCAGCGATGAACTATTCGTCACAGTAAAAGGGGTGGGCTATAAATTTGGCGCGTGAGCCCTGATTCCACACCCCACGAACTAGCGAAAAAAACCGCTCCCATTCTGTCCGTGCTGAGTGGAGTAGCGACGCTTGTTTTGCTCCATGTGCTGGAAGCCTTGCATCTCTGGGCGTTGGCCATTTTGACCGGGATGCTCACGGAAGCCGTGAGCTACATCGTTATCCAATGGTCCGTTCAAAAGTCGCTGGAACGGCGTGTTCAAGATTTTTCTGAAGTGCTGGCGCAGTCAGACACCAGCAAAAAATCGGCGCACAATCAGCAGTCATTGGACGACATCCTCACCTGGGCCAATGACCAAATTGCCGATAACAAAGCCCTGAAAGAGACCGATTCTTTCCGTAAGGAATTCATTGGCAACCTTGCCCATGAGTTGAAAACCCCCCTCTTCAATATCCAGGGGTTTGTATTGACCCTGATGGATGCAGATTTAAAGGATGAAGATTTGGTTCGGCGGTTTTTGAGCAAGGCGAATAAAAATGTCACCCGCATGACCGAATTGATTGAAGACTTGGACTCCATTACTCGGCTCGAATCAGGCAACGTTGATTTGACTTTGGCTCCTTGCAACATCATCGAAACCTGTAAAGAAGCCTTGGAAGAGGTGGAAACCAAGGCAGGAAATATGGGGATTGAGCTAAAACTCGAGATGCCGAAAGAAAAAGGTGATAGCCTCTACGTATTGTGCGGACCCAGTCAAATCATGCAAGTGCTCACCAATTTACTGGTGAACTCCATTCACTACGGAAAAAAAGACGGCACGACCACCTTGCGATTGGAAGACCGTGGGGAACACGTCACCTTGACGGTCGAAGACAACGGCATTGGAATCTCAGAAATTGATTTGGCCCGCATCTACGAGCGCTTCTATCGGGTGGACAAGAGTCGATCGCGGCATGCGGGCGGGTCGGGGTTGGGCCTTGCCATTGTCAAGCACATCATTGAAGCGCATGGACAGTCCATCGACGTGCAGTCCGAGCTGGGCAAAGGCACATCATTCTCATTCAATTTGGTCAATTTGGATACAGCTGCGGAAAAGCGCAACATTCGGATTGATCCGACATCCTCCAATTAGAAAAATCTGAGACCTGCATCAGCGTCTTCGTTTTTTATCTCCTTACACAATTTAGCGCTGCATCATTCCTGTGCCAGCTCCATTGACAAAAGGGTTGGTCAATTTTTCTTCCCCCACTGTTGTGGAAGGCCCGTGGCCTGGCCAAACTGTGTAATCATCCGGAAGACTATACAACTGGTTTTCAATGCTCGAAACCAGTTCCTTAGGATTGCACCCGGGTAAATCCGTGCGGCCTACACTCCCTCGAAATAACACGTCTCCGCCTACGACCCAGCGTTCAGCGTGGCAAATAAAGACCACATGACCTGGGGCGTGACCTGGAGTGAAACGCCATTCGAGCGATTCTTCACCGCATTGAATACTGTGTTGTTCATCTAGCGGTTGACCAAGTTCCGGCAAGGGATCCATAGGAACGCCATAGACTGAAGCTGCGCGCGGTGCCTGATCATACGTTGGACGGTCCAAAGGATGCAAGCATGGAGATAACCCCCAGCGATCATGGATCCAAGCCGCACCCAAGACATGATCGAGATGAGCGTGCGTCAAGAGCCATTGGACCGGCCTCAAGCCCCTCGAATCGCAAAATTTTGCAAAGTCTTCTTGTTCCGCGGCATGGCTCATCCCCGGGTCAATGACCGTAGCCTCACCGTTTCCGTGATCCACGAGGTACGTTTGTTCAGAAAACGCATTGTATGTAAAGGTGTGGAGTTCCATCATCTCTCTGTAACTTCGACTTGTATGAGCAAACAAAGCTATCCCAAAGGAATCATAACAAGCGCCGTATTTGCGGTTTTCAGTTTGTCGGCTCTGGGACAGTTTTATGATGGCTCCAATATGCAGTTTGGTAAAAATCGGGTGCAGCACCGGACGTTTGAATGGCAATACTTGCCCACCGCACAGGCCGAGGTGTATTATTATCAAGGAGGGAAATCCTACGCTGCACAAATTACGGCCCATCTGAGCAGCTGGATTGAAGACGTCGAAAACCTCTACGACCGAAATTTAGATGGCGCTGTGCAGGTTTTGGTGTTTAATAAGCAAGCAGAATTTCGACAATCCAACATAGGCAGTTACAACGATCCCACGGATAACATTGGCGGGACAGCAACCTTGGTGGGGTCTAAAATCTTTGTGTACCCCGACGGCGAATGGGCCCACACCGAACAGCGCATCAAGAAAAGCCTCTCCAACTTGCTGTTGACTCAAATGTTGAACGGCGGAAACTGGCAAGACGCCTTGCGCTCTTCCACGACAGGACTGACCTTGCCGGGGTGGTTTACTGAAGGACTTCACTCCTACATAGCCAATCCATGGTCGGCTGAGGTCGCCCTTCACGTGCAGGATGCGGCTCGTTGCCGAAACATCATCGAGGCTCATCGGGCAGAAGCATCCCAAGCCGCGTGGGTTGGTCATGGAGTCTGGAAATACATCGCTGATGTCTTTGGAGAGGCGGTCATCGCAAATACTCTTTACATGGTTCGGGTGTCCAACAACCTCGAGAAGGGCCTGCAGTACGCCACTGGCATGAACCTGTCCCTGCTTTTGGAAGAAGCCAGTCGGTATCATTTGGAATCAGCTGGAAATTCCGAAGACATGCCGCCTCTTACAACCCGAAAGGATATCCGGCTTTCCCGGAAAAACACGGGTGATGTGTCCATTAAATTGCCAGAAGACGGTGAAGTCAGGTCCTTCACGGTTCATCCTGACGGCGAGCACATTGCATGGGCACAGGATGAGCGGGGACAGCTGCAAATTTGGTTTGGCAATCGGAACACAGGTGAATTTCGGAGAGTGGGCAAGCACGGCCATAAAATAGACCGAATCCAAGACCAATCCCTGCCGGCGATGGCCTGGCACCCCAATGGCAACATCCTCACGTACGCTCTGGAAGAAGGCTCCCGAAACTTAATTTATTCTGTGGATCTGACCTCATTTGAGTCCGTCGAAAAGGAGGTCTTTCGTATCGATAAAATTCTTTCCATGGCCTATGCGCCCGATGGCATGACCATGATTTGGAGCGGCGTGAAAGATGGTCAATCTGATTTATACCGCTACCAGGTCATCGGCAACAACCACACAGCGCTCTGGTCCGATCCTTACGATGACTTAGACCCCGTGTTTTCCAAGGATGGACAATCCATCTGGTTCACCTCGAATCGGACCAATGCGAAATTGAATCGGTCATTTGTGCTGGGAGAACCTCTTCGGCAAATACATGATGTGTTTCAATTGCGCTGGACGGAAGATATTCCTGAACTAATCCATTGGACGAATACGCCTGATCGTGACGAGCGATTTCCACAAGTGCAACCTGCAGAGCACGTCGCTTTTTTGGTGGAATTCAGCAGTGGTGAACAAGAACGTTGGATCTCATGGCAGGACAGTGCCGTCGCTTACATCGACACCACAATTCACTATCGATTCTTTACCCAAGAGCGATTGGCCGAGCGATTGGAGCTGCCTGCTGCCTCGATGCAGTGGATTCCCGAAACCCAAACCAACGGTTTTGTGCATCAATTGAACGGGCATGTATTTTGGATCGAGCGCCCTGAAGATATTTCAAACTGGAAAACCGTTGATTCCAATGATGATACCGCCATTGAATCCTCTTCCGTAAAGCTGAACTGGGAGTGGACTCCAGGACCAACGGAAGCCGATTTTCGGAATTACCAATTTGGACCTTGGACACCGAATTCCGAGCCTGAACCGTCCGAAGAACCAACGACTGCTGAAGAATCCAATGGGGCATCTTGGACACCTTTCACCTTGCCCAAGCCCCGGAATTATCGACTCAATTACGCAATAGAATCGCTGACGGGCCAATTAGATAATTCTTTCGGTTCTAATTTTTATCAATCGTACACGGGCAGTATCGCCATACAGCCTGGCCTCGGAGGACTTTCCCGCATATCCATGACTGATTTATTTGAAGACCGCCGATTTATGGCAGGGTTTCGGATCACGGGTTCGTTGGAAAATAGCCATTATCTGCTCGCGTACTCCGACCAATCCACCCGGTGGGACCGGACATGGATCTTAGAACGTCAAGGTTTTATCCAGAACGAGGACAACGGCCAATCCTATATCAAAAACCACATTCATTTGTTGCGTCGGCAGTGGAAATATGCATTGGACGAAGTCCGAAGCTTGAGAATTCAAGGCACATACAGACTCGATCGAATCACTCCGCTATCAACTGACGCCTTTAACCTTGGCAAGCCCATCCAGTTTGCAAATCAAGTCGGTGTGCAAATCGCCTACGTTTTTGACAACACCCGTCAACGCCTGATAAACATCCCAGAGGGAACGCGCTACCGCGCGTGGTTCGAGTATTTTGCCAATCCCATCGATCGAAGTACAACCTTTGGGACCATTGGCTTCGATTTTAGGACCTACCGCACCCTTTGGCGAGACGTCATCTGGGCCAACCGAGTCGCAGCCGATTGGTCCATCGGTGAGCAACGCCTCCTGCACATGGTCGGTGGAGTCGACAATACGCTCTCCTTGACTTCCAATGCGGCATCGCCCATCGACCCGGACATTAACTATGCATACCAAACGCGCTTGTCGCCGCTGCGAGGTTTCAATACCAACGCTCGAAACGGATCGCATATGGCCCTGATCAACAGCGAAATCCGGATGCCCGTATGGGGTTCGTTGAGCCGTCAACCCTGTGAGTCAGAATTGCTGCAAACGCTGCAGGCCGTGGGGTTCGTTGACATCGGATCGGCTTGGATTGGCAAGCATCCGTACGACAATGCCAACACGTTCAATCAAATCACAGTCAATCAGAATCCCATTACCGTTAGCATTGACAACAACCGCGAACCTATTATTTGGGGTACCGGCTTCGGATTGCGGGCCAAAGTATTTGGGTATTGGGTGCGAACTGATTGGTCATGGGGGGTCGATGATGGGCGCTGGCAAGACCGCATTTTTAACCTATCCCTTCACCTGGACTTTTAATCTTATCACATGGACCTGACCACATGGATGTTGTTGTTGGCCATTGGGCTCATTGCCGGATTGGCTAGCGGATTTGTAGGCATCGGCGGTGGCATGATCATCGTCCCCGCCCTCGTTTTTGGACTGGGACTCAGCCAACATATGGCCCAAGGCACATCCCTCGCCATGATGATTCCCCCCATTGGCATCTTAGCTGTGATGAGCTATTACAAGGCAGGGGCCGTGCAGGTCCAGTATGCCGCTATTTTGGCGGTGACCTTTGTGCTAGGGGCATGGCTTGGAAGCAAATGGGCTTTAAAACTAAATCCCACTTTGGTCCGATTCGTATTCGGCGTGTTTATGGCACTGGCCGCTGGCCGGTTGATCATTAAATCTTGGTCGGAGCTCCAAGAAGGCGGCTAGCCGACGTTGGATTAATTGGCGTATTCACTCAAAAATTTGATGCGTGCCAAACGCAGCTCTTCCTCCGTGTACGCATCGCTCCACTCAGCGATAAGATCGTCCATTCCATCGTCATTGGATTCCTTCAAGAAATCAAACAATTCTTCAAGGCTTTCTTCGTCCAGGCTCTGGTTAATGATGTAATCCAGGTTCACCTTCGTTCCTGCCGAAACGATGTTTTCAATTTCCACAAGGACGTCCTCCAATTTCAGATTCATATCCTTCGCAATGTCTGTCAAATGGATTTGACGGTCAATGCGCTGAATGATGTGCACTTTTGAGGAGGATCGGTTGCTGGTCGCACGAACCAATAAGTCTTGTGCGCGCTCAATGCCTTCCTGAGCCACATATTCGGAAATCAAGGTCAAGAATGGCTCGCCGTATTTGCTCGCCTTGCCAGATCCTACTCCACTGATGCGAAGCAATTCATCCTCGTCCATGGGATAGTGAATCGCCATTTCATCCAAGCTTACGTCTTGAAAAATCACATACGGTGGAAGTGACTCCTTGTCCGCAACTTCTTTGCGCAAATTGTGCAACAAGTCCCGTAGTTTCTCGTCTGTTGCGCCACCCTGACTCGAGCGTGTTTGGCTCATGCTATCAACGGCATCCACATCAGAGTAATCTCGCTCCGCAGCAACGCGGACAGGCTTGGGATTCGAAAGAAATTCCATCCCGCGATCGGTAATTTTCAGCACGCCAAAGGTCTCAATCTCTTTTCGAAGAAGTCCCAATACGAGCATTTGTCGGATGATCCCATTCCAATGTCGCTGGTCGAACTCCTCACCTCTTCGCCAGAAAGAACTTGAGGTACCCTTGTAATCTTGGATCTCTCTGTTCTCTTCTCCACATAGAACTCCGGTAATAAACGGTGACCTGAACTGCTGCTGATGTTCGTGGATCGCACTCAAAACGAGGTGGACCTCCTCTTGGCCATCGCGAATGGGTGGCGGATTGGTCATGTTATCGCAGTTCATCGCCCCTGGACCATTCAATTCATCAAATTCCTCTCCGAAATAATGCAGTAAAAATTTTCGACGGCTCATGGAAGTCTCAGCATAGGCCATAACCTCCTGGAGAAGCTGCGCGCCGATTTCTTGCTCCGCCAAAGGTTTTCCCTGAAGGAACTTCTCGAGCTTTTCGATGTCGCGGTGGCTGTAAAATGCAATGCATCGCCCTTCGCCACCATCACGGCCCGCTCTCCCGGTCTCTTGGTAATAGCTTTCCAACGACTTCGGCATGTCGTAATGAATGACGAACCGAACATCTGGTTTATCAATGCCCATCCCAAATGCAATAGTCGCGACGATGATATCGACATCCTGCATGAGAAATTGATCCTGGATACGGCTGCGTTGATGGGCGTCCATTCCAGCATGGTAACCTAGCGCCTTGATTCCATTGACCCGTAAAACCTCCGAAATTTGCTCGACCTTTTTGCGGCTCAGGCAATAAATAATGCCGCTCTTGCCGACATTTTGCTTGGCGTGTCGAACAATCTGTTTCAACGCGTCTTTCTTGGGCCTTATCTCGTAGAACAGGTTGTCTCGGTTGAAGGACGCCTTAAACAACCTGGCATCTTTCATGTCCAAGTTCTTCTGAATATCAGCCTGAACCTTGGGAGTCGCTGTTGCTGTTAAGGCGATGATCGGAACGTTTGCAATTTGATGTGCAATTTTTCGAATGCGGCGATACTCGGGTCGGAAGTCATGGCCCCATTCCGAAATGCAATGCGCCTCATCAACCGCAAAAAAACTAATCCGCACACTTTTCAAAAAGTTGACGTTGTCTTCTTTCGTCAAACTCTCAGGCGCGACGTAGAGCAATTTGGTCAGGCCTGTGCTCACATCCTCCCGGACTTGCACCGCTTCGGCTTTGGATAAACTTGAGTTCAAAAAATGAGCGATCGAATCCTCTTCGTGGTGACCTCGAATGGCGTCGACTTGATTCTTCATTAAGGCAATCAAAGGGGATACCACAATGGCTGTTCCCTCAAGCATCAAAGCCGGTAATTGATAGCACATGGATTTCCCGCCCCCTGTGGGCATGATGACGAATGCATCGTTGCCTTGGAGCACCGTCTCTATGACTTGCTCCTGTTCTCCTTTGAATTCGTTAAATCCAAAAAAGTGCTTGAGCGCCTTTGCAGGCGTTAATTCCGTAGTGTTCATCAATCAGACTCTTGGTGCCGGGCGAACCCGGGCGAAAGGCTTTAGCTTTGCGCATATTAAAGATAAGGCATTTCGATGAAACTTTCAACGTCGATTGTCTGCCGCTTTTAAACTCCAGCCCGTCACACATGAATTGGATTCAACGCGCTCAATTAACCCTTCAACTCGAAAGCCAAGCCATCGAGGGTATTATGGCTTTACTGGACGCATCCTTCGAATCCATTGGAGAGTTAATTCTCAACCTCAAAGGCCGTGTGATCATCACGGGCATTGGTAAAAGCGCCATTATCGCCCAAAAAATAGTAGCTACTTTTAATTCAACCGGCACGCCAGCTGTATTTATGCATGCCGCGGATGCCATTCACGGTGACCTGGGCTTGGTGCAAAAGCAGGATGTTGTGCTTTGCATTTCGAAAAGCGGGAATTCGCCGGAGATCAAGGCGCTTACGCCCTTGATTAAGAGCTTGGGAATCCCTTTAATAGGTATGGTCGGCAACCGGAATTCTCATTTAGCGCAACAGTCCGATTGGATTCTGGACACAACCGTTGCAAAAGAGGCTTGCCCGCTCGACCTAGCACCAACCTCAAGCACTGCAGCGCAGATGGCTTTGGGAGATGCGCTGGCCACCTGCTTGATGGAAGCTCGTGGATTTCAAGCCAAAGATTTTGCCCAAGTGCATCCAGGTGGAGCTCTAGGAAGGCGTTTGTACACACGATTAGCCGATTTGGTCGACCAGGATCGAGCGCCTCAGGTCGAAATTTCAGCAACACTTGAAGAAATCGTTCTTCAAATGAGCGCAGGACGGTGCGGTGCGACAGCTGTGCTGGATGGAGATAAAGTCGTCGGAATCATCACCGATGGAGATTTGAGACGGCACCTCGAACGCTCTCGTTCCCAAACTGTTACGGCCTCAGATTTGATGAACGCAAGCCCCAAGCTGATGCATTCCTCCGATTTGGCTGTGAAAGCGTTTCAAATCCTCGAACAAAATGCCATATCGCAGGTCATCATAACGGAAGACGAACAATACGTCGGAATGGTGCATTTGCATGACATCCTGCGCGAAGGAATCTTTTGAAGAACTAATATTGTGCCCCATGGCATTAGACCAACCGGAAAATCAGACCTCCCGCGATGTTGAGATGGGGTTTCTCGATCACCTCGAGGAACTGAGAAAGCGCCTTTTCTACGGAGCCTTTTTCATCCTGTCCAGTGGAATCGGCATGTTTCTGGCCAAAGATTGGTTGTTCGATGTGGTCCTTTTTGGTCCGCGAAACTTGAATTTCATCTCGTTTCGAGCGTGGTGCAAATTGTCAGAATGGGTGGGGGCTGGTGAAGCGCTATGCGTCAAGAGCATCAATTACGAGCTCATTAACACCACCATGCTTGGGAATTTTACCACGCACATCCTTGTTTCATTCATCGCTGGATTCATCGTGGCCTTTCCCCTGATTTTTTGGCAAAGTTGGCTCTTCATACGACCCGCGTTGAAGGAAGCGGAGCGCGCTTCTGCACGAGGAATTGGAGTGGGTTCTTCCTTGCTATTCTTCATCGGCGTGGCATTTGGATACTACATTATCGCTCCGCTATCTCTCCAATTCCTAGGAAATTATGAGCTCGGAGACGTCCAGTCCCGTATTTCAGTGATGTCCTACATGAAGACTGTCGCCTCTATTACCCTGGCGGCGGGGCTGATATTTCAACTGCCCGTCATCGTGTACTTCCTCAGCAAAGCTGGGCTCATTACGCCTGAAATCCTCAAAAAATATCGGCGCCATTCCTTGGTGGGCATCTTGATTGTTTCTGCCTTAATCACTCCTCCCGATGTCACCAGCCAGGTGATGGTATCCCTTCCGGTATTGGTCCTTTACGAACTAAGCGTAGCGATTTCCCGACGCGTCCAACGCACCAGATCTGATGCCTAACTGCCTCTTTGTGTTTCGCTGCCTCTTGAGTCTGGGCATGGCGCTGGTGCTTCACATAGGTTGGGCGCAAACCACTGAGGTAAGCGGACGGGTATTCGACGTACAGTCTGGAAAGCCCCTGCCCTATGTCAATATCGTTTTTGGGGCGTCTACCACCGGCACCATCACAGATGAAAACGGAGCTTATTCTTTGTCCATCGAGGGAAGACCCGGCAGGTTAAATATTGCCTTTTTGGGGTACGTCAGCCAATCTTTAGAGGTCATTCGGGGCATAAAGCAGCGAATGGATGTGAGCATGGAACCCCGCGCATTCGATTTAAACGCGGCAGAAGTACGACCTGATCGGAATGCCAAAAACCCCGCCAAACCGTTCATGCAAAGGGTTCTTGAAGCCAAGAATCGAAACAACCCGGCAACCATTTCTTCTGCGAGCCACCGGGCACACACACGGATTGAAGTCGCAGTGAATGACATCGGAGAAAACCAAATTAATGCCAAGTATTGGGGGCCGTTTCGATTTATTTTCGACTACCTCGACAGCACCCAAGTTCGGAACGCCCTGCCTATTCTGTTCGGTGAATATGTGGCCGATGAGCGCTGGCAAACCAAGCCCCGTCAAAAGCAAACCTCCATCATCGCCAGCCAACTAAGTGGCGATTTTGGTTCTGGCGGCGATCGAGCTACTCCTGAATTGAATAGTC
The DNA here is from genome assembly GCA_905479115.1 of uncultured Flavobacteriales bacterium. Classification (GTDB taxonomy): domain Bacteria; phylum Bacteroidota; class Bacteroidia; order Flavobacteriales_D; family Sanyastnellaceae; genus UA16. The sequence continues at coordinate 118,696 of CAJQLF010000036.1, forward strand.
GGTTTCCAGAAATCAACCTCTACGAGAATCAAATTTTGATGTTGGACCGGGCGTTTACTTCACCATTGCATGACCGCGCCTCGGCTCACTACAGGTTTTACATACTCGACACATTGGATTGGAGAGGACGTGCGACAATGCACTTGGCTTTTCTGCCCAAAAGAAAAGGGGAGATGACATTTGAGGGGGAAATCTGGCTGGACACACTCAGCCTAGCAATCGCCCACATTGATGCCCAGCTCAGCCCTTCTGCCAACGTCAACTTCGTTCGATCCATGCATTGGACGCAATCCTATGCGCCAATCGAAGGGGAGAACGGGACTGAACGTTGGATGCTTGATGCAGAAACGATGCTCTTCGACGTCAGCATTGCAGACCGTTCGTTTGGAGCTTATCTGCAACGGAAAAGTACGATAGAGCAGCAGCATTGGTCTGATTTGAAGGAGAAGGACCTCATGGAAAGTGGACGTGATTTGCAATACGACTCCCTCGCACTTCAACGGTCAGAGGACGACTGGCAAACCCTAAGACTCGCTCCGCTCATCGCGCGCGAATCGGCTGTTTTCGAAATGACGGACTCCGTTCTGGCCATGCCACAATGGCGTATGATCAAAGGTGCGGGGTATTTTTTTGGAACAGGTTATGCATCTTCTGGGCCTCTGGAATTGGGGGCGTGGTGGTCCGCCTACACCCAAAACCCAACTGAAGGCAATCGATTCCGTTTGGACCTCCGCACGTCCAATGCGTTCAGCACGCGCATCATGCCACGCGTCTTTGCCGCATACGGAACATATGATCAGCAATGGAAGGGTGGCTTCAGCACGCAATGCATTTTGAGAAACAGCCCCCGAACGGAAGTAAACGTGGAAGTCAAGCGTGATTTGGAGCAATTTGGCATGGCCGGAATCCTCGACCAGGGAGAGGCATTCACCTCCGCCCTTCGCACGGACTCAACCAATTTGCTTTCTGAAGTTATTCGCGCTGAGGCCTCTATTCTTCACGAATTCGGCGCTGGATTTTCTGGCTACCTCGAATGGCGGCATCGCCAAGTGGTCACACGCGGCAATTGGGCCTTCGTTGATCCGGCCAATGGATTGACCCTCGAAAGGTTGATTACATCGGAGGCGACGGGTGTTCTTCGATACGCAAGGGGAGAACGGTTTGTAGGGGGAGAATTCGACCGATACAGTCTCGGAACAGAGTGGCCTGAACTGACGGGAACTGTTACGTGGGGCATGCCTCGCGTATTGGGCTCTCAATACCAATACGTTCGGTGCACCGTAGAAGGTGAGGATGAAATACGCCTCGGATGGTGGGGACGATTGGAGTGGATTGCACAAGCTGGAAAATACTTCGGCAGCGCCCCTTTTCCCTTAATGGAGGTCGTTCCAACGAGCGGCACGATATTGATGTCTCCAGAGGCATTCAATCTGTTGCGCATCTTCGAGAATGTGACGGACGAGTGGGCCAAAGTCATGCTGGAATGGCACGGAGAAGGAGTCGTTCTGAATCACCTGCCACTCCTCCGACGACTCGAATGGCGCGAAGTGATCTCCGCTAGAGGCATAAGAGGTCGATGGAACATGCGGCATGAGTCGTTGCTAGCGTTGCCCGAAGAGACGCAAGGCCTCAATGGAAATTACCTAGAATGCGGCGTCGGAATCGAAAATATCTTCAAGGTTTTTCGCGTTGATGGGGTGTGGCGAACCGACCGAACCTTGAGCGATCCCACCAGTTGGGGAATCCGATTAGGTGTCGAGGTCAATATTTGATGCATTCCACCGTTATTTTTGCCCCATGAACACCGCCCCAACCAAAGTATTACGTGCTGAAGGATTGGTCAAAACCTATGGTCAACGTCGGGTGGTAGATGGTGTCTCGCTCGAAGTTCGACAAGGCGAGGTGGTGGGATTGTTGGGTCCCAACGGAGCGGGCAAAACAACGAGCTTTTATGCCGTCGTGGGGCTCGTCCGAGCCGACGAAGGGCATGTTTATATGAATGACCAGGAATTAACTTCCATGCCCATGTACCAGCGCGGGCGGTTGGGCATCGGATACCTTCCCCAAGAGGCATCTATTTTTCGGAAGCTATCCGTCGAGGATAACATCTGGGCAATCCTCGAACTTCAAAATTTGACCAAATCGGAACAGCGGCAGCGCTTGGAAAGCTTAATTGACGAATTTGGCTTAGAGAAGGTGCGGAAATCTTCAGGCGATGTGCTGAGTGGTGGAGAAAGAAGGCGAACAGAAATCGCACGGGCACTTGCGACAGATCCGCAATTCATCCTGCTGGATGAGCCGTTTGCGGGCGTTGACCCTATCGCGGTGGAAGACATCCAACGCATTGTGGAGCAATTGCGGTCCAAAAACATTGGCATCCTTATCACCGACCACAACGTGCAAGAAACCCTGCACATCACCGACCGCGCTTATCTCCTGTTCGAAGGAAGAATCCTCAAGCATGGAACGGCCGAAGAACTCGCCTCTGACGAACAAGTCCGTCGAGTTTATTTGGGCCAAAATTTTGCGCTGCGCACCAAATCAACCCCGAGCGAGCGAACCTAAAACCTCCTTTCTTCGTCTATTCGGAACGCTGTTGACCGAGGATACGGGCAACGTATTTTCCGATGATGTCGAATTCCAAATTAACCCGGTCTCCGGCCTCGAGTTGATGCAGGTTGGTGTGGTTCCAGGTATACGGAATGATCGCGACGGAAAACCCTTCTGAACTTGATTCGACCACCGTCAGGCTTATCCCATTCAGTGTGATGGAACCTTTGGGGACTGTCACGTATTCCGGATTCGGCGCATGCTTAAAATGCAATTCCCAGCTGCCTTTTTGGTCGATCGTTTTGACCAATACCGCCGTCGTATCGACATGCCCTTGAACTAAGTGTCCGTCAAGCCTACCCCCCAGTTGCGTGCACCGCTCCAAGTTCACCATCGTCCCATTTGACCAATCGCCCAAGTTTGTTCGTTCCATGGTCTCATGGATTGCGGTCACCACATATGCGTCCGCAGTTGCTTCAACCACCGTCAAGCAAACGCCATTGTGAGCCACGCTCTGATCGACTTGAAGTTCACTGGAAAAGTTAGCTTCAATCGTAAAGTGAACATTGGTCCCCTCCTCAGAAATGGCTACCACACGGCCGACATTTTCGATGATTCCTGTAAACATAGCTACTCTTTTGAGGGAGAAACACCTCCCATTAGATGAAGTTCACCACTAAATCGCTCCTCCACCAAACCGACCAACCGGATTGTAAATACACGCGCTGAATAGTAATAGACGCCATCGGCACACATCCCTCCGTCGCGGTGCATTCCATCCCATCGAATCCATGGATCACCCGTTTGGAAAACCTCCTCGCCATAGCGGTTGTAAATTCTGACATCGACGGAGTCAATGAATTTCCAAGGAAACGCCTCAAAAGTGTCATTTTGACCATCGAGATTGGGCGAGAAAACGTTTGGTAAAAAGTAATACGGACAGTTGTCTGCGCACAGCGTGTCACTCAAGATGCTTTCATTGCGTCGTAAGACCCCGTCCGGCCCGGGCAGTAAACTATCCAATGCACTGATGGCGAAGCAACCGGCCAGAGTCCCTCGTTCACCTGCTTCGTTCCAAACGTAACTCAACTGAGCAGCTTCGGTGAAAATTTCAACAGGACGCAGCGTGTCTTCAGGTGTTGGCGCCCAATAGAGTTGATACCCCATCACATCGTCCGCACAACCCACGACATTATTCCATGAAAATACGTTCACCTCCTCCGTACAATCCGATTCCAGTTCCAACACGGGTGGACACGGAGGCGTGAGATCGTAGGGACGACCACAACGTTCCTGGCTCCAGTTGAGCAACGGTCCCGCAATGGCATCGCCGTCATAATTCCCAACCGTTTCCACCTTGTAGCAGTATTCGACATTGTTCACCAATCCCGTATCAGTGTAAGTCCGTTCGGTGGTCGATCCAATCCATTCATAGCCGTCCTCCTCCAAACGATATACCCGATATTCCCCTATCCACCAAGGAAAACTCCCCGTTACTTTCAACGTCAATTGATTGTCATTGGGCTCCAATTCGAGCCAAGGCGTATCCGCTGGGGCCGAAAAACCCATCTCACCGGTGGAACTTATGCACTCGACTCGGTAGGTCCAACCGCTCAACTCTGTATCCACTCCAACATGCACCCAGGTGGTATCTGGATCCTGCAAAGACAACCCCGGTGCAGTCTCGTGGAGCAGTGCCTCTTGGCCACCAGCGGAACGTCCCCAAACACGGTATACATATGGGCCCGGGAAAACGACCGTATCCGCATCCGTTGGGGGTGACCATTCCACATCGATG
>CAJQLF010000037.1 GCA_905479115.1 uncultured Flavobacteriales bacterium
GCAAAACAGGAGGCAAAACAGGAGGCAAAGCTTCGGCGCTATCGGATGACGTGCCGTTTGTCCATCTGCACACCCACAGCAAGTTCAGCATTCTTCAGGCGGTGAGCAACGTAAGCGAGCTAGTCGAAACCGCTGTGGATCATGGTGCGAATGCCCTGGCGATTTCTGATCATGGCAACATGATGGGCGCGTTCCAGTTTGTTCGAGCCGCAAACAAGGCGGGCATTAAGGCGATCGTGGGCGCGGAATTGAATGTATGCCGGGACCACAATGATCGATCTACCAAGGACGACGGGTATCCCACGGTAATACTAGCCAAGAACAAGAAGGGGTACCATCACCTGACCAAGCTCAGCTCAAAAGCCTACACGGACGGTTTCTATTACGTTCCTCGGATTGATAAAACCCTGGTAGAAGAGTTTAAATCAGACATCATCGTGACAACGGGTGGTCTGTTTGGCGAGGTGCCTTCGTTAATTTTGAACGTAGGTGAGCAACAGGCAGAGGAAGCATTCGTGTGGTGGAAAGACACCTTGGGCCCCAACTTCTATGCGGAGATCAACCGCCATGGCTTGGAGGAAGAGCAGGTCGTAAATGAAGTGCTCTTGCGGTTCTGTGCCAAGCATGGGGTTCAGTACATCGCCGCGAACAATTCGTATTACACGTTTAAAAAGCAGGCGGAGGCGCACGACATTTTGCTGTGTGTGAAGGATGCGCAAAATGTTAGCAAGCCCAAGAAATACATGGGCAAGCGGGGTAGGGAGTTTCGCTTCGGCATGCCCAATGAAGAGTTCTATTTGAAGTCACCGGCGGAAATGCGGAAGCTCTTCGCCGATTTGCCGGAAGCCTTGCAGACCACGCAGTCCATTGCCGACGCCTGCGAAGCCTATGTCTTGGAACGGGATGTACTGCTGCCGGCGTTTGATATTCCGAAAGAATTCATCGACCAAGCCGATGAGACTGATAAGGGCAAGCGCGGTGAAAATGCGTATCTGCGCCACTTGACTTATGCCGGTGCAAAGGAGCGCTATCCGGAAATCACGGAGGAAATCCGGGAGCGCTTAGATTTTGAATTGGAAACGATTGAACGTACCGGCTATCCAGGGTATTTCCTCATTGTTCAGGACTTCACAACCGCAGCGCGAAAGATGGGTGTGAGTGTTGGGCCGGGCCGAGGGTCGGCCGCAGGGTCGGCTGTTGCCTACTGCGTGGGAATCACGAACATCGATCCAATTGAATACGATTTGCTTTTTGAGAGATTTTTGAATCCGGATCGTGTGAGTTTGCCGGATATTGACATTGATTTTGACGATGAAGGGCGGAGCAAGGTCATCAATTATGTGATCGAAAAATACGGTACCAAGCAGGTTGCTCAAATCATCACTTACGGCACGATGGCTGCCAAAAGTTCCATCCGGGACACGGCCCGTGTTTTGGAATTGCCCCTCCCGGATGCCGACCGAATTGCCAAGTTGATGCCCGACATCAGCTTGAAGAAGCTCTTTTCGCTTGACGACAAAACACTCAAGGAGAAGCTGCGAGGCAACGAGGGGCTGCAGCAGGTCAACAGCATCAAGGAGTTGGCCAAACGTGCTACGCTGGAAGGTCAAACACTTCAAACAGCGCGCGTGCTCGAGGGCAGCTTACGGAACACAGGTATTCACGCGTGTGGGGTCATCATCACGCCCACGGATATTACGGATTACGTGCCGGTGGCCGTAGCGAAGGACAGCGACCTCTCGTGCACCCAATTTGACAATGCCGTGGCCGAGGACGCCGGTCTCCTCAAGATGGACTTTTTGGGACTCAAGACCCTCACCATCATCAAGGATGCGGTGCGAAATGTCTTGGACCGACATGGTGTTGAGCTGGATCCCGATGCGTTTCCCCTTGATGATACAAAGACCTACGAGTTGTTCCAGCGCGGAGAAACGATTGGTATTTTCCAATACGAGTCGGCGGGAATGCAGAAGTATTTGAAAGACCTCAAGCCCACAGTTTTTGGTGACCTCATCGCCATGAATGCCTTGTACCGGCCTGGACCCTTGGAGTACATCCCGTCATTTGTCAAGCGAAAGCACGGGCTTGAGCCCATCACTTACGACTTGGATGCCTGCGAAGAATTTTTGGAAGAGACGTATGGCATCACGGTATATCAGGAGCAGGTAATGCTCCTGTCTCAAAAGCTCGCTGGATTTACCAAGGGCGAGGCTGATACGCTTCGAAAAGCCATGGGCAAGAAGAAGGCGGACTTGATTGCTCAAATGAAGCCGCAATTTTTGTCGCAAGGAGCGGAGCGGGGACACGACACAACGAAGCTGGAAAAGATTTGGAAGGACTGGGAGGCGTTTGCTTCCTATGCATTCAATAAGTCGCACTCCACCTGCTACGCTTGGGTCGCCTATCAGACGGCCTACCTCAAGGCCAATTATCCCGCCGAATACATGGCGGCTGTGCTGTCCAATAACATGAGCGATATCAAGCAGGTGACCTTGTTCATGGAGGAGGCGCGTCACCGGGGAATTCCGGTTTTGGGGCCTGATGTTAATGAATCGTTGTTCAAGTTCCGTGTGAACCCTGCTGGGGCGATTCGATTTGGATTGGGTGCGATGCGGGGAGTCGGCGAGGGGGCAGTAGCGGCCGTGGTCGAAGGCCGCGGAGATGGGGATGGAACGTACAAGAGTTTGTTTGACTTTGCGCGGCGCGTATCGCCGAAAGACATTAATAAGCGGGTATTCGAAGCCCTGGCCTTGGGTGGGGCGTTCGACGGATTTGATGGCTTGCATCGGGCGCAGTTTTTTGCGGAAGATGAAAAAGGCCGCACCTTGATTGAGTTGGCGGCGCGCTACGGCGCGGGTCACCAAGAATCGGAGTCTTCAGCACAGGCTTCCTTGTTTGGGGGAATGGAGGAGATGGAAATGCCGGAGCCTGCGATTCCCGTTTGCGATCCGTGGGACCAAATGGATTTGTTGGCACGAGAACGCGACGTCATTGGCGTCTACATCTCAGGTCATCCACTGGACAAATTTCGGTTTGAGATGAAGCACCTGTGTTCTCCCGCTGAAGGCTTGGAGGTGCTGAATGAACCTCTGGCTTGGCGCGGTAAGGAGTTGCGGTTTGCTGGCCGGGTGGTGGAAGCGCAGCATCGCATTTCCAAAGCAGGCAAGCCATTTGGCAGTGTGACATTAGAAGACTACCGAGGAAGCGAGCGTTTTATGTTGTTTGGTGAGGACTACCTCAAATTCAAGGACTACCTCGTCGAAGGGTGGTTTGTATTTGTGCGCGGCTCCGTGGAGCAAAAGCGCTTCCGTGATGATCCAAACGACGTGGAATTCAAGGTGCGCCAAATAGAGTTGCTGGCTGACGTTCGTGAAAAGTGGGTGTCGCGCCTGTTTTTGCAATTGGATTTAAGTGCCTTGGACGAAGGTCGTTTAGAAAGCATCGGCCAAATGATTGAAAGTCATCCTGGTCCGGTGGGATTGACCGTAGAGGTCCATGACAACGGCATGGCGCTCGAGATGCCGAGCCGCACCCGCAAGGTCACCCTTGACGATGGGTTTGTGGAAGAATTGGACGCGTTGATTGCCGGCGGTGGGATTCAATATCGGCTGGAGACTGCACGGTAATGTGTTTCGGGTGGCATGGTCTGGCATGAAAACTTTTTCACGATTTCAAGGAATTGGAGTGGATAAATGACGTGTTAATCTGAGCCAAAACAGGTCGTGATGACGAAACCGGAACCTACCTTCGTTCTTTAATTGCCCCCTTCGCTGCAATGGGGCCACAATGACTGAAAAAATGGCTGTAGAATTTACCGACCAGAACTTTGAGGACTTGGCTTTGAAAAGCGACAAGCCCGTAATCGTAGACTTTTGGGCTGAATGGTGTGGTCCTTGCCGAATGGTGGGGCCGGTCGTCGAAGAACTAGCAAACGACTATGACGGTCGAGCGGTAGTGGGCAAAGTGAACGTGGATAACCACGGAGACATCAGCATGAAATATGGAGTCCGGAATATACCCACCATCCTGTTCCTCAAGAATGGAGAAGTCGTGGACAAAAGCGTCGGTGCGGTTCCCAAAAACGTACTCATTGAGAAATTGGAAGCGCTGCTTTAATTCGCACAGCGCCTTCATGAATTGCTTCACTGCATTCACAACAAAGGATCCTCGCCCATGGCGGGGATTTTTTGTCTCAACTCGCTCGGTGATGGCACGTTCGCTTCGTACCTTTCTGTCATGCCCATGAACGTCGATCCATCTTTGTTGCAGCGGTTGGGACGCCTTGAATTGCTCGCGCGTCAGGCTGTCGAGGGATTCATTACGGGATTGCACAAGAGTCCGTTCCATGGGTTTTCGGTGGAATTTGCTGAACACCGGTTGTACAACCCGGGTGAGTCTACTCGGCACATCGATTGGAAACTTTATGGCCGCACGGACAAATTGTTTGTGAAGCGGTACGAAGAAGAGACCAACTTGAGGTGCCAGCTGGTATTGGATTGCAGCAGTTCGATGTGGTACCCCGCTGAAGTGGACCCGGATAGCGCTGAGATGAACAAACTGAAGTTTGCCCTTCATAGCAGTGCAGCTCTGATGGAGCTGTTTCGCCGTCAGCGGGATGCGGTAGGCCTCAGTGTATTCAGTGAGGATTTGGAGGCCCATATTCCAGCGAAGTCTTCTCCCGCGCATATGCGGATGATCTATCACGAACTGGAGCGTTTGCTGGATACGGTGGGGAGTCGCCAGAAGGCAACTTCGACGGTGGAGGCCCTGCACCAGATTGCAGAGGCGAGTCCACGCCGGTCGTTGGTGATTGTGTTCAGTGATTTGCTGGATCGAGGTGGAGACATCGATGAGTTGATGGCCGCGTTGCAGCATTTGCGACATAACAAGCACGAGGTGGTGCTGTTTCATGTGCTGGAGGATGCTACAGAAATGGATTTCGATTTCGCAGATCGCCCAACGATTTTCGAGGATTTAGAAACGGGCGAAGAGGTTCGGTTGCACCCCATGGAGGTGCGCACGGCTTACCGGGAGCGCATGGCCAAGCTTCGAAAAGAACTGGATGTGCGTTGCGCTCAGTACCGCATAGATTGGGTCGATGTGGACATCGCCTCAGGTGTATTCCCTGTACTCTCAGCTTATTTGGTGAAGCGCGCTAAGTTGCGCTCCAGTCGGTTTTGATCATGGTCAATTTGACGCGGCAGGATATTTCAGCCCTTTTGCGCACTGAAACTTTTGATATTCAACCGGTTTAAAATCGTGTCAGTCGATGTTTTGATTTGGAGGTGCAACTTTTTTATCAATGTGCCGTACAAATGTTGCGAACCATAGGTTGAAATACTTATCTTTGCGCTCCGCTACAAACGAGTAGCACACTGTTGTGAAACGGTCTGGTAGTTCAGTTGGTTAGAATACATGCCTGTCACGCATGGGGTCGCGAGTTCGAGTCTCGTCCAGACCGCCAACAAATGTCACTAAGCCCCGTATATCCT
>CAJQLF010000038.1 GCA_905479115.1 uncultured Flavobacteriales bacterium
CGTGCAATTCAATTCCACTGACCCATCGTGTGGCCGCATTGTACAGATGTGTCGGAATCGTTTTGCTGAGCGGATCGTGTCGTTTCTTTTTCCAACCGCTGACCAAGTCAAAACCTTCTTCGAGAACCTTACGCTCTAATTCAGGGATTTCTTCCGGAGAGTCTTGCAGGTCCGCATCCATGGTAATGACCACCCGGCCTTTCGCCGCTTCAAAACCCAGTTGAAGCCCCGCACTCTTTCCGTAATTTCGGGCCATCCGGATTCCAACCACATGTTCTGAATCCTCTCTCCCCAATTGCTCGATAATGGACCACGAATCATCTCGGCTGCCATCGTCCACAAAAATCACTTCATACCTGCGCCCCACGAGAACTCGATCAATCCAAGCCTTTAACTCAGACAAACTCTCCTCCTCATTGAACAAGGGAACAACAATTGAAAGGTCTATTTCTCCGTCTATCATGTGTCCGGTTTTACGCGCAAAAATTTCCTTTTGTTTCAAAATTTTTGTGGGTCATTTCTTTTCGTAATGGCCCCAACGATCAAGGCTACGCCCGACCAAAAAATCAGGCCAAGCAACCAACTCACGCTCTGCCCCATGGGTTGCATGGCCCATTTCAATTCCGACATGAATTTTTCCGTATCTTCCTTTGGCAGAAGCATCAACAAGCCTGAACTGTCCAGCTCTTCGCGCGTCAGGCGCATCAATTTCTCGCTCAAACCAGGGTCAATAAGCGTCCCAAGAATAATGTCCATGAGCAGCGCTAGCAGCGTTGCGACAGCTGCAGTCAGGAGAGCGACCCCAAATGCTCTGCCAAATGTAATCCACCCTTCTTCTGCGTTGCGTGTCGCTGCCACAGCCACAAACATGCCCGCAACCACAAAAACCATTTGACCAAACCCGGACCAGCCACTCATCATGGCCTCAACACCTAGTAGATAACCCACCAACTTCAGAAGAATGATGATAGCTCCAGTAGCTGCACCATGTTGTAAAGCGAACATCGGGATTTTCATGACCGCAAGGTAGTGCAACCGTTATTTTGATGGTATCTTTGCACGGGGCAAGTCTCTTACGACCAGCTCCCGTCGACTCCCCCAGGGCCGGAAGGCAGCAAGGGTAGACGGTTGTAGCGGTGCGATAGGAATCGCTTGCCCTTTTTTCCCTCCTTTTGATTTTGAATCAGATCGCCCTCCATCCCATTCGAAAAATTTTGATCGCAAACCGCGGCGAAATTGCATTGAGAGTGATGCGCACGGCCAAGGAGATGGGCATCAAAACGGTTGCCGTATACTCTGATGCTGATAAGGATTCGGTTTTTTCGCGCTTTGCAGACCAGGCCATTTGCATCGGTCCTGCCCCTTCTTCAGAGAGTTACCTCGTTGGCTCCAAGATCATCGAAGCCGCGCTCTCAACCGGGGCAGATGCGATTCATCCCGGATATGGCTTCCTTTCCGAAAACGCGCAATTTGCCGCTGATGTAGAAGCTGCTGGAATTCGATTTATTGGTCCTAGACCTCATGCTATTGAAACCATGGGATCCAAACTAACGGCCAAAGAAACGGTCAAGCCCTTCGGAGTTCCTTTAGTACCTGGCACTGATCATCCCGTTCGAACACCACAAGAAGCCCAACAAGTTGCGGAGTCCATTGGTTATCCTTTGCTGATTAAAGCAAGTGCGGGAGGAGGTGGCAAAGGAATGCGCATCGTTCGTGAGGCGGGAGAATTAGAGAATAGCTTTGAGCGTGCGGTATCAGAAGCCATCAACGCCTTTGGAGACGGCGCTGTATTTATCGAACGGTTCGTTACCAACCCTCGTCATATCGAAGTGCAAATCTTGGCCGATCAGCATGGGAACGTCGTGCATCTTTTTGAGCGCGAGTGCAGCATACAACGACGCCACCAAAAGGTTATTGAAGAAGCTCCCTCCGCCGTTCTTACGCCAGAACTTAGGGAGGCCATGGGCACAAGTGCCGTGGAAGTCGCCCGCAGTTGCGAGTACGTTGGCGCCGGAACGGTAGAATTTTTACTGGACGACCAACATCGGTTTTACTTTCTCGAAATGAATACTCGGCTGCAAGTAGAGCATCCCGTCACGGAGTGCATTACCAACGTCGACTTGGTTCGAGAACAAATCCGCATTGCTGAGGGACACCCGCTGCCCTTTCGACAAGAAGATCTGAGCATTCGGGGCCATGCCATTGAAATTCGGGTGTATGCCGAGAATGCGAGCGAAGGGTTTATGCCCGACACGGGTCAACTGACCCTCTACCGACCACCAATAGGACCTGGTATTCGTGTGGACGATGGAGTTGAGGAAGGACAAGAAGTCGTCATCCACTACGATCCCATGCTCGCAAAACTCGTGGTATACGCTGACGACCGAACATCTGCCATTGAAAGGTGTATTCGCGCCATCGACGAGTACCACGTCAGCGGCGTTCATACAACGCTAGATTTTGGCCGTTTTGCCATTGACCATCCCGCCTTTCGATCTGGATCGTTTGATACCCATTTTGTAGAACAGTACTTTGATAAAGAAGCCCTCAAGAGGACCGGAACGCTCTCTAAAGAATCGCTCGCTGAGCTTGCCGTTGCATTGCTAAAACGTGCCCCGAGCCAAGAATCACCCAACTCCAAGGCTCCCAAACCAGTCAATGCACAATCCCCCTGGCGCAACCGGAATCAGCATTAATCTGAACCAAACCAGCGATTATCTAATTTCTTCAAGCCTTCCGAAGCCTTCATGGGCCAAGCCTCTGCGCCCATTTGGTTGAGGCTATTTGCATCAGGATCTATCAGGTGAATGGGTACATCGGCACCTGTTTCAAAAGCCAGCTGAGCTGCGGGATAGACTTGCAGCGATGTTCCAATAACGACCAGACAATCCGCCGATTTCACCAGTTCCATTGCGGTACTCATGTTCGGCACTGCTTCTCCAAACCAAACGATATGCGGTCGGATTTGAAAACCATCCGGGCATCGATCATGAGCCGTCATTTCCCAACCCTTCATTCTTCTTGTCGTTTCATTTGGGCCGCAACTTCTCGATTTCATCAGCTCTCCATGTAAATGAAGAACATCCTTCGAGCCTGCACGTTCATGCAAATCATCCACATTTTGCGTGATGATTTTTACGGAAATCTTCGCTTGCCAGTGTGCCAAAATTTCGTGTCCAGCGTTGGGAAGGGAGTGCATCAAATTCCTCCGGCGTTCGTTGTAAAATCTCCTAACCAAATCTGGTTGTCGCCTCCACGCCTCTGGCGTAGCCACTTCCTCTAAGCGATGCCCCTCCCAGAGCCCATTCGCACCCCGAAAGGTTTCAATTCCACTTTCGGCGCTCATTCCAGCGCCCGTCAGGACGACCAGGCTTTCCGGGCGAGTGTACGTTACCATAGGAGCAAGGTATAGCTTGAGCAAGGTATAGCGCCTACCTCGGAATCAATTATCTTTGGACTCGCATGGACGATCGGCAATTTATCATTTATGACCTCGAAGCAACCTGTTGGAGGAGTCGTGCGCCAAAGCGCGTTGAGGTTATTGAAATTGGAGCGGTCAAGGTGGATGAATCGCTGAACATCATCGACGAGTTCTGTGCTTTTGTTCGCCCCACCTTGCATCCGCAAATTTCCAAGTTTTGCACGCAACTGACCAGCATTACCCAGTCTGACATAGAAAATGCTCCTCATTTTGATGAGGCCATCGAAGACTTTGAAGACTGGATCGACCCTCAGGTGAACCGAGCAGTTCTCATGAGCTGGGGAGAATTTGATAAGAGGCAATTATTGAGCGACAGTGACTTACACAATATTGACCTGCCCTGGCTTCGGTACCATGCTTGCTTGCAGCATCACTACAGCAAATGGAAGGGCAGTAAGAACCAAATTGGGCTCAAATCCGCTTTGGAAATGGAGGGATTAGCGTACAGTGGAACCCAGCATCGCGCCATAGAAGACGCGCGTAACATGGCGCGCTTGTTCCAGGTAATCGCCCAACCCATGGCGCTAGTCAAGGCTTCAACTGTCTCGAAAAAGTGAGCAGCGCAGCACAAATCCGTTACTTGGTCCGGCACGCTATACGCGTTGAAATGCGCAATAAACACGGCATCGCAGGACTCGCTGTGTTCGCTATAGCTGCTGTTTACACCTGCTACCAGGCTACGGGTATGCATGCTGAACGCGAGAGTTGGAATGCCCTAGCATGGGTCGTGTTGCTGTTTACCGCATTCAATGCGGTGTCCAAACCTTGGGCCGACGATGCATCGAATATGCGAAGTTTTCTACTCCATACGGTAAAACCTCAAGATTGGCTCCTGGCTCGAATTCTTTATTACAGCCTCATGCTCCTAGGTTTGGGAGCGCTCATCTTTGCTGCATTCCTCTTGTTTTTGGGGATGGATCCTTTTACTGGCAGTGGAGCCTTGTTTTTTTTCTTGGGAATCGAGGCAACAGCCCTCGCTTTGGCTTCACTTCTGGCGATGATTCAAGCATTGGCTGCTCGTGCTGGCGGTGGATTCAGCCTCATCGCTGTCCTGGGGTTGCCGTTGATCATTCCGATCATTTTAGTTTCGACACGCTATGGAATGGATATCATGAAGGGCATCGCCTTTGGTGACACCGCCCATCACTTGCTTTTTTTGGCAACTTTAACCGGTGGTTTTACTGCTCTTGGGTACATCCTCTTCCCTTACCTTTGGAGAGACTAAGACCCGATGATTCAACGCAGCTGGAAAATAGGTGGATTGGCCCTCTTGGGTTATGTGCTTTGCATGATCTTTTTCGTGCCTCTGGGACCGGGCTTGCTCGAGTTCACGAGCACCGGGTCGGCGGGTCACGTTCAGGACCAAGACCGCAAAGTGACCGTCTATGCTCTCACTGGCTTTGGAACGCATTGGACGGAATCACCGGACCAACTAACCGTGGTGTTGCGTCATGGCACTCAACTCGCTTCATTGCCCTTGATCGAGACCCTTGATGCGACCCATGTCCTTGTCGGAATGGACCTGCCGTACACGGTACCCTCAAAATCGTGGGATGTGCTTGTGACCCACCCGGTGGACGGCACCTTGCTCCTCGAAAATGGCGTTTTCCTTCAAGATCGATTCATCGATGAACAAACCAAATGGGCGAACCCAGAAATTGCGGAATATCCTGCGGAACTGCCGTTCCACTTTCCCTATCAGCCTCAGATTTTGGAGACCATCCGGAACTTGATGCTGCACGTGCCAATGTGGTTCACCATGTTTTTATTGATGGGCATAAGCTTTGTCGCATCTATTCGTCAACTGTCCACGGCACATGACCTGCACCAGGACACCAAAGCAGAAGCCAGCGTACAAATCGGATTGTTATTTGGTGCGTTGGGACTTGTTACGGGCAGTTTATGGGCTCGGTATACGTGGGGTGCGTGGTGGGTAGACGACCCGCAATTGAACGGAGCCTTGGTAACCGTCTTGGTATATGCTGGCTATCTCGTCTTGCGGGCAACGATTCAGAACATCCGCCTGAGGGCTCGCTTGTCTTCCGTCTATAACCTATTCGCGTTTGTCATTCTCATAATCCTCTTGATGGTCTTGCCCCGATTCTCTGAGAGTTTACACCCCGGCAAAGGAGGAAACCCTGGATTCAACAGCTATGACTTGGACAGTTCTTTGCGCGCCGTTTTTTATCCTGCTGTTCTAGGCTGGATGATGCTCGGCACATGGATGTATCACGTCCGATTAAAAGCTTCCTCTATCGAACGAAAACTTCGCCAATTGCAATAACATGAATCATTTGTTTTTTCAAATCAATCCCTTGGAAGGGTTCTTTTTTGGCAGTGGGAAGGCCATGGTCGTTGCAGGTGTTGCAATCATCATTCTCATCGGCCTGGGGCTCTGGTTGTTTCGCATGGAGTCGCGTCTACAGCGCTTAAATGATGCGTTGGATCAACGATTGAATGATGCACAAAATCAGCCATCATGAAGCGCACTCACATCGTTAGCCTGCTACTCATCGCTGCGTTGATCGGCTCCTTCATTGCGACCTTCACAAGCACGAGCCGAAGCGTTAACTTCACTGAAGCCGCTGCAACTCCTGGGGAAGAATGCAAGGTTTCGGGAACATTGAACCGGGATTATCCCGTCGTTTATGAGCCTGAAGTTGACCCGACAAAAACCGTTTTCCATATGGTAGACGCTGCAGGAGAAACCAAGCGAGTTATCCTCAATCAACCCAAGCCAACCGGGCTAGAAAACAGTGAATCCATTGATCTATACGGCAGTGCCGTAGGCGGGGAGTTCCACGCCACAGAGATGTTGATGAAGTGTCCTTCGAAATACAACGAAAACAACCACGTTCTCCTGTCCGAGGAAACCCAAGGCGAATCCTAAATGACCCCAGAATACATTGGTGAATGGACCGAAGTAGCCCTGTTAGGCAGGACACTGATTGCACTCGCATTTGGCGCTTCTTTCGTTGCCGTAGTGAGCTTTCTAAAGGGATGGGAACGAGCCGGGAAACGCGCATTTCAGTTTCATGCGGTATCCACTTTTGCAAGCATCGCACTCATTTTCGCATTGTTTGGAGCGCATCGCTATGAATTTCAATACATCTGGAAGCACCTGAACAATGAAATGCCCATGCGCTTTATTTTTAGTGCGTTTTGGGGAGGACAAGAAGGCGGGTTTCTACTCTGGATGTTCTGGCACAACGTGCTCGGGTTGATATTGCTTCGAACCACAACTCGCTGGAGCGCAAAGGTTATGGCGACTTTGAGTGCTGTCGAGCTGTTTTTATCGTCCATGCTCCTTGGAATCTACTTCGGTGATTTCCAACTTGGGCTCGACCCTTTCTTACTCCTTCGTGATGCTCCAAGCAACTGGGGCTTACCGTGGACCGGACGTGCCGATTATTTAACGTCATTTCCTATGTTTCAGGATGGTCAAGGGCTGAACCCCCTTCTCCAAAATTATTGGATGACCATACATCCTCCTACCCTGTTCTTGGGGTTTGCGGCGACTTCAGTGCCCTTTGCCTACGCCGTTGCTGGTTTGACTCAACGAGACGATCGTTCTTGGATGGCGCCAGCGTTGCGCTGGAGCGTTTTTGGCATTGGGATCTTGGGGACAGGAATCTTGATGGGTGGAGCATGGGCATACGAGGCGCTCAGTTTCGGTGGATTTTGGGCATGGGATCCCGTTGAAAACTCCTCCCTGGTTCCCTGGCTCACGCTCGTCGCTGGAACACATTTGTTGCTGATCAATCGCAACAGAAAATCACCAATGGCCCTGTTCAGCACGTTCTACTTTTTGCTGATTTCCTTTCTTCTTGTTCTGTATAGCACGTTTTTGACCAAATCTGGTATTCTAGGCGATACCTCAGTGCACAGTTTTGTCGACAGTGGAATCTTGCCGCAGTTGCTCGTGTACGTGCTCAGTTTTGTTGGTTTTGCGCACATCTTACTCCTCAAATCCGCGCACTGGCGACGCGGTATGGCTGCCTTTTCTGTCCTGCTTACTGTAATCGCTCTAAAGGGGTATGTCGTTGAATCCATCGCAGTATTCCTATTGGCACTGACCTTTACATCGGTCAAAGCTTACCGCAATGATTTTGTGCGCACATCGGAGGAAGAATCCGTTTGGAGCCGTGAATTCTGGATGTTTGTGGGCAGCCTCCTTTTCTTGGTTAGTGCGGCCCATATCACTTGGCAAACTAGCTTGCCCGTGTTCAACCAATTCCTGGAGCCACTCAGCCCCGTGTTGTCCAAACTGGGAGCGCAATTTGACAGTGCACTGCTGACCGATCTTAGCCAACACAACCTCGCTCCTGGAACAGACTTAGATCAAACCTATCACCTTGTTCAAGTTCCCTTGGCCGTGCTCATTATGGGAGCCATGGGATTTGCGCAATGGCTCAAATACAAGAAATCTAATTTGGCCCAAGTAGGCAGATCGCTTGTTCTTCCTTTGGTATTAAGCGTGCTTACTACAGGTGGTTTAATCGCAGCATTTCCTTTCGAATGGTGGGAATTACCTCGGGTAGCGCTCCTCTTTTCTGCCTCTTTCGCTGTGTTTTCCAATGCGGATTATCTCATCCGAGCAGTGCGAGGCAATTGGAGGCAAATTGGTTCGCCCCTTGCACACGTGGGCTTTGGGTTGGTTATTTTTGGTGCAGTCCTTAGCACGAGCCAAAAAGCCATCATCTCCCAGAACCAAATCGGTGACATCAGCACGCTGAATGAAGAGCTCAACAACCGGGAAGACTTGCTGATCATGGAGGGCGACACCCTCCCGTTAGGGCCTTATTTTGTGAGCTATCGAGACCGGTATCAGGAGGGCATCCATGTGAAGTTTCGCATGGACTATTTTGACAAAGAGCCGCAGGTCTATTCACCAGGGGATGTCGTTTTCTTTGATGGGATGGTCTTTGAAGCCTTGGAAAAACATTCCGCATCGGCACAGTTTTCTGAAGATATGGAAGACCATTGGATGTTCATTCCATTTCCCAACGAACGGCAAGCCGCGTCGGCCCAAATTTGGAAGTCTGGCACACCGGGTGAGAAGCAGTTCACGCTGGAACCCCGAATCCAACTCAACGAGCAAATGGGCAACGCCCCTGAACCGGACACACGTCACTGGCTCTACAAAGACCTCTACACACACATCAAATGGGGCCGCGTAACGCCGCCGGAAACGGATGAAGAAGGCTGGATGGGCGGCCGAACCCATTCCATGCAAGTTGGCGACAGCATGCTCATAGGCCACACGCTCATGACCATCGATAGCTTGCGGGCCATTGCAAATACGGAGAAGCCAACCCGCGGACTGTTGGAGAAGGACATCGGAATCGCAGCATGTGTCAGGCTAAAAAACAAAACGTCACGTCAACTGCACGAGCCGCTGTACATTGTTCGGGATAGCACCCTCATTCCAGATCTTTACGAAGCGGAAGAATTCGGAATCAAAATGCGCATCGAGTCCTTTGATCCCATCGCTGAATCGCTGGAAATGACGGTCTGGGAACACGAATCGGTTCGCCGAGATTTTGTGGTGATGCAGGCAGTCATGTTTCCGCTCATCAACGTCCTGTGGTTCGGATGCATACTTATGGCCATCGGCACAGCGCTTGCCGTTTTGAGCCGGTATCAAAGAGACCGAAAATCCGCATCCCAACATGCCTGACTCTATTTGCGCAGCAATCATTGGAAAAGGGCGCGTAGCAACCACTTTGGGTCGCGCCTGGGAATCCAGTGGCCTTTCAATTGGCGCATTTTGTAACCGTTCTCATGAAATCCCGGATGGATTCACCACCCTTGATGCGCTGTGCGTAGAAGATTGCAGTCAACTTCCGAGTGATATCAACGTGGCCATGATTGCTGTCAGCGATGATGCCGTGCCGGCCATTATTGATCAGCTTCCTTCTGGAATCTTTTCAATTCATTTCAGCGGCTCCCTTCCCAATCCTGTTAACGGTGCTGTGATTTGGCCTGTCCAAAGCGTTCAAGCCCAGACTCCGGAGGCAGTTCACTCCATGCCATTGGTCGTCACGGCTCATAACGCATTGGCTCTCGAGCATGCGCAGCAACTTGCATCGCGTATTTCCTCATCTGTTATCCCGTTGGAGGAATCCAATCGCCAACGTGCTCATTTGGCCGCTGTTTTTGGCTCAAACTTCTCAAACCATCTCTTCGGATTGGCTCAAGAACTTTGCGAAGAAGCTCAAATCCCTTGGGAATTACTGCAACCGTTGGTGTCCATGACGGCACAACGGGCGCTCGCTGGTAACTCGGCGAAGAATCAAACGGGGCCGGCTATTCGAAAAGACCAAAAGGTCATTGATGCGCACCTTGAAACACTGAAGAATCGCCCCGATTTGGCCGCGCTTTATCGCATGCTAACCGAAAGCATCCAAACCAACCACCCTCACACCGACTGAAGCCTCATGTACACACCCGACCAATTTGAAACCATCCAACTATTAGCCTTCGATTACGACGGCATCTTTACAGATGGAACCATCCTCATTGATTCCGATGGCACCATGTTGCGACAGGGACATGCAAAAGACGGATTTGCCGTGCAATGGGCCTGCAAACAAGGCATTCCCTTGGCCATTGTGACAGGTGGTAAAGAGCCGAGTGTGGAAGACCGGATGCGCGGACTTGGGGTCGAAGAAGTGCATTTAAAAAGCCATGATAAACTCGCTGTTCTGCGTGACCTTTCTGTTCGCCTTGGCATTCCGCTCGAAAACATGGCTTACATGGGAGATGACATGCCCGATATTCCAGCGTTGAAGGCGGTAGGGCTCGGATGTTGTCCAAGTGATGCAGCACAAGACGTGTTTTCCGCATGCAATCATGTCAGTGAAATTCCAGGAGGCAAGGGATGCGTGCGGGAATTAATTGAAGCCTTTATGAAAGCCAAAGGACTCTGGGATGGAGAGGGTCAAATTCATTGGTAATGAACCCACCCTTTAATTCACCTAACTTCGCACCCGAAAATGGATAAAAATCAAATCACAGGCATCGTCCTGATGGTCCTTTTGTACGTCGGATACATCTGGTACACTGCACCTACGGAGGAAGACCGAATGGCCGCAATTGCGGAACAAGAACGCATCGTCGAAGAAGCACGCTTGGACAGCATTTCCGCTGCCAAAGAGGCTGCGTTTCAAGCAGAACTTCGAACTGAAACGGCCCTCGATACTGGCCTTTCCGCTTCAATGGACCCCAACCTGCTTCAGCGATTCGGGGGGCTAGCAACCGCCGCTCTAGGCGAAGAACAAACCTACACCTTAGCGAGTACCGCGACGACCTTAACCTTCAGCAGCCGCGGCGGCGTGCCTGTTGAAGCCCAGCTGAATCAGTACAATCGGTACAATTCCGATACCCCTGTATCACTCTGGAATGCGGAGGCGAGTGCCATGGACATTGAATTTGAGTTCGACGAAGTCAATGGGGTCATGCACCTGAGCGATTTGCATTTCGAAATCGAGGCCGATCGAGAGAACAGCATCGCCTTGGTCAGCCGATCGGTCGCCGGTCAGGTTGTCCGATGGGAGCACGAACTCAATGGAAGCGAATTAACCTCCCTCCTTTCTTTCGAGGGGTTTGGAACCCAACTCGGTGAATCGTTTACTTTGGCCTGGGACGCAGCCGGAATACCCAATGAAAAAGGGCTAGATTGGGAACGACAACACAGCAGCATCTATTTTAAAGAAGCCGATTTGGGTCGGGATTATTTGACAGATGGTCAAAGCAAAGATCTAATCACAGAAGAACCGTTGGAGTGGATGGCCTTCAAACAAAACTTCTTCTCGGCACTCGTACACCACGAGGGCAATTTCTTACCAGGAGCAGAGCTCATCACCACGGTTCCAGAGGAAGATTCGACTGTAACTATGCTTTATAGTGCACGTCTTCCGTTTGAACCTCAGCGACTTGGAACCGCTGTAGCCAGCAACTTCCAATTTTACTTCGGCCCGAATGAGCAGGGTGCATTGGAAGCGCTTGAGCTGGAAGAAGCCGACCGAATCATCGATTACGGATGGTGGATCTTTGGATGGGTCAACCGCAATGCCATCTTGCCTCTCTATGATTTCTTGGACTCGAAAATTGCATCAGTTGGACTCATCGTTTTGATCATCACCTTGATTATCAAGCTGGCCCTTACTCCCATTACGTGGAAGAACTTTATGTCCTCGGCCAAAATGAAAGTGCTCAGACCGGAGATTGAAGAACTCAATAAAAAACACGAGGACGATGCCATGGCTAAGCAACAAGCTACGATGGCCTTGTATCGCCAAACTGGAGTCAATCCTTTGGCCGGTTGTATCCCGGCCTTGCTGCAAATGCCCGTACTCTATGCCATGTTCCGTTTCTTCCCATCCAACATTGGGATGCGCGGCGAATCGTTTTTATGGGCCGATGACTTGGGCGCATACGACAGCATTTTTGACCTTCCTTTTTCCATTCCATTCTACGGCGCGCACATCAGCGGATTTACGTTATTGATGTCCATCAGTACATTCTTCTATATGCGAATGACCATGGCCAATCAGCCGCCCCAGCCGCAGCAAGCTGGCATGCCAAACATGAAGGTAATTCAGCAGATTTTTCCTTTCATGATGCTGTTTTTCTTTAATCAATTCGCCTCTGGATTAAGCCTGTATTACTTAACGGCTAACGTCATCAGCATGGGGCAAATGTTGCTTATAAAGCAGTTCTTGATCGATGAAGACAAAATCCGCGCGAAAATTGACGCGAACAAAGCGAAGCCAAAGAAAAAGTCCAGTTTTCAAGAGCGTTTAGAGCAGATTCAGAAAGAACAGAATTTAAAAACGAAGGAGCTTAAAGCCAAGAAATCATCTCGGAAATGAGCCGTGCTTTTCTGACATTCACAACCGTCCTTGGCTTGGCGTGCGCACTCTCCGCCTGCTCTGTCCAACAAGATGCAGCAGCCGTTGCATTTGAGGAGGTTTTCTACGAAAAGACGTTGTGCTTTGGTCCATGTCCCGCATTCATTTTTCATGTCCAACCCAATGGACAATGTGAAATGACAATAACGCGCCCCTTTCGCGAAGGACCGCTGGAACAGCTAAAAACCGGAAGCTATACAGCAGCTATGCTTCTCTCTGCATCAGACTGGAATGGTCAAATCGAATCTGCAATTGACAAGACGGCATACCTCGAATTGAGAGAGCTCTACGACAATCCAAGAATTACGGACTTGCCCTCTACCAAGACCACCCTCTATGGCAAATTGGTCACGAACCGGTACAAAGGCCCTGAATTGAGTACATTGTACGGCGTTTTCGATGAAGCCATGGCTTCACTCGATTGGCAACCTATCACGAACACACAACGGAAGTAACATGAAGCAAACAACAATTTTATTGCTGGCCATTAGCATGCTCAGCACTGCATTGACGACGAGAGCCGACGAAGGCATGTGGCTTGTCAACATGCTCAACCGCATCACCATGGCCGAAATGCAAGGCATGGGGCTGAACTTGACCGCAGAAGAAATTTACGACATCAACAACGCGAGCCTTAAGGATGCCATTGTACGGTTAAATGGTGGGTCGTGCACGGGAGAAGTAATCTCATCCAAAGGCTTGGTTTTGACCAATCATCACTGCGCCTACGATGCGATTCAAGGGTTCAGTTCGACCGAAAACGATTACCTCACCGACGGGTTTTTCGCTAAAGCGCACTCACAAGAAATGCACATCGATGACTTTGTCATCAGCTTTCTCGTGCGCATTGATGATGTCACCGATCGCATACTCCAAAATGTAACCATGGAGATGGATGAGGCGGAGCGCAACGCCGCCATAGACGAATCCCGAAAGGCGTTCATGGAGAAAATGAACCCCGATGGCGAGAAGGAACTTCAACTGAAGAGTTTCTACTACGACAACGAATTCTATTTGTTCGAATACAAGACGTACCGGGACATTCGCTTGGTTGCGGCTCCGCCTGAAAGTGTAGGAAAATACGGAGGTGACACCGACAACTGGATGTGGCCAAGACACACCGGAGACTTCTCCATGCTTCGCATATACGCAGGCGCTGATAACGAACCCGCTGATTACAGTGAATCGAATGTTCCTTACCAACCCAAGCGTCACTTGCGCATTTCGATGGACGGTGTATCTGAAGGGGACTTCACCATGATCATGGGCTACCCTGGGAGCACAGACCGATTTTTAAGCAGCTGGGGTATTGATCAAGCACTTCGCCTGTACAACCCTTCTGTTGTCGACATCCGGGATTTAAAATTGACGACCATGAAGGAGCACATGGACGCTGACCCTGCGGTGCGCATCCAATATGCTGCCAAATATGCGCAAACAGCAAACTACTGGAAGTACTATATCGGTCAGTCCAATGGATTGAAACGTCTGGATGTCCAATCCAAGAAAGCCACTTTGGAAGCTCGATTCACCAAGTGGGTCAACGAAAACGAAGACCGCAAAACGGAATACGGAGAAGCGCTCGACTTAATTCAATCGTACTACGAAGACACGGATGCAAGCGTTCAGGGCAAGGTTTACGCATTGGAAGCAGGACTCATTGGCAGTGACATTTCGTTGTTTGCCTTTCGCTTTGCGCAAATGTCAGCTGGTTTGTTCAATGACAACCTTGAAGATGTCAAGGCAACACAAGCGGCTATGACCGACTTCGCCGATGGTTTCTTCAAAGAATACGACCAATCGACGGACCGAGATTTATTTGTAAAGCTGATGTCCAAATTCCGTGACGACATCGACCCAGCCTATCACCCTTCTTTCTTTGGAACGGTTGCTGAAGAATACAAAAATGACTTCAATCGTTTTGCGGATGAGATGTATGCCCAAAGCTTTTTGGTCGATGCAGGCCGTTGTGCTGCATTCATTGCGAATCCCGACCAAGAACAACTGGATAAGGATCTCGGAATCATCGTTGGTAACAGTGCCATCCAAACTTACTTCGCTGGAATGTCCAATCCTGCGGAAGATAAATTTAACCGCGGCTACCGTTTGTTCGTCAAAGGCCTCCGTGAAATGGATGCCGGCCAATCCATCGCGCCCGATGCAAACTCCACCATGCGGTTGACTTTCGGTGCTGTGGCTCCGTACAAGGCTGCGGACGCGGTGCATTATGACTTCATTACCACGGCCAATGGCGTGCTGGAAAAAAAGGACAACTCCAACCCTGAATTCATCGTGCCGGATGCATTGGATGAATTAATTCGCAGTCGGGACTTCGGTCCGTACGCTGATGAATCGGGTGAATTGGTGGTTTGCTTCATTCACGGTACGGACATCACAGGCGGCAATTCAGGCTCTCCTGTGCTCGACGCCAACGGTGACCTCATCGGTTGCGCTTTTGATGGCAACTGGGAAGCTATGAGCGGAGACATCGCCTTTGAAACTGAATTGCAACGGACCATCTCCGTTGACATCCGCTATGTCATGTGGATACTTGACAAGTTTGCTGGAGCCAACAACTTGATTGAAGAAATGGACCTGGTCAGCGGTTTACGCACGAAAAAGAAGAACAGAAGGAAGAAGAAGACGAGAAGCAGTAAAAAGAGGAGCTAATCAACACCTGATTCGAAAATTTGAGCGGCTCCGAAAAGGGCCGCTTTTGTTTCTCATCTTCCGGCCTAAACGGCGTTACGGCTGGCATTGATGATGCCAAACATGGAGCGGACAACCAGGCGCTTAAGCACCTTGGCATCCCAATCGGAAGCCCCTTCCTTCGAAGCCAATTGACCAAGAGCAAAGTGCTGAATGACCAACAATGGACGGATGATGTCATCCCGCAAAGCAATGCTTTCACGGATGTGCGGATTTCGCTCCATCAACGTCGATTGACCTGAAATGAGCAGCACCCATTTCTTTGAGCGGTCAAATTCATCTCTTATCATGGTCCAAATGCCACCATATTGAGGATCTGATGCAAGATGTGCCGTCAATCGAAAATCGCTCTTCATCATACTCTGCATGCTGTTTTCAATCAGTGCACGAAAGAATGCGTTGTCGCGGTATAAATCAATCGCTTCCTCAATCCTGCCCTCACAATCCAACCATTCCAAAGCCGAACCGAGTCCGAA
The DNA here is from genome assembly GCA_905479115.1 of uncultured Flavobacteriales bacterium. Lineage (GTDB taxonomy): Bacteria > Bacteroidota > Bacteroidia > Flavobacteriales_D > Sanyastnellaceae > UA16. The sequence goes on from CAJQLF010000038.1 coordinate 15,582, forward strand.
GAATCCGGGCACGTTTTGCTTCAATTGTGTCCAAGAACCCACGAAAGGAATAGCTCGAAGATCGCTGAAAGACAACGGTCCATCCTTGGATCGGCTGGTCGGACGGCTTCCTATATTGGTTTCCCCGTAATACTTGAGGGTTCCCCACTCCGTGAGGTAATTCATGAATTCGGGGTGCTCCTTGAGTGACGTGTAATGGGCAAATGACTTCGAACCTAAAAGCCCGATGAGATTGCCTTGATTCTGGTCGATGTGCGTCTGAGGATCATCAAAGATGCGGCTCTGTAACCCAGCCGTGAGTAATAGCTCAAGATTGAAGCCAGCCGATTTTGGAATCCCAAAGTTGGAGCTGATCGTCTGCCCCTGAATCGTCGTTTGTATTTCTTTGTTCTCAATGTCTGCTCCGAGTGAAGCGTAGAAGCGATGGGTGTTTCCACCCCCGCGAGCCGGAGGCCCACCGCGACCATCAAAGAAAAAGACCGTAACGCCTGATTCACGGGACAACCGCGTGAGATTTCGCTTCGCTTCAAAGATGGACCAATTGGCCTGGAGATAGCCGCCATCTTTTGTTCCGTCCGAGAAACCGAGCATAACCGTTTGTCGATCTCCACGCGCCTTCAGGTGCGCCCGATAGGCCGGATGACCATACATCTCGCGCATTTCAGATTCTGAACGGGCCAAGTCTGCAATGGTTTCAAACAAAGGAACGATGTCCAAGTCGACGGTCTTACTCACCCCAGCCATTCTGGCCAAAGCCGCCAGGGCCGCAACGTCCAAAACACCTCTGCAATTGCTGATGATGAAGCGGTGACACGCCCTCACGCCGTTATGTGCCTGAATTTTGGCCATCGTACGAAATGAGGCAATGATGTCATTGTGTCGCTCATTTTCCAACTGATCCACGCCTCCCGTCCATTGTTCACTGAGCAGCGCATCCACCTGCTGTTCTCGTGTTTGCGCCCGAAATGCTTCCACATCCTCTCCGCATGCGGTGAGAGCCTCGTCCAATGCTCGTTGAATAACTCGGCTGTCCTGACGTATATCCAAACTCGCAAAATGCAAACCAAAGAGCCTTAATTTGAACTGAAAACCCCGAATTTTCTCTATAAACAATCCATTGGAGTGCTTCGATACCCAATCGGCAACTTCATCCAGCTCGTTATACAGATCCGTCACTGACAACGACATTTTCTCAGGGTGGAGCATCGCAAATTCAATTCGGTCTTGCAATTGGTCGAGCCTGGCTGCCACATGCTTAAACGTAATCCTCCGGCGCAAATCACGAATCTCTCTCCGGTAACACCGAAGCAATGTCAACCTCAACCGCTCAGCCACATTCCATGTGGTGTCAGCATCCACAAATGGATTGCCATCGCGATCACCCCCTGGCCAAAAACCAATTGTAATCAGTCCTTCACTGAGCGAAGCACCTGACGGATCTTCCAAGGTCTGTGCCACACGAGCATACAACTCTGGAGCCGCGTGATAAAACACATTCTCTAAGTACCAGGTTTGGCGAACCGCCTCGTCAAATGGGGTCGGTGGTTCCGACTGGAAAAATGGCGTAAGCCCCAATTGATGCAGCAACTTCCTTATGCTCACCAAATCGTTTTCCTCCATTGCTTTGGCCAAATCGGTAATGATGGCGAGGGCACTTCCTGGATAAAACTGCGTAGGATGAGCGGTCAATACGACGCGAACAGCATATTCATTGAGCAACTCTTTGAGGTCCTCTTCCTTCCTATGGCGACGAATGCGCTGCATGAAACTCTGCAATGACTCCGCTCCTCCTAGATCGTTCAATTGCGCATACCTCGCATCCTCTAAAGCATCCACCAAAACGACCTGCCGCTCCACATACTGAATGATTCGGAATAACAAATCCGATTGACCTGCTGCGTCAAGCAACCCTTGAGATGCGAAAAAACCAGTCAAAATTTCTTCGGGAGTCTTCGCCGCCTCCAGTCCGAGATCACACGCCTCTTGAAGCAATGGAACCCGCAGGCCCGTTTGCCGAATTCCATCCAACGGCAAGGTCAAAAAGATTCCGTTAAACACATGAAATGGATGGCTGACAACTGCGCTGTACTCTTTTCTATCCCTCATCTTTTCATACTGAATACCAAAGGTAGAACTTGAGCGCGAGTTTCTTTGATTTCACGGGCGAGCAAATCCGTCTTACCGTAAATTTGAATTCAATCCAATCACCATGCGCATCGACATCCTCACGGTTGTTCCCAAATTGCTGGAAAGTCCATTTGCTGACAGCATCATTCAACGTGCCCAGGACAGTGGAGTGGTCGAAATCTGCGTGCATGACATTCGCAACTGGAGCAAAGACAAGCATAAAAAGGTAGACGATGAGCCGTTCGGAGGCATCGCGGGCATGGTCATGACCATCCAGCCCATCCTGGATGCGATCAATGAACTGCGGCAACAGCGCACCTACAGCGAAATCATCTACCTCACTCCAGATGGAGAGCAGCTAAAGCAAGCACGGGTAAACCAGTTGTCTATTGGAGGAAACATCATCATGATCTGCGGGCATTACAAGGGCATCGACGAACGACTTCGCCAGCACATTGTCACACTCGAAATCTCGATTGGAGATTACGTCTTATCCGGAGGAGAACTCGCAGCAGCCGTATTGACAGATGCGATTGTACGCATACTCCCTGGAGCAATTGGAGACGAACAAAGCGCGCTCACGGACAGCTTTCAAGACGACCTGCTCGCTCCGCCGATTTACACTCGGCCTGCCAATTATAACGGGTGGGAAGTGCCCGAAATATTGCGGTCGGGCGACCATGCGGCCATTGAAAAATGGATGGAGCAACAGGCCTACGCGCGGACAAAATCTCGGCGACCGGATTTATTAGATAAAGATTCCTGAAAAAGTATTCCGAACGTACAAGGATTATTTGTAATATTGCACCCCAATTCACGGGAGTCGAAAAAGCGAAGATTATGGACCGCATCAAGGATATTGCAAGCAAGTTGGTCGAAACCCCAGAATGGCCGGATTTCCGTGCCGGGGATACCGTTTCGGTAACGATTAAGATTATAGAAGGGAGCAAGGAGCGATTGCAGAAATTCCAAGGTGTTGTTATCCAACGTCGCGGGATTGGCACGACTGAGACCTTCACAGTACGCAAAATGGCATCAGGCGTTGGAGTAGAGCGGGTCTTTCCTGTTTGCTCTCCAATGATCCATAGCATAGAAGTGAATAAGCGCGGTAAAGTTCGCCGATCGCGAATTTACTATTTGCGTGAATTGACTGGTAAGGCTGCGCGCATCAAGGAGCGCCGGAATGTTGCCAAATAAAAGAATTGCTTAACTCACTAAACCAAAAAAGGCCTGCTTAGAAGCAGGCCTTTTTTCTTGAGTTATGCCGGAGTAATCCGGACATGTAAGCTGGCCATGCACTAGCCGTTGAGCACGTCGTCGACGCGCTGAAGTATTTCCGCTTCTGCTGCATCGATGGATGAGGTCAGTTCAGCACACTCCTTTTGCACCTGTGTAGAATACGCTTCGTCTTGCAAGTCTTGAATGTTGACGCGGGCATTGAGGATCGCTCCTTTCACTCCTGTGCGAATGGCCATCGCCCCTACTCCTGCATCCGTAATAGAATTGGGGTTTCCAGTCAGGGCCATTTGATGCGCAATCTCCATGGATTCTGCCGCCAATCGCGCCACCTGCATAGGAACTTCAATTGCGTTTTTGGTGGCTGATTGAATGGCTTCGTTCCGATCAGCTTTCTGGGACTCCGTATTCTTCGGCATTCCATACGCTTCCATAATTGCATTGAATGCAGCTGTATCCGCGTCGACTAACACCGCGAGCTGCTGCTGCAGTTTAATTCCTTTTTCCGCCACTTCGCTGAATTCCTGCCAGCGATCATCCCACCCACGTTTATGAGCGGACAAATTCGCAACCATGGTCGCCAATGCAATCCCCATGGTCGCCGAATAAGCAGCAACCGAGCCTCCACCCGGTGCAGGACTTTCCGACGCAGTCTCTTCAGCAAATGCTCCCAATGTCAAATCCAACAAAGGGGTTTGTCCTGCGTCAGCAATCAAGTACTCAATCACTCGTTTGTTGGCATCAAAAGGCGCCAAATCATCCAAACCCAGGGATTTTACGGCGATTTTGACCTTCTCTGCATCCGGGATGCCCAAGCTCCGCTGTTGCTTCTTCAAGAAGTAATCCGCCGCATCGGTGAGCACGCGAAGTGGCAAGAGCCCGACCAATTCTGAACCCGTCACCCGAATTCCGCGTGCTAAAGCCCTCGAACATGCTTCATCAAAAGCGATGTGAACAGGCGTAATTTGGATGTTTGTCAGATTCAGGGAGAGCTGCGCAATTCCGTACTCTTCGATGTACCAGCCTATGCCCTTCACCGCTTTCAATGAACCCGGAATACGAACGGGGTCGCCTTGAGCGTCCTTCGCTACTTCGCTCCCCGGTCCGCCGACTCGCTTTACCCTTCCAGATTCGCGGATGTCAAAGGCGATGGCGTTCGCGCGGCGAGAACTGGTCGTGTTTAAATTGATGTTGTACGCAATTAAGAAATCGCGCGCTCCTATAGCCGTTGCGCCGGTTCGTTGAGTCTGCTCGTTCCAAACGGCAGGACCAAAGTCCGGAGCACCGTCTGCACTCTCCAATTTGGCCAATCCCTCGTATTGACCCTTTCGACAATATGCCAAATTTCTGCGGGTCGAAACCTTAGCCGCCGACTCGTAGAAGTACCCGGGAATGCCCAACTCCTCTCCTACGCGTTTCCCAACCTCATGGGCGATTGCCGAGCATTCTTCCATAGTCACACCGCTCACGGGAACAAACGGGCACACATCGGTGGCTCCCATTCGGGGATGTTCGCCCCGGTGTTTGCGCATGTCAATCAATTCTGCAGCTTTTTTGATCAGGCGGACCGCTGCCTCACCAATTTGCTCAGGAGGACCCACAAATGTGATGACCGTTCGATTGGTCGATTTTCCCGGATCCACGTCCAGCAAGCGGACGCCCTCTACTGTTTCAACTACCTGAGCGACCGCATCAATAACGGCCTTGTTGCGCCCTTCTGAAATGTTGGGCACGCATTCAACCAAACGTTGCATTGTTTTCACTTTTTTACCTTCCGAAAATACGCGTGGCCGCGCGGAATCAATTCAAACTTCTATGCCATCGATGAACACCTTTTCCACCGCATGTTCACCAAAATCATAAGCAAACCCTTCCAAGCCATCCATGGGCTTGGTTACCAAAATATTTGCCGCCCTCCCCGGAGCAATCACGCCGGCCCGGTCGGACACATCCATTGCGGCCGCTCCATTGAGCGTCGCAGCGGCAAGGGCTTCAAGTGGTAACATCTTCATCTTGAGGATGGCCAACTGGACTACACGCTCCATGTTGCTAGAAGGCGCAGAGCCCGGATTAAAATCCGTCGCAATAGCCACCGGAATATCTGCCTGGATCAACTCCCGAACCGGGGTGTACGGGATTCCGAGGAAATACGAACAACCCGGCAAAGCACATGCCATGGTGCCTGACGCAGCGTTGGACTTCAGCGCTTCGACATCTTCGGGGTTTAACACTTCGAGATGATCCACCGACACCGCGTTGGCATTCGCGCAGAATGCCACACCACCCAATGCATTGAATTGATTCACATGCACCTTCGCTGCAAGGCCATGTTGGGTCGCTCCATCAAGTAACAAGGCCAACTCTTCCAGACCGAAATAGCCCTTTTCACAAAACGCATCTACATAATCCGCCAGCCCCTCTGCCTGGACCCGCGGCAACAAGTCCTCCACGGCATAGCGCGTCCACGATTCAGCGGTCCAATTCCCTTCCGGAACGGCATGGCACGCTAAGAACGTTCGGCGAACTGGAATGCTCACAGCTTCCTTCAGTCGCTGAATCACCCGCAGCATTTTCAATTCAGCTTCACCGTCTAAGCCATATCCACTTTTAATCTCAATCGCTCCTGTTCCCGTTTGAATCGCCCGCTTCAATCGGACCAGAGCCTCCTCGAAGAGCTGATCCTCCGGCATCAATTGTAAAGCCCTTGCTGAGTTTAAAATGCCACCCCCTGCTTCCGCGATCTCGTGGTACGTTTTCCCTTGCAGTCGGCTCAAAAATTCCTTGGAACGCGGAGCGGCAAAAACCAAGTGAGTGTGGCTGTCACACCAAGCAGGCAGAACATAGCGACCTTCGCAATCCACAACTTCCAGACCGGTCCAATCGACAATGCCAGGAAAGGTTTCCATCGGGCCAAAATCAGCAATTTTTCCTGCATCAATAGCCAACCAAGCATTTTGGAGCACCGGAAAATCCGCCATTTCACTTCCACTAAGTCGACTTGGCGGTGATTCATATGCCCCAACCAGTCCTTTGATGTTCTTCCATAGCATTCGCATGCCTGCAAGGTAGCAAACCCCTCGCTGCTTGCGTAAATTTGGACCATGGCAGGAAATAGCATCGGCACCTTGTTCAAATTGACTACGTTCGGTGAGTCCCATGGGACAGCCATTGGTGGCGTAATTGACGGGTGTCCCGCTGGATTGAAATTGGATAAGGAAGCGGTACAGCGCGAACTAGACAGACGACGGCCCGGTCAGTCTTCGCTCACCACGCAACGCAAAGAATCTGACACCGTAGAATGGTTGAGCGGCTTGTTTGAAGGCCGCACAACAGGCGCGCCTATAGGCTTTGTCATCCGCAACGCAGATCAACGGTCCAAAGACTATGATCACCTTGCCGATGCTTACCGTCCCTCACATGCAGATTACACTTACGATAACAAATACGGCGTTCGCGACCACCGCGGGGGCGGCCGATCTTCCGCTCGTGAAACCGCATGTCGGATGGTTGGAGGAGCTGTGGCACGGCAGTTGCTCAAGATTACGGGGCTAGAATGCAGCGCATACGTTGATCGTGTTCAAGACCTCGTTGTCCCCTTTGAACCAACGTACATCCCATCGGATAAAGTGGATTCCCATCCCACCCGATGCCCTGACCCTTCGACTGCGGTCGCTATGCAGGAACGCATCGAAATGATGCGCAAATCAGGGGATACCGTTGGAGGATCCGTCGTCCTGGTGTGCCAAAACATGCCGAGCGCACTCGGCAGCCCTGTTTTCGATAAATTTCAAGCTTCGCTTGCACAAGCAATGTGGAGCCTGCCTGCTGTCAAAAGCATGGAAATCGGTTCTGGCGTTGCTGGAACATTCATGTGTGGTTCTGAACACAACGACCCCTGGACCACCGATGAGCAGGGCAATCCTCGAACCCAATCCAATCACAGCGGCGGCATCCAGGGAGGCATCACCAATGGCGAAAACTTGATCCTGCGGGTGGGATTCAAGCCCGTCTCAACACTCATTCAACCTCAACAGTCCATCAATATCGAAGGAGACCCTGTAGAGATTGAAGGAAAAGGAAGGCACGACCCGTGCGTTTTGCCCCGTGCCGTGCCACTGGTTGAGGCCATGGCGTTGTTAGTATTGGCTGACCATTGGTTGATAAACCGCACGTCTCGGCTCTAAAATCAGGCAGGAAGGAGCCCGGTCAGTCCTTAATTTAGTCCAATGAAGGGATTGGCATTACACTGGCAGGTTATTATCGGCCTCATACTCGGAGTGGCATACGCTTGGATGAGCGTGACATTGGGTTGGAATGATTTCACCTTGGCTTATATCCAGCCGTTTGGCGACATTTTCATCAATTTATTGAAGTTGATTGCCGTGCCGCTCGTATTATTCAGCATCATCAGTGGGGTAACCAGTTTGGGCAACATCCAAAAGCTGGGCAGGATGGGCATCAAAACGTTGGTGACCTACGTCTTAACGACAATGGTCGCCGTGGTCATCGGGCTCATCTTGGTCAACATGTTCAAACCAGGGGCTGGCGCGGACCCAGAATTACTGGACGCAAACCGTATACGGTATGAGCTTTGGCGGGACGCGAATGGAATCCAGGCGCTCGATGACATCCGCATGGTGGATGATCCATCCAACGCCGCTTTGGTAGAGCTCATTGCGCAAGAAGAAGCCGCATCCAGCGAGTGGGTGACGGACAAACTGACGAAGGCTTCCAAGACGAAAAAATCGGGGCCCCTTCAACCCTTGGTGGACGTCGTTCCAAAAAACATTTTTGGGTCACTGGTCGATATGAGCATGCTGCAAATCATCTTCTTCGCCATTTTCTTTGGCGTTGTGGTTGTCGGATTGCCCAATGAAAAAAAGGCACCGCTTACCCGGGCGATTGATTCGTTGAACGAAGTATTTATTCAGATGGTTTGGGTCGTAATGAAAGCCATGCCGTTTTTTGTGTTTGCCTTGATGGCTGGGCAAATTGTAAAGGCCGCAGGTTCTGAGCCCGAAATGCTGAAACAGTTGCTGAGTTTCTTAATGCGGTATGGCCTTGTGGTGGTACTAGGCCTTGGATTCATGGTGTTCGTTTTTTATCCCGCGCTCGTCGCTCTGTCCATTAAAAAACTCACCTGGAAGCGGTTCCAAAGTGGCATGCGAGATGCGCAACTCACAGCGTTTTCAACGTCGAGTTCGGTGGCAACACTGCCCGTTACCATGCAATGCGTTCATGAACGGCTGGGGGTAAGCACCCGAACATCGTCCTTCGTACTTCCCATTGGGGCGACCGTCAACATGGACGGAACAAGTATGTACCAGGCCATTGCGGTTGTTGCTCTTGCTCAATTTCACATGGTTGAATTGGAATGGACCCAACAGGCTGTGATTGTTTTGACAGCGACGCTCGCCTCAATCGGAGCTGCGGCAGTGCCTTCAGCGGGATTGGTTCTCATGATTATCGTGCTCGAAAGCGTGGGATTAAACCCCGCTTGGATTGCGCTCATCTTCCCCATTGACCGCATCTTGGATATGTGCCGTACCGTGGTCAATGTCACCGGAGATGGCGCTGTATCATCCATTATAGCTGCCTCCGAAGGGGAGCTGTCGCCGCCTGCTGAATAAGATCATTTTCCCTCATGTGTCGCCTGCTTTTTATCGCTCTACTCTCTTTTATTGGATGCACCTCTTCCCTCGCTCAATGGGACGATGAGGAACCAGAATGCGATCATGTTCCCGAAGGAAAGGCGATGAAATGGCTCCAAAAAGGCCAAAATGGCTCCAAATACGAGCGCTCAGAACGTGTGGAATTCCTGGAAGCGGCATTTGAGGAGGATGAATTATGCATGGCCTGCCTGTTCGAATGGGGCAAACTCGAATTCAATAGCATCAAACGCTCTCGCGGCAGTTTTTATCCTGCTCAAATCCCGCTGGAAATACTGGTGGACCGCTGCCCCTATTATCGCGCAGACGCCTGGTATATGGTAGGCGCGATCGCCTATGCCGACCGGGATTATGCCAAAGCACTATCGAGTTTCACTGAATACATTCGATTTCCTGCTGCTTCCGAAGAAGTCTTAGGCAAACATCGAACCAAGCGAATGCTCGAAGTGGAAGAGGTCATGCCGTTGATTTCTTTCTACATGGACTTCCAAAAAAATGAAGGCCGCTATACCCCAGAGCCCGTTCAACCTGTGAGCACGTCAACCGACGAATTTCTGCCCGCACTTTCGCCTGATGGGTCCATGCTGTTTTTCACGCGGCGTATGCGCTACAAAGCCAAGGGAGATGTGGTTTCAACGGAGTCTGAAGTTTTTCATGTCGCCGAACGCGAACCAGATGAAGATTTTGACGCGGGAATTCCGCTAGAAAGCCCCTTCAATACCGGAACCCGTTACGGCGGTGCAAGCATTTCTGTCGACAACAGAGAGCTCTATATCGCAGCCGCAAATCCAACTTCTAAATACCCGGATAACATCGATTTGTTTTTCACCTCCTATAAAATTATCGACCGAGATGACGACGGTGCATTCTTTTATGCTTGGGAACCTCTGGTGCCTCTTGATGCCATCAACACACCGGACGGGTGGGAGGCTCAGCCAGCTCTAAGTGCAAACGGAAAGGAACTCTATTTTGCGGGTGTCAATGCGAACAGCCGTACCGACCAAAATGGCAACCCCACCATGGATATCTGGTGGTCCATTCGCAATGAATCTGGCGACTGGACAACTCCCACTTCCCTTCCCAGTCCGGTCAATTCTAATTTTAATGACAAGGCTCCATTCTTGCATCCCGACGGGCACACCCTCTATTTCGCGAGTGATCGAACGCCCAGCGGCGGTGGTTATGACATCTGGATGTGCAAAAAGGATACGAGCGGTGCCTGGGGGGCTGCAGTGAATTTTGGTACTCCGCTGAATACAGAGGGCGACGAGCATGGACTGGTCGTGAGCACCAATGGACGTGAGGCCTACTTTGCTGGACGCCGCGATGGGACGAAAGCTATGGATATCATTCGATTTCAAGTGCCTCCAGAATTTAAGCCAGAGAATGTATTCATCGTTCAAGGCAGTTTAGACGATCCAGACCAAGAAGTGCCTGATGGAGCGCGACTTTATCTTCAATATGCTCAATCCAAGGAAGTACAAGAAATAAAATTCGATGGGCGTGATGGACATTTTGCCTCCGTGGTAAGAGCAAGCTCAGAAGAAGATGTTCTGCTGGTTGCAGAAGCTGATGGGATCGCTTTTGAGGCGCGAGTAATCTATGATCACGAATCCAGTTCGCCGCGGGAAGATCGCGTTTCAACCGACATTGAACTTGCCCCCTCAAAAGATGGAGAGCCCTTCGAAATCGGAGACATTCAATTTGGAACAAATTCCTCTACCATCAATCGCACGAGCGAGTTGATGCTCGAGATTTTCGCGGCATACCTCCTTCGGAATGAAGCAGTTGGAGTAAGAATTAAAGGGCATACTGATGACCGGGGAAACCCGGAAGAAAACCAACTGCTCTCGGAGCAGCGCGCCCAAGCAGTAGCCCAGTCGCTCATCGGTTATGGGGTCGCCTCCGCACAGGTTACCTACGAAGGGCTAGGACAATCGAGCCCTATCGCATCCAATTCCACTGCCGAAGGGCGCAGCTTAAATAGGCGGACAGAGTTCGAGATAGAGTTAAAAAATTGAGCTCCAACATCGAATACCGCCCTAGAATAGCGAAATTTATCGCATGATCCGTACCTCCGCCCTTCTCTCCTTTCTGGTCTCGCTCATGGCGTTGACGTCTTGCCAATCAAATTCTGAAGCCAACCCTGCTTCAATCGAATCCTCCTCTTGGTCCTTCTATGGAGACTCCATTCATGCTTATGAAGACCGGATTTCGATGCAATCTGCCGCCGCTCAACTGGATGAGTCAGGAGCCGTTGCAGGGCTATTTGAAGCTGAAATTGTGCAAAGTTGCATGACCATGGGATGCTGGATGAGTGTAAAAGGACCATACGATGACACTGTTTTGGTCTTCATGAAAGACCACGCGTTTTTCGTCCCCAAAGACAGCCTTCAAGGGAAAACCGCCTTCTTTTCAGGCGAAGCGTATTACGACACGGTGTCGGTGGAAATGCAGATGCACCTGCTCGAAGATGCCGGGGCATCACAAGAAGAAATCAATGCCGTCACTGAACCTGCATTTGAATTGGCCTTTGAAGCCGCAGGCGTGATGATCGCTGACGTTCCTTCAGGAGCCCCCATGGCAGGAGACGAAGAGTAAACTCCGCTCATCCTCCTTCAGGAGAAAGCGGTCGATGATGCATTTTTTTGTGAAAAAGAGCAACAGAAAAAGGCACACCAGTGCGTTGAGAACTTCACCAACTTGATCCAGCGAAGGAGGCCATGCTCGGTACCTTCGGTAGGTAAGACTTCTGAAGTTCATGAAACGATTCCACGCCCTCCTGACCGCCGTTGCTTGCGTTCATTTGCTGCCCCTCTTTGGGATTGGTCAACCCTCCAATCCTTCAGATTGGGAGCGCGCCAGCCACTTTTGGGAACACAATAAGCTCAGTGCTGCACAGCATCATTATGATGAATGGCGAGTCCACAACAACGAGGCTCCTGCTTCTCAATTGGCTTTGGCCGAATACCGAGCCACGTCGTGTGCAATTCAACTGCAGCATCAAGATGCCGAGCAACGCGTTGAGCGATTCCTGAAACGGTACCCCGAACATCCACTTGGTCGACAGGCACAGTGGGATTTTGCAAATTTTTTATACCGCAAAAAAGATTGGAAAGATGCGGCAGCCGCCTTTGATGGGTTGAGCACGCTGCGCATGAAGCCCGCTCAAAAACTGGAGTGGCAATTCAAGCGAGGCCACGCCTACTTCGAATTGGAGGAGTATGAGGAAGCACGACTGGATTTGTTTGCTGTCATGGAGGCGGAAGATGCGTTGACCAAGTTTCGTGAACCGGCGCGCTATTATTTCAGCCACATCTCATACATCAAAGGCCAGCCGCAAGTTGCCTTGGAAGGGTTCCAATCCCTAGCGGATGATCCCGCATTAAAAAACGTTGTGCCCATCTACATTGCTCAGTTGCTGCATGAAACAGAGCAATACGACCGGTTGATCGATTACGCACCCGTCGTGTTTTCGGATGAGATCAAAATGAAAGACTCCCAGCGGGCGGATATTTCACGCCTTGTTGGAGATGCTTTGTATAAAATGCAAGACTTCTTATCAGCTCTGCCCTACCTGGAAGTAGCCTATCACGAAGCTCGTGGATCCGGACGAACAAGGGATTTCTCTTACCAGATGGGATACACTTATTATCAGGCTGAGTCATATCTCAAAGCCCTGACGTGTTTTGCTCTGGTCGTGCGCGATACCGATGACATGGCTCAGCTGGCTCATTACCATGCTGCAGCGTGCTATCTAGCGCTGGATGAAAAGAGTAAGGCCAAAACTTCCTTCAAAAAAGCATCTGAATTGGGCTTTGACTCCGATGTGCAAGAAGACGCTCTTTTTAGTTATGCAAAACTCGCGTATGAATTGACCTTCAATCCTTTTGATGATGCTGTTGTAGCGATTGAACGGTATTTGGCTGAATACCCTAATTCCCGTCGCAATGACGAGGCATATGGCTTCTTACTCGAGGTATATATGTCATCCAAAAACTACGAGCGAGCGTTGGCAGCATTGGAGCAAATTGGCACCAAAACACCCGAAGTCAAAAAAGCGTATCAATTGGTCTCGTACAACCGCGGTGTCGAGCTTTTCCGCGCAGCAGCGTACGAAGAGTCTCATGCGTATTTCGAATCAGCGCGCACCTACCCCTACGATCCTATTTTAGCAGCTGAATCTCACTTTTGGCAAGGTGAAGCGAGTTACTTACAAGAGAATTATGTCGCAGCAACGGCGCATTACGCAGCATTTGAATCGGCACCCGGCGCGTTCAAAAGCGTCCATTATGCCAACGGGATGTATGCTCGCGGTTACGCCCTGTTCAAGCGCGGTCTTTACCTCGATGCCCTGAGCGCTTTTCGTGGATACCTGAAAAGCACAGAGGACAAAGAATCTGGCAACCATGCAGACGCAAAGCTTCGGGTCGCAGATTGCTATTTCGTGAACAAAGAATTCAATCCTGCCGCACGTTATTATGGTGAAGTAATTGCCTCGAGCGAAAAAGATGAGGCCTATGCCAGGTTCCAGCGTGCTGAATGTTTCGCTTCGCTCAATCAGCCAGAATTCCAAATCGCTGAACTGAGTGCATTGATCGCCACGCAAACTCCTACAAGTTATCTCCCAGAGGCCCTTTATTCTATTGCGAGGGCCGAGATTGAATCAGATCAGCTGGCAGCTGCTCTAGACCATCTCAATCGCTTGAGAACAGAATTTCCAGAGGCGCTCAAAAGCAAAAATGCCCTGGTTGACTTGTGCTTAATTGCCATGAAAACAAACCAGCCAGAGGAAGTACTGCGCTTGTGGGACATTATCCGGACACAGTATGGAAGCGATGGCATTGCGAGTGATGCTTATAATATTGTGGAACCGGTCTTGATTGACCAAGGACTCCTTGGCGATCTGCCCGCAGGGGTCGGGCTGAATACAGATGAAATCGAAGAGCGGCTATTCAATGCTGCTCGGGAAGCAGCTCTTGAGCGCAATTGCGACAAAGCCGTAATGCGTCTTTCCGAATACATCAATGACTACAACCGCGGTGCATTCTGGGTTGAAGCTCATTTTTTTCTGGGAAATTGTGCGTACGACCAAGCGAGTTTTGACGCTGCGCGGCAAGCGTTTGAAACGGTGCTTGCCGAACCTGTGAATGATTACACCGAACCTGCAGCTCTCGGAGCCGCGACCATCGCCTGGAACAGCCAAGACTTAGCTGGCGCCAAAATGCATTATAAGACCTTAGAAAGCGTGAGCTTTTTGCAAGAGAATGTTCTTGAAGCACGCATAGGTTTAATGCGGTGTCATTATTTGTTAGACGAGGCGGAAAAGGCCCTGTCCTATGCGGATCAGGTCATCAGCAATGCGAATACACCCACGGACATTCAACGCACGGCCCAATATTGGCGAGCAAAAATCAACTACGACGCTGAACTCTACGATACAGCGCGACCGGATTTGCAAGCCGTCAGCGCCTTGGGAGGCACACGAGGTGCTGAATGTCAGTTCTTGCTCTGCGAAATGGAATTCATCGCAGGAAACTATGCCGAGACCGAGTCTGCCCTGTTCGCCTTTATTTCCGCCTTCGCCAATTATAGTAACTGGAAGCACCGAGCTTTTCTGCTTCTCATTGACACCTACATCGCTCTAGAAGATTGGTTTCAAGCTCGAGCCACTGCAGAGAGCATTTTGGAATTCGTCGAAAATGAAGACATCAGAAAAGAAGCGAAGCGCAAACTGCTCGAAATCGACCGCCTTGAATTAGCTGAACTCAATCCTTCAGATTCCACGTCCGCTCAAGACAGCCTTTCATCCACCCCTGAAATCACCGAATGATGATGCCAAATCAATGGACTAAACTTTTGATTGCAGTGGCAATTCCTTGCAGTTCGCTCGCGTCCACCGTATCGTCGGACACCTTAGATTTAAATGTCACGTTTACAGGCGTTCGCGAAGTGTTACTTCGAGATGCACATAAAGAAATGCACTGGCCACAACCCGCCACGATAACCCGTTCAAAAGCCGACTTTTCCTACAGCGTGCTGCCCACCCGCAAAAACGTTCAGCCAGTTTGGGAGAGAGAACGCCCCAAACGCCTTAAAATCGAAGAGCCTTTGCCATTGCTCTACCGTGGTTTTGGAGAAGTGGGAATGGGAAATTTTCTCAGCCCCTCCATGTTAGTCAGCTACACCGATTTGCGTTCAAGAAATCAGACCTGGGGTACGGAGGCGAGTCATCGTTCAACCCGAGATGGATTCATTGGCTTACTCGAATCTTCTCCCATACCGCAGCGATTCAGCACCAACGAATGGGCCGGTTGGTACAAACGATTTTTGAAAAAAACATACGTCGCAGCCCAGTCCAATTACACGCGCAATCTTGTGAGTTATTATGGACGTGAAGAGGGGTTTCATACCATCGACTCTGTTTCCATTGGCAGCGGTGATTCGGTGGTCTTTAACGCTTGGCATGCGCAACTTGAATTCGGTAGTCAAGATCAAAGCCGACAAAAATGGAAGCATCAATCGACCTTAGATTACGGTGTGTTCTGGAATGACCAGAACGTGAAAGAACAGAACCTTGATGTTCACTTTCAAATGCAAGGATCACTGGAGGAAACACCGGTTTCTTTAGTCATGCACGCCAACATCGATCGGTTGAACCGAAACAGTGAAGGGTTCATTTTGACACCGCAGAAGCAAGCCGTTTTCGACCTCCACACCCGTGCAATGCGGGACTTTAAGCAACTGAAGACGTCGTTTGGCTTTGGAATGTGGGTGGATGCCCAAGGCCAACAACCGTTCCTGTTTGTACCGGAAATTGAAGCGTCCATTGGACTGCTCCAAAATCTATTTGTTCCGTATGTCAAACTCGGAGGGGGAATCGACCAAAATCGCTACGAGACCGTGCTTGCCGAGAACCCTTTCGTCCCCTCCCCCTCGCCTGCGGACTCCGGACAAACTTGGCAGAATACCTACGAAACAATCCATCTACAAGCAGGAATGCGCGGTTCCATCACATCGGCCATCGCCTTCCACGTAAGTGCCGAACACAGCCGTCGCAATCAGCATTTATTTTGGGCGCCAAACACCCACGTTGGTGATGGAGCTTACTTCCGCCCCTTGTACCAGGACTTGTCCATTACAACCCTCCAAGCGAATGCCACTTGGAAATTGGGGCAATCCACCGAATTCACTGGAGAAGTTCAACAGCACACCTACACCGTGCGCGATTCCTCCTTCAATGAAATGAGCGCATGGAATCTCCCGACATTCGAAGTGAACGGATCCGTGCAACATACCATTAAGCAAAAGCTCCGCATCCTAACAAGTCTCAACGTGCAAACTGGCAGAAGAGGGTTGAAGTCCGCAACATTGGACGTCAATGACCCCGAGGTCATTGAAACTAGTTCGGCAACTGCTTGGGGGTATGCCTATGAGATGAACGACTTTCTGCAATGGGATATGCGGATCGATTACCTCTACAATGCCCGATTAAACGCCTGGGTATCCGGACAAAATCTTTTGAACCAAGCCAATCCCACATTCGCTGGTTACAATGGCCAAGGCACCCGGTTTCAACTCGGATTTAGCTTCGCATTTTAAGGGAGCAAGCGCACTTGTGAGGAACCCTGTAAATCTTGTGGAAAACTGCCGGCATTAATTCAGCTGAAACCTCAGTAATTATTAGCGTTTCCCGTATTTTTAAGGATTATACTGAGTGGAAGCTCAGACCAACTTGAAAGACGCGAATTATGGCGGAAGAAAACCAGAACGAGGACGTAAACAAGCCCAAGGGCACCAATCTTTATGACGCAAGCAATATCCAGGCCTTGGAAGGCATGGAACATGTGCGCATGAGGCCTTCCATGTACATTGGTGACGTGGGTGTTCGAGGATTACACCACCTTGTTTACGAGGTCGTTGATAATTCCATCGATGAAGCCCTCGCGGGGCATTGTGATACCATTGATGTCACCATCACCGAATCAAACGCCATCCGCGTTATTGACAACGGACGTGGAATTCCGGTGGACATCCACGAGAAAGAGGGCGTATCGGCCTTGCAAGTCGTAATGACCAAAATTGGAGCGGGCGGAAAGTTTGATAAGGACAGCTACAAAGTATCTGGTGGGTTGCACGGAGTTGGGGTATCGTGTGTCAACGCACTTTCGAGTCTTCTCCGGGCCGAAGTCCACAGGGATGGCAAGGTGTATGAACAAGAGTATTGCAGAGGCAAGGAATCGTATCCTGTTCGCGAAATTGGCACCTCCACTAGCAACGGAACCACCGTCGAATTTAAGCCGGACGAACAAATCTTCGAAACGCTCGTCTTTTCATACGATACCCTCGCAGACCGCTTACGAGAATTGGCCTTCCTCAACCAAGGATTGACTCTCTCCCTGACCGATGAGCGCAACACGGTAGTCGATGACGAAGGAAATGATCAAGGCTTTGTCCGTGAGACTTTCTTTTCTCAAGAAGGGCTAAAAGATTTTGTCACCTACCTCGACTCCAACCGGGAACCCCTTATTTCAGAGGTCATTCACGTGAGCGGAGAGCGAAACAGCGTGCCGGTGGAAGTCGCAATGACGTACAACACGTCATTCTCTGAAAATCTATTCTCGTATGTCAACAACATCAACACGTACGAAGGCGGAACACACCTGAGCGGTTTCCGGCGCGGCCTAACACTCACCTTGAAAAAGTACGCTGAATCCAGTGGAATGCTGGATAAGCTCAAGTTCGACATTTCAGCAGATGACTTCCGTGAAGGACTTACAGCGGTGGTCAGTGTCAAGGTTGCTGAGCCGCAATTTCAGGGCCAAACGAAAACCAAACTGGGCAACGCCGAGGTAAGCGCGCCTGTCAGCCAAGCTGTGTCCGACATGCTGCAAGCATATTTGGAAGAGCACCCGAGCGATGCTAAAACCATTGTTAGCAAAGTAATTCTTGCGGCACAAGCACGGCACGCCGCTCGCAAGGCCCGTGAAATGGTGCAAAGAAAGACCGTTATGAGCGGTTCTGGATTGCCTGGTAAATTGGCGGATTGTGCTGAAAAAGATCCCGCCTTGTGTGAATTGTTTTTAGTGGAGGGAGATTCCGCTGGTGGAACAGCGAAGCAAGGCCGTGATCGAAACAATCAAGCGATCATGCCACTTCGTGGTAAGATCCTGAATGTAGAAAAGGCCATGCAGCACAAAATCTTCGAGAACGAAGAGATTAAGAACATCTATACTGCACTGGGCGTATCACTGGGCACGGAAGAGGACGAACGCGCCTTGAATTTGACCAAACTTCGCTACCACAAAATCGTCATCATGTGCGACGCGGATGTGGATGGCAGTCACATCGAAACCTTGATCCTCACCTTCTTCTTCCGTCATATGAAAGAGTTGATTGAGAACGGATACATCTACATCGCAACTCCGCCTCTTTATTTGGTTAAGAAAGGATCTCGACAGGTTTACGCATGGGATGATAACGAGCGAGATCGATTGATCGAACAGTTTAAATCGGGTTCAGGCAGCGATACGGGAATCGGAATTCAGCGCTACAAGGGTCTCGGTGAAATGAATGCAGAGCAACTCTGGGATACGACCTTGAACCCCGAGAACCGAACGTTGCGACAAGTCACCATTGAAAATGCTGCAGCTTCGGACCACGTGTTCTCCATGCTGATGGGCGACGAAGTACCCCCGCGGCGGGCATTCATCGAGGAGAATGCGAAATACGCTAACATTGACATCTGAGCTAAATCCAAAAACGGTTTGGGTCACCGGGGCCAGCAGTGGTATCGGAGAGGCTGCTGCGACGCAATGGGCGTCAAAAGGAGCCCGGGTCATTTTGTCTTCTAGAAAGAAAGACGCTCTCGAAAAGGTACAATCCACTTGGTCACCTGAAGCTCAAAATCGATCGCTGGTCCTTCCATTGGACCTTGCGCAAGCTGATACCCTGGAGGCCAAAGTTTCCGAGGCCATCAAATGGGCAGGCCGCATTGACATCATGGTCCACTGCGGCGGAATCAGTCAACGCTCAAGAGCCATCGACACCGACCTCACAGTGGATCGGCGCGTCATGGAAATCGATTATTTCGGAACGGTAGCGCTCACCAAGGCCCTTCTGCCCTATTTCGTTCAACAACAAACTGGACATTTCGTAGTCGTGACGAGTTTGATGGGGCTATTTTCCTCTCCCTTACGATCAGGATATTGTGGAGCGAAACATGCCTTGCATGGCTTTTTTGAAGCCCTCCGCGCAGAACACTACGATGACGGATTAAAAGTCACCATGGTCTGCCCTGGATTTATCCGCACCCGTATCTCCTTGAATGCCGTCGTTGGAGATGGATCTGAACAAGGAACCATGGACCAAAAGACCGGGGCCGGCCTAAGCCCCGCAACTTGCGCAAAACGTATGATTCGTGCTGTAGAACGCAACAAAGCCCAGGTGTTGATTGGGCGTTTTGAGCTCGTCGGTGCTTACCTCAATCGATTCGCTCCAGGACTCATGCGACGCATTGTGCGCAAAGCCGCCGTGACCTAAGACGCTTAACGACTTAGTATTGGGGCTGATTCCAGACTTTCAGGGCATCCTCCAGCACCACACCCTCCAGCACTTCTGCCGTGATACCATCGGATAGCCCAAGCTTAATCGTGCGCTTCTCGTAGCGGTTTTCGCCGATCAAGACTTCCACAAACGTCTCACCTTTGTCGTATTGAACCAGCATTTCTGGTATGACAAGCACGTCTCTCCTTTCGTCTAACACAACATTGGCATTGGCCGAATATCCTGCACGAAGAAACTGGCCTTCATCCAATTGAACAGCAGCCTTGATCTCAAATTGAATCGCGCCGGCTTCCTCAAGCCCTTTGGGACTGATGTACTCCAATTTTGCGGGAATCTTCAGCCCTTCAATCGCACCAACCGTCAATTCAATCTCCATGCCCACCGAAAGCTTCTCCACCTCTGACTCATCAATCTTTCCCACAAACACCAGATCCATCATATCGGCGACAGCCGCAATGGTCGTGCCTTCATTAAAATTATTCGCTTCGATCACACTGTTCCCTTTCTTCACGGGTACATCCAACACCATCCCTTCAATGGTTGCTGTGATGAGCGTGTTGGACGTTCGACCGCTTCTCGCTGCTACACCATCCTGAATGATGCGAAGATTATCCTCGGAGGCATAAAATTCCTCTTGTGCCTGTTTTAACGCAAGATTAAAGCGTTGATAATCCGCCGCTGAGATGATGCCGTCTTGGAGCAATTGTTGGTTTCGATCAGCATTTGTTTGCGCATCCTCCAGGCTGATTTTCGCACGTTCCAGTCGTGTTTCCGCATTGCTTAATGCTCCCATGTCCGGCACCACCATCACTTCTGCCATGACCTGTCCAGATTGCACGAGTTCACCCGCTTCCACCAATACCCGGCGGACGATGCCAGAAATTTGAGGTTTGATGAGGATTTCTTGCCGCGGCTGAATGGAGCCTGCTGCGACTGTTTTAATCACAATATCACCCATGCGAGGCATCTCCGTTCGATAACTTGCTTCCTCTTCCTCCCCCTGTAAATAGAGGAAATTTAAGGTGTAGGCTGCACCCGCAAGGATGGCTACAATTACTGCAATTAACACATATACACGTCCTTTTTTCATCGCATCATTCAGTTCGTATGGCTTCTACAGGTCGAATGGACACTGCACGAAATGCCGGCAAAACACCGGCAATTGCACCCATTGCGATCATGATAGCCAAAGATTGCACAACAATTTCAATTGACACCTCCGGGTTCCGGAAACTCCCGCCGTCCATGGCAGGCATGGACTCCAACAACGCATCAATCGCCTCGATGCTCGCTACACCCAAAATCGCTCCGACCAATCCAAATAAAACCGTAAGCAACAGGGTTTCTCCCATAATCTGCCGGATGATCACACCGGGAGTTGCTCCCAATGCACGACGCACTCCGAGTTCATTTGTTCGTTCCCGCACCGTAATGAGCATGATATTCATGATTCCGATGATGCCCGCCAAGAGCGCCAACCCACCAAAAACAAAGCTCACTCCGCGAATAGCTGAGAATACCGTCTGAATCTCTTCGAATTCCTTCGCTACCGTCCAATGACCAAACGCACGATCGTCATCCGGATGGATGGACAACCTCGACTTCAAGATGGACATCACCTCCGCTGCTGCTGAATCCGCATGCACTGATTCATTGAATAGCAGGCAAAGCCATCCGACATCATCTCCTCGGTGAAATGCTTGATTGAATGCCGTAAACGGAATCCGGATGCTCTGCAAGTCCTCTTCCGCATCTTCACCAGAACGCAAAGACCCGAAAACGCCTACCACAGTGAAATTCACACCGTTAATTCGAACCGAGCCCCCAATCGGGTTCTCATCCGAAGTAAACAGAATTTCTCGAACGCGTTCTCCAATGACGGCTATTTTGCGGTTCTCTTCGATGTCGCGATCATTGATGTGACGTCCGGAACGCAGGGGCCGCGCCTCAATCTTAAGTTGCGCAGGGAATTCACCAAACACCGTGAACGCACCCGTTTTAATTCCGCGCGTAACATTATTTGAACCTCGCCACCCACCCAATTGATTCTGTGGCGCCACCGCATCAAGTGTCTGGCTATTGGCTGCGAGGTATTCAACATCGCCAATGGTTAATTCAATGGGACGTCCCCGTTGAAAGCCCTTATAAGCCTTGCTGGTCGATTGGGTCCACATAAACATGGAATTCTTGGCCCGGTCTCCCAAGTCTTGGGAAACTCCATTTTGCAATCCATTGGCAGAACCGATGGTTATGATGATCATGAAAAGCCCCCATCCCACCCCCAGGCCACTCAGCGCCGTGCGCAACGGCCTTTGGACCAGGACTTGAACCAATTCCAAGAACCCATCCCAATCGGGGCGCCAGCGGATATTTCCTTGCCTCTTATTCATCTCTCAAGGCTTCAACTGGACGAATCGTGACCGCTCGCACAGCAGGACCAATGGCACTGGCAACTCCAACTAAAATCAAGATCCCCAATGCGAGCAAGGCAGAATAAAAATCAACCCGAGGATTACTGAAAAAATCGTGCTCAACCAGCGGTGCAATACCATGCAACAACCACGTTCCAGCGAGGAGGCCAACGCATCCCGACACCAACATCAAAAACACCGCCTCCTGAATAATCTGCCCCACAATCGCATGGCTGGTGGCACCCAAGGCCTTGCGCACGCCAATTTCTTTGGTTCGCTCACGCACAACAATGGCCATGATGTTGGCCACACCCATCGCTCCCGCGAGCAAGGTCATCAGACCCACAAACCACACAAAGAGTCGAATTCCGCTGAAAATTTGCCGGAACATCTCTGCTTCTTCATTCTCGTTATTCACCCATACACCCTCGGCATCATCTGGATGTACCACCAATCGGTCCTTGAGCCAAAAAAGCAAACCCGTCGACGCTTCCCGCGTATCCTCGATGGCTGCGTCGCCTGTTCCAATGGTTACCCTCCCTACGACATCGTCGTTTTGAAACAGCTTTTGCGCGGTAGAAAAAGGCACGTAAACGCTGCGATTTTCCCACCGGGAGCCCGCTTGATTAAATGTCCCGACAACAGCAAACTGAATGCCCCTGAGCTGAATGAACTCCCCAACCACGTCAGACGGCTTGGTTCCTTTGGGAAAAAGGTCCTGTACCAATTGCGCACCCAAGACGGCTACTTTCCGATTCTGTGCAAGGTCTCGGGGGGATAGAAACCGGCCGGACGTAAGCGAAACTTGACCTATTTCTCGCTGGTCCGGATCTACTCCCCGAACGTTATACGAGCCTTGCTGATTTCCATAGCGCACCGTAGACCCCCACCGAAAAACCAATCGGCTCCACGCTGGGATCGTGTCTAACTGCTCCTTCATTGCCTGTTCATCCGGATTATGAAGTGCTACCCGTCGGTTTGGCTTGCGTCCGCGAAAGGCCAATTGTGCATTTCCAGTGCGCACTTCCATCACATTCGAGGCTTTATCACCAAACGTATTTGCCACACCGGCCTCCAATCCCGCGCCGAGGCCTTGCATTACGACCAAGATGAAAATTCCCAGCGCAATACTTAAACCCGTAAGCCCCGTGCGGAGTGGGTTACTGAGTACCGTATGAAAAATCTCCAGCCAGGCATCGCGATCAAACATGGTGCTGAGCTTGGGGATTTTCTATCCGACCATCTTTAAGGCGAATTATTCGATCGCACTGTGCAGCGATTTCATTTTCGTGGGTCACGACAACAATGGTAATGCCCTCGCGGTTGATCTCTTTCAACAACCCCATGACCTCATCCGACGTCACCGAATCGAGCGCACCGGTTGGCTCATCCGCCAAAATCACGCGGGGGTTCGCAATCAGTGCACGTGCAATGGCTACGCGTTGTTTTTGTCCGCCGCTCATTTGGTTTGGTAAGTGTTCTGCCCAATCCGCGATGCCCACCTTCGTGAGGTAGTGCAAGGCTTGCTTTTGCCTTTCTTTTCGACTCACTCCCTGGTAGTAAAGCGGCAAGGCTGCATTCTCCAAGGCGGTTTTATACCCAATCAGATTAAAACTCTGAAACACGAAACCTAAGAACTCACTGCGGTACCGAGCGGCTTGTTTTTCACCGAGCCCTCCCATGTCATTTCCATCCAAGTGATATGAACCACCGTCAAAATCATCGAGCAGACCCAAAACATTGAGCAGCGTTGATTTTCCTGAGCCACTTGACCCCATAATCGCCACCAGCTCTCCTTTGTTGATTGTGCAATCGATGCCTTTCAACACCTCCAGTGTCTGGGCACCAGACTGATAAGACTTCCGGATACCGTGTAATTCAATCACGTTGGAAAGATACGCGAGACTTAGGCCTCGGAAG
Organism: uncultured Flavobacteriales bacterium; assembly: GCA_905479115.1. Classification (GTDB taxonomy): domain Bacteria; phylum Bacteroidota; class Bacteroidia; order Flavobacteriales_D; family Sanyastnellaceae; genus UA16. The sequence continues at coordinate 39,511 of CAJQLF010000038.1, forward strand.
CGCTTGAATCCGACAAATCCTGTGAAAACATCCAGTCCCGAGTCGCCAACATATGCGGTTGGAGAAAGTCATCTCGTTCGAGAAAAGGCACAACTCTGCGCAATGAACGTTGCATTGCTGCTAGCGCTGGTGCCATCCCCTGTGCATCACGGAAATCACAGGCCTGCGCCGCCGTCATGCATTCCACGGCCAGCACTTGCTCAACGTTGTCCAAAATCTTCCACAATTTGAGAGCGGCATTAGCGCCCATGCTCACATGATCTTCCTGCCCATTGCTGCTATCAATCGTATCTACCACACTGGGGGTGCATAGTTGCTTATTCTGCGATACCAGCGAAGCAGCGGTGTATTGCGGAATCATAAACCCGCTGTTCAACCCTGGGTTGGCCACCAAAAATGGTGGGAGACCTTGTTTACCGGACAACATCTTGAAGGTTCTGCGCTCGGAAATACTCCCCCACTCATGGGCGGCCAGCGCCAAAGCCTCCAATTGCATCGCCAGCGGTTGTCCGTGGAAATTTCCCCCACTCACAATTTTCTGAGATGCTGGAAAAATCAAGGGGTTGTCTGTAACCGCGTTGATTTCATTTTCCAATACACCACGGGCGGCCTCCAGTGAGTTTCGACTAGCCCCGTGGACTTGCGGCGTGCATCGAAATGAATACGGATCCTGCACCTGCACCCGGGGAATTTTCTGCCATTCGCTATCCTTCAACCAATCAGTCACGTTTCGCGCGACCGCTTCTGCATTGGGTTGTTTTCGAATGCGGTGAATGTCCGCGTCAAATGCGTCCAACCGACCGTGCCAAGCCTCCAAGGACCATGCGCAAAGGGCATCCGCCCAATCGGCAATGCGCTCCAAGCGTTCCATCGCCATCACGCCATAACCCAGCATTAATTGCGTTCCGTTGATTAGCGCCAATCCTTCTTTGGCTTCTAACTTCAGCGGTTCCCAGCCCTTTGCTTGAAGCACATCCTTGGCGGGAACAGGCACTCCGTCTACCCGCACTTCACCATACCCAATAAGCGGTAAAACCATGTGACTCAATGGTGCAAGGTCTCCGCTCGCTCCAAGGGACCCTTGAGAGGGAACCACCGGATACAATCGATCATTCCAGTGCGCAATCAATCGGTGCACCGTTTCGAGTCTCACACCGCTATGCCCTTGGCTTAGCGCCTTTATTTTTAGGAGAAGCATGGCTTTAACCACAGCATCTGGAACATCTTCACCGACGCCACAGGCATGAGAAATTAGCAAGTTTCGCTGCAATTCCCCGAGGTCAGATGCTCCCACGCGTGCATGGGCCAAATCTCCAAATCCGGTGTTCACCCCATAGATGACGCGCGCCTGGTCCGAATCCAAAAGACCATCCAAAAACGATCTACAATCTGCAATGGCCGTCTCCGTATCCGAAGCCAATGAGATGGGCGGTGATTGACGCACCAAGCGCCAAACCTCCTGGACGTCCCATCGGTTTTTTGATAATTGAAATGATTTCACTTCCCGAATATAATGCGCTTGCCTCCGTTCCACTCACCTTATCTTCGAAGCTTAATAGCACTTCCCCTCATGAGGCTCGAATTCTTGGTCCTTTTCTTCGTCTTTTTCACGCTCGTATCCATCTCCGTTACACGAGGGCAAAACCACGATATGCAGGCGTCTCCGGTCGTTACTAGCTCACCCCATGTTCTTACTGAATACAGAACGTTGGCCAACGACCTCGAGTTGATCCACGTCCGGTCGGAAGCATTCACTGCTTCTACGCTCGTGGCCCGGTGGTCGTTCAAACCAGCGCTTGAGTTAGAATTAGCAGGAAAGGGCCATGGTCTAGCCCGGTGCATTTCTGAAAAACTCTCCTTGGACAGCGTGGCATGGGAAGAAGCGGCCACTTGGCAGATCCATCCTGACGGTGCTGTAATTCAAGGGCCGATGGATTCCACTTTGTCCGGCTGGAATCAAGACTTTTTAGATGCCATTATGCACCCTCCACTCGAAGCAATTTGGCCTGCGGTCCAAGAACACTGGTTGGAAAAATGGGATGCAGAAAACACCCCTGTCATGCCCGCTATTGCCCGGGTGAAATCACACCTGCTGTTCGGCCCACAGCACCCCTATGGTGAACTTCACTTTCCACGCACCATAGAAGCGATCTCCGCCTCGGAAATCCGAGCTTATCACACGGACTACTGGCATCCAAATAACAGTCAATTTTATTGGTTTACTCCGATGGAAGTTGAAGACATTCCCAGCAGTTGGGTGACCCAACTTGAGAGCTGGAAATCCCGTGAAGTACAACCATCGGCTGTCACTGCTCCAGGCCGACCTCGGAGCATCAAGTCGGCCATCATCGATCGAAATTCAGATTCTGTCGGCGTTTGCCTAGCTCACATTTTGAGGATGAAACCCGATCACCCGGATGCGACCGCACTGGATATGATTCGACACCTCTTAAGTCAATCCACCACAACCGAGGTAGAAATCGACGCTGACCCCTTGATGGGTTCATTCTCTATTGCATGGAATTCAACTCCATCGGTGGCAGCCCGTGAAGTGCGTGGCGTATTGAATGCGATGCGAGAAAGGGTAAATGGTTCGCTGAGCGAAGGCGCCATGGACTCATTACGCGCTTCATATTTACTGAGTCAAACTGCGCTCAATCTCGATTGGCCTAAACAATCCGTCCATGATATGGCTCCCCAAGATGTGACTTGGGTTCAAAACGTGAATGACCTGGATTCGATAGTCCAAACGATTCAAGCAAGCGATCTCCAGCGTGTAGCAATTAATTATCTAAGGCCAAAAAACTTGCACCTCATCTTAGATGGTAACCGAAGTGATTTAGAGGCCGTCGCTCGTGAATTCAGTCCAGAGGATGAACTTCTATTTTTCAATCCTCAGGGACGCCAAATGAGCAATTATGGTCCGGTGCCCGCAGGATTGCTAGCGGCCGATGTTATTGATAGCTTCTATGAAGCCTGCGGCGGTGTAGCTTCCTTTGAGAGCCTCCGCTCTGCGATTCGCGAGGGTACGATGGTCGCCGGCGGAGCCATGCAGATGAACGTGAAAATCTCGGAGACGTATGGTGTAGGAAATAGAACCAGTTATTCCATTGAAGGTCAAGCCATGATGGAGTACATCCTGCGTCCAGGCCAAGGCATATCCATCCAAATGGGCCAACAACGTCCCATGAATTCATCCGAATATCGCCGCTATGAACAAGGGCTTTATGCGGGGTATTTACTCCATCTCGAAGACCTCGGCCTTGCGTGTGAAGTGGTCGGAACAGCGCAGCGCAATGGAGCAGAGTTGCTTGTCTTGGAACTCCGCCACAATGGCAAGCTCGAACAAACGTTGTTCTTCGATACACAAACTCATTTGCTTATGAGCACAACGGAAGAACGCACAGGCCCCACGGGACCCATCATCCTAACCATCGAATACGAAGATTACCGAACCTTTGGTGGGTTGACATTTCCAACGCAAATTGCAAGACGCTCGAACAACCAACGAATGGATTTTACCATAGAATCCATTGACCTAAATCCTCGAATCGATCAATCCATTTACTCATGGGAATGAATCCAGACGCCCTGATTTACCTGAACAAAGCAGCTGTAGCCCAGGAGGAGCACCTCATCGTTCAAGATGTCAACCTGGAAGTTTTACCTGGTGAATTGGTCTACCTCATCGGAAAGACGGGGTCCGGAAAAAGTTCTCTGTTGCGCGCTTTATATGGTGACTTGCCATTGAAAAGTGGAGAGGGAATAGTTTGCGGACATGACCTTCAAAAAACCCATCGCGCAAACGTCCATGAACTGCGACGTGATCTCGGGATTGTTTTTCAGGATTTTGCCTTGCTTCAAGACCGGACCGCTCACGACAACTTGGACTTTGTTCTAAATGCCACCGGATGGAGTAAGGGGGCGGCGCGGCAAAGTCGGATCAAGAGCTGCCTGGAGTCTGTGGGGCTGGGCACCAAAGGCTATAAAATGCCTCATGCACTATCCGGTGGCGAGCAGCAACGCTTGGCCATTGCTCGTGCATTGTTGAATGAGCCCCCCCTCATTGTAGCCGATGAGCCGACAGGAAACCTAGATCCCGAGACGACCGACGGAATCATGCAACTCCTGCACGACCTGGTTCGAAACGATCGGTCTGTCATCATGGCAACTCACGACCACCGATCGTTTGAACGCTTTCCTGGAAGGGTCTTGCTTTGTGAAAGCGGCCGCATCTCCGAACGCGACTCCGTCCTTGCACAATGAAGCAAGCTAAGCGACCTCGCATCAGCGCTGTCATTCCGGTCAAAGCCAACTTGAACGGATTGAAAGCGACTGTCACGCAACTTCAATCCATTGATCCTCACCGCATCGAGATCATTGTGGTGGATGGAGGAGGTTGCAAAGCCACCAAGCGCTGGTTGCTGGAGAACCAAGAACATATCGACCACATCCGCTCAAGCGATGACCAGGGCATTTATAGCGCCATGAATTATGGGAAATCCTGTGCGAACGGAGATTGGGTTTGGTTCGCAGGAGCTGGCGATCTGCCGATTGCTTCCACTTGGCAGGATTGGCTGAATTCCGACGAGTTGGAGGTCGAGAATTCTGATGAAACTGACGAGTTACACGTTTTTCAAGTTATGCTGGACAAGACCCGAGAAACTGGAGTACCGGATCAATACCCTGCCCGCTGGGATGCCTCCATGTGCTGGAGAAACACCACCCATCACCAAGGTGTTTTGTACCCTCGGGAGTTGATTCAATCAGAACACTTCGACGCCAACATCAACGTTCTCGCAGATTATGCGTTGCACCTCAAACTTTGGTCCAATGGAAACGCAGCCAAGTTGAACCATGCACCCTGGGCCCAAGTAGCATCTGGCGGTATCTCCCGTGCATTTACTTCGTCCCTCTACTTCGAGGAATGGCGCTTTAAGCGGAGCGTGCTGAGGGGCTGGCGATTGTGGGTTCAACCTTTTTGGTTGATCTTAAAATACAGCTTCAAAAAATCGGGGATTAACCGTTAAGGTTTTTCAGCCTGTAGCAGCGCTGCGCGAACTTGGCTTTCTTCGGCTTCCCAATTGAGCTCCAATGCTGCTTGTTGACACCGCTTTTTCCAATCCGCTGCTCCGGGTTGCAACACGTGTTGAATTGCCCTGCCAATTCCTTCTACATCCATGGACTCCACTACCGACCCCACTCCATAGTGGTTCACCACTTTCGCTACTTCAGGCATGGGGCTCGCCACAACGGGAATGCCCGCATGGATATAATCAAAGAGCTTGTTCGGCAGACTCATCCAATAATTTCCATGATTGCCTTGATCCAAACTGAGCCCGATATCTGCGGACGCCGTCAAGATTCGCAACTCTTCGAATGCCATTTTAGGCAAACAAATCAATCGACCTGATAAGGAATCAACCTGATCCTTGGCCCATTCCCACTCCGAACCTGCACCAACGACGACCAAAGACCAACTGGGATGGAGCCGAAGGGTGTCGACGGCCAGTTTCACTCCGCGGTCTTTATCTAAAAAGGCACCTTGTAAAATCAACAAAGATTGACTTTCCGAAACACCCAATCGGCTCCTCCATTTCGCTCGTTCAGCGACGGCCGGCACCTGCTGGCGAGGCATGTTTCGCACAACAAATGGCGTGCCACCCAGTGCTGTGGGATAACGATCAGCGTATGCTTCCGCGATGCCATGATTCACGGTAATGACCGATCGGACCCGAGGGAATAAAACACGTTCCAGCATCAACCAAACTCCTCGTTGGAAAGGACGACCTGTCAAGCCCGCAGCCTCTGTGAAGTATTCGTGACTATCGTATACCAGCGGAATCTTCTTGGAGCGGCTCACGAGGTATCCTGGAAGCAGGGTGTCCAGGTCATTGGACCAAATAGCATCAAATGACTGGCCGGAGAGGGTTCGAACAAGCGCCAATTGGAGCGCAGCATAAAACCCCAACCCGCGTTCAAAAGGTAAGCGGACCCGATGCCCTTTAAAAGGAATCTGCAGTTCCGCAGAATCACGCATTTCTCTTCCGATGATGTAAGGCTCCCACCCAAGTGAGGCCAGCGTTTCGCACGTTTTTAGGACCCGCTGATCGTGGTTTAAATCGTTGGAGACCAAGACCGCAATGCGCTTCCCCATCTCAACGTCGGGTTAGCCGTTCATGGATTCTTGAACGCGCTGCAGAACTTTCTTTGTGTATGCGGGAAAGTCCGCCCCCATCATCCAGCCATAGTAACCGGGATTTTGCCCCAGCACTTCCTTGACTGACTTTCCTTTGTGCTGTCCAAAATTGAATTGCACTTCGTTGTCTTCCCCATAAATAAAGCGACCCGCAGGATCGGCAAAAGGTTGGCGTTGGCAAAAGGCGCTCAATGCCTCCATATCCTTCGGCACAGGTCCAACCGTTTCCTTATCTGACACCGGGACTACAGTCTCCTCATAGCGCTCTAACTGTGCGAGCAGCACTTCCAATGTGGCTTCGGTATCTGGCAACGCCTCATGCGCTCCCTCCAAAGTTTTACCACAATAGAATGAATAGGCTGCACGCAACGTGCGCTGCTCCATCTTGTGGAAAATATTCTGCACATCAATGAGGTTTCGGCTTTCCAACTCAAATTCCGTCCCTGCACGCAAAAATTCCTCCGCCAGAAAAGGAACGTCAAACCGATTGGAATTGTACCCTCCTAAGTCACAGCCTTCCAGAAACTCGGCCATGCTCTTCGCATACTGTTTGAACGTCGGCTTGTCTTGCACGTCTTCATCGTAGATTCCGTGTATCAGACTCGTTTCAAGCGGAATAGGTATACCCGGGTTGACCAAGAGACGGTGAGCCGCTCCACGGTGTTCTGGTTTTTTTTCTACCGTACCATTCGGATGAACCTTAATCATGGCAATTTCAACGATGCGGTCCTTGGAGAGATCTGTCCCCGTGGTTTCAAGATCAAAAATGACCAGCGGTCGCTTGAGGTGAAGGGCTGATGTGTTCATAGGTTAAACCATGGATCTATTGATGTCAAATTCCTCCAAATACGTTGCAACGCGCTTCACAAAGCTGCCTCCCATCATGCCGTCGACAACCCGGTGGTCATAGCTGTGGCTTAAGAACATCATGTGCCGAATCCCAATAAGGTCTCCATGCTCCGTCTCAATGACTGCTGGCTTCTTGCGGATGGCACCCAATGCCAAAATTCCAACTTGAGGTTGGTTGATGATCGGCGTGCCCATGACATTGCCAAACGTTCCTACGTTGGACATCGTGTAGGTGCCTCCCGCCGTATCGTCTGGCTTGAGCTTGCCTTCGCGAGCTCGCCCTGCGAGATCATTGACATGGTGGGCCAACCCCGCCAAGCTCAGCTGATCTGCATTGTGGATCACCGGGACAATCAAATTTCCTGAGGGCAAAGCAGCAGCCATGCCCAAGTTAATCTGCTTTTTGATGATGATTCTATCGCCGTCGACACTGGCATTGACACCTGGAAAATCCTTCAGGGCTTTGATGATGGCCTCCGCAATAAGTGGGGTGAAAGTTAGTTTGGTCCCATGCACCTTTTCAAACGCATCCTTGTTGCGCTTGCGCCATTCAACGATGGGTGTCATATCCGCCTCTACAAAACTCGTCACATGTGGACTCGTTTGCACAGAGCGAACCATATGATCCGCTATGAGCTTACGCATGCGGTCCATCTCAATGATTTCATCCTCACCTGAAACAGAAACTGTTGGTCGAGAAGATACTTGCACGGACGATGCACTAGCCACTTTTGCGGCAGCGGGGGCCTTGGTTGTTCCACTGCGTTGAGCGATGTATCCGAGAATATCTTTTTTGGTCACGCGACCCTCTGCACCCGAACCAGGGAGTTGATCCAATTCAGCTGATGTCACTCCTTCAGATTGAGCGATGCTTCGAACGAGCGGGGAATAAAAGCGACCATTTGCTCCCGTCCGGCCCGGCGCGTCAGCTAAAGGTTCGGTATCTTCAGAAGAAGCAAACGGAACATGCAAGGGAGCCTCGAGCGCCTCAACAACCGCCGGATCCATGGCCTCTGGAACTGACGCAGCCTCTGGAGTTGGGACTGGAGCTGGAGCCGCCGCCGCAGGAGCTGCCGAAGTAGACTGGTCTCCGCCCGCCACTTCAAACCTCGCAATCGCTTGCCCTACAGCTACCACATCGCCCTCTCCCACCAACCATTCGATCAGCGTACCGTCTTCTGGGGCAGGAACTTCGCTGTCCACCTTATCGGTGGCTATTTCAACGAGCGGCTCATCCGCTTCAGTTTGTTCCCCTGTATTCACTACAAACTTGGTGATCGTGGCTTCTGCCACGCTCTCACCCATCTTCGGTAATAGAATTTCAATAATGGCCATGGCGGTGTATTGCGCGATACGAAATTAAGGCTTCCCAGATGACTTGAAGGTCCATTGTCCAACGATAATCACGAACGTACGTTAATAGCGTCCGCTGTCCGACTCTATCTGACACATCTTCAACACGTTGAAAAACAAATCGATGGGTATAAGGAACCTGCGATGGACCAATATTAGTAAATCCGACCCACGTTGTTTGACCCGCCATTACGGAAAGGGCAGCCCCAAGCCATCTGCTTTGTCTCCTGACCAAGAAAACTGGGAAAATCACCAGGACCAGAAGCGATGCAACGACATCAAAGACCCGCTTGGACCGGCGCGCTCGCGGCTTAAAAATCGCCCCGTTGAGATCGGTTATAGCACCCCGCTCAGGCCCACCGGCTCCGACAATCTGTCCGTCATCGGTCCATGCAATGCGAAAGCGAACAGCACTTTGCGTTACCCGCGTCATGGCTTGAATCATCATAGATGCTGTAACATCCCTGCCGCTCATGATGATTTGATTGAATCCGTGCACCCGAATCGCCTCGTCCAATTCTGCCATGCCCCCGAGCCACTGAACGTCCGAAGCGGTTTGACTGGCCACCTGTGGATAGGGACAAATCGCATGAACAACGCCAAATTCAACAGGCTCGAGAACGTCCATAGAACGAATCAAGTCTTTGATCCGGTCCAAATCTTCTGGGCCTGAAACGTAAAGCCGTTTCACTTGCCCCCCACCAGAGGATCCCGTCAATTTCCCTGCAACGAAGCGAGTACAGACCAAAATAAGGGGAACCATTGCCGTCCCCAACACCAAAATGGCCCGGCTAAAACGCACGTCCTCTGGCAACAATCCGTACGAAGCAAAAAGCACCAGCGATCCCAGAGCGACGCCCTTTAAAATCGAATTCCACCGCCAAGGAGGATCGTAGCCACCTTGTAATTTGATCACACCCGTCCAAACCAAAGCATACACCGCCATCGCCGGCAAGGCCCAGCTCCAGTCGTAGACAATCGACTTCCATGCTCCATACGCCTGCAGCAATCCGACTAAACCGCCCCACATTAAAGCACATTCGATAAGCGGGAGCGATATGGCTTTCCAAATCCTTGACCCTATGGCGAGCGCCGCCCGCACATAAATGGCCCATTGAATGACCGCGTGCATCACCTGCCCGCCGGGACCAGAAAAATGAGTCTTTGCAAAGATTTGCATCGCACGATAAAACACCAGAACGTAATTGAGCGAACCTTTTTTCGTGCTTTCTCCCTTGTAATGAATGATCGAGGTCTCGGCAAAATAATGGTTTTCCCAGCCGCCTTTAATCAACCGCCAACTCAAGTCAATGTCTTCACCATACATGAAATAGGTCTCGTCGAGGACGCCCACGGCATCCAAGGATTCCTTGCGCATCCACATGAAGGCACCGCTGAGAATTTCAATGCAATGTGTCTCATCTTGGGAGAGATGACCCTGGTAATAGCGGTTGATTTTTGCCGATCGTGGAGCTAAACGATACAATCCTGAAATTTTCCAAAATGCCGCGCTGGGCGTGGGAATTCCGCGCTTGGACTCGGGCAAGTATACCCCGTTCCCATCCACCATGGGAACCCCCATACCTCCAAGTTTAGGTTGGTTATCGGCATATTCCAGGCATTTGATCAAGGTGTCTTCCTGAATCACTGTATCCGGATTCAACAGCAGCACCCACCGGCCTTGGGCCTGGAGGATCGCCAAATTATTGGCCTTAGAAAATCCTAGATTTTCTTCCAATGCGAGCAATTCCACTTCAGGGAATTGCGCCCGAACCATGGCGCAAGACCCATCCACCGAATGGTTGTCAACGACGAACGTTTCTCCCGAATATCCCGAACGCTTCAACACCTCCATCCCTTGTCGAACCGATTGCAAGCATTGAGCCAAGAAATGCTCTACGTTGTAATTGACAATGATGACGGATACGTCCACAGTAACAGGTTAAGATGTGTAAGGCAAGCGTTGACGGAGGCTCTGCACCAACGTCGCTTCATCGGCATGCTGCAAATCTTCTCCCACCGCCAGACCGCGAGCAATTGCAGTAACCTCAACAGCCAAGGGAGCGAGTTTGCGAAAAATGTAAAACGCGGTCGTCTCGCCTTCCATCGTGGCGGGCAAGGCAAAAATGACTTCAACTTTGTCCGATGAACCCGTCAATGTCTCCAAGCGCACCGCCAAGGAAGCAATGTTCAAATCATTCGGTCCGATTCCATCCATGGGACTGATCACACCCCCCAAAACGTGGTATTTACCGCGGTATTGTCCTGTCGCCTCCAGCGCCAACAAATCTCGAATATCTTCTACGATGCAAACCAAATTACCCTGCCGAGCCGGGTCCAGGCAAATCGAACAGACCTCCATCTCTGTCAGATTATGGCACTGGTTGCATGCATGAATCCCTCGTTTCATATGCAGAAAGGCCTCCGAAAAAGCCTCCACCTGTTCTTCCGACCTTCCCAACATGTTCAGAACAAGCCGCAAAGCCGTTTTGCGACCCACACCGGGTAGAGAGGACATTTGATCCACAGCAGCTTCAATCAATTTTGAAGGAAGTTCCATGGTGCAAATCTACAGGCGCTGACCCATCTTTGGTGCATGAATCCTGCTTTGGTTCTTTGCGTCTTTTTGGGCTACGCGACTCTTTTGCTAGTCATTGCTCGGCTCACGTCCCAAAAATCACGTGAATTGGGAGGCAATGAGCATTTTTATGTGGCTGGGAAATCTGCCCCATGGTACGCGGTCGCCTTTGGTATGTTGGGAGCCTCCTTAAGCGGAGTCACGTTCATCAGCGTGCCTGGGTGGGTAGCATCGCAAGGGTTTAGCTACATGCAGATGGTCCTGGGCTACCTCGTGGGATACGGTTTCATCATGGCCGTCTTGTTGCCCCTGTACTACCGATTGGGCTTAACCAGCATTTATGGTTACTTCGAGGAGCGTTTTGGCCCGCGTGCCTACCTAACTGGTGCGGGATTTTTCATTTTATCGCGAACCATTGGCGCCGCTTTTCGTCTTTTTTTGGTGGCGCTCGTTCTAAAAATGTTTGTTTTGGAGCCGCTGGGGTGGGATTTTACAGGTGGGTATGCCCTCTCTATACTGGCGATTCTCGGAGTCATATGGGCGTATACACGTCAAGGCGGGCTGGGAACCATTGTCTGGACCGATACCCTTCAAACTGCTGCGATGATGATTGCCGTCATCGCCTCGGCATGTGCCATCGCCCAAGCGCTGGATTGGACAGGTTGGGAAATGATTGATCAGGTTCGAGGTAGCTCCATGAGTAATTGGTGGGTGTGGGACGATTGGAAAGCCCCCAACCACTTTGTAAAACACTTCCTAGCCGGAGCATTTGTGGCCACCGCCATGACGGGAATGGACCAGGACATGATGCAAAAAAATCTGGCGTGCCGCAATTTGCGGGAAGCCCGTTTGAACATGGGCTCCTTCTCTGTTGTCCTTGTATTCGTCAACATCCTGTTTTTGGGACTTGGCGTCTTGCTCTACACATGGGCCGATGCACAAGCCCTGACGATTGCGCGCGCAGACTCTCTTTACCCTACCGTCGCCCTAGGCGGAACACTGGGCTGGGGATTGGGATTGGTCTTTTTAATTGGCTTACTCGCTTCGGCCTTTAGCAGCGCAGACAGTGCAATGACCGCGCTAACCACTTCAATTTGCGTAGACGTATTGAAAACTGAGCGACAGTCCAATGAATATGCAACGCGCATGCGAAAGCGCGTCCATATTGGAGTCGCTATTGCGCTGTTTGTCGTCATCATGCTCTTTTCCAGCGTCAGTGACACCAGCGTGGTCTCCGCGATTTTCACCGCCGCGAACTACACCTATGGACCGTTGCTTGGCCTCTTTGCTTTTGGATTGGCGACCACCTGCAAGCCGCGAGATCGTTGGATTCCTGCAGTTGCATTGCTCAGCCCGGCTTGCTGTTATGGACTCGAAACCAGCTTGAACGCCCTTTGGGATTTCAGTTTTGGATTCGCCTTGCTGCCCGTCAATGGACTGATTAGCTTCTTGGGGCTGTGGGCTATTTCAAAAAAAGGCTGATTTTTTCTACCGCGGACGGCTTGGGCATTGTCCACGGGAAGTATTTTTGTGCTTTCTACAGAGGATCAACCCACTTGACATGCAGCAACGCACTTCCCAACTTTTAAATCGGCTTTCCGAATCGGCCACCATCGCCATGGCGCGCAAGGCCAACGAACTTAAAAGTGCCGGCGTCGACGTCATATCCCTTTCGCTCGGAGAGCCGGATTTTGACACGCCGGAATTGATCAAGGATGCGGGCATAGAAGCGATCAAAAACAATATCACGCACTACACACCGGTTCCTGGCTTACCGGATGTGAGAGAAGCCATTAGCGCAAAATTCAAGCGGGACAATGGTTTGGATTATGCGCCTAGTCAAATCGTCGTTTCGAATGGTGCAAAGCAAAGCATTACCAACGTGGTCTTGTCCTTGGTTGATCCTGGAGAAGAGGTCATCTTGCCCGCTCCTTATTGGGTAAGCTATGCGGACATGGTGGCATTTGCCGGCGGAACACACCGTGTGCTTCCCACGTCTATTGAACACGACTTTAAAATCCAACCGGACGAATTGGAGGCTGCGATCACAGAGAAAACACGCTTGTTGATCTATTCTTCTCCCTGCAACCCGTCCGGATCGGTATATACGGTGCAGGAGATTGAAGCACTCGCGGCCGTGCTGAAGCGGCATCCGCAGGTTTATATCATCAGCGATGAAATTTATGAGTTGATTAATTTCACAGGAAAGCATTGCAGCATAGGAACCATCGAGGAGTTGAAAGATCGGGTCATCACCGTGAATGGAGTGTCCAAAGGATTTGCTATGACCGGATGGCGCTTGGGCTACATTGGCGCTCCAGAGTGGATTGCCAAGGCATGCTCTAAAATTCAAGGCCAAGTCACCTCAGCGCCCTGCAGTATCGCACAAGTCGCCGCTGGAGCTGCTGTTTCTGCCGATCCCCGCATCGCTGAAACCATGCGATCGGCTTTTCTGGTTCGGCGCGACCTCATGATTGAGGGGTTGAGTTTCATCCCGGGCTTAAAAGTGAACAAGCCCATGGGTGCGTTTTATCTGTTCCCAGATGTCAGCGCCTTATTTGGAAAAACCGCCGGGCCTAGAACAATCCAAAATGCAGAAGACTTCTCGATGTACTTGCTCGAAGAAGCCCACGTAGCCACGGTCGGGGGAAATGCTTTTGGAACTCCTGAGTGCATTCGACTGTCTTATGCCGCGTCAGAATCTCAACTGAAAGAAGCCTTGTCTCGGATTTCAAAAGCAGTCGCTGCCCTGCAATAGGCTTGAGTGCGTTACCTTCGTAACATGGATGCTCAAGCAGCCTTGCAAAACGCAAATCACGTCACGGCGCTAGTCGTGGGAGATGTCATGCTCGATGCATACCTCGTGGGCCACGTCAACCGTATTTCACCGGAGGCACCGGTTCCCATTGTGGACGTACACCAGCGCGATCGCAGATTGGGAGGCGCCGCGAATGTTGCTAAAAACCTCATTGCCTTGGGCGCCAAGGTCCATATCGCTGCAGTGATTGGAAATGATGCCGCTGGCGAAGACATCGCACATTTATTTGATGAACTGAATGTCGGCACACGCGCATTGCTCCGATCAGATAGCCGACCCACTACGGTGAAAACCCGCGTTATTAGCAACGGTCAACAATTGCTCCGCGTGGACGAAGAACATACCAACGACCTGGAGGAGGCCACTGCCTTGGCGCTTTGCGAGCAATGCGAGGCCCTGCTCGATGCAGAGTCCATTGACGTCGTCATTTTCGAAGACTACAACAAAGGAACCTTGACCGAATATGGGATTCAGCGGTTGATTCGAGCATGTCAGGCACGCGGAATCAAGACTACCGTCGACCCCAAGTTTAGAAACTTCAATGCGTATCAGGGCGTCACCCTGTTCAAACCCAATTTCAAAGAATTGCAAGAAGGACTGGGCATCGCCATCCACAAAAATTCCGATGCAAGCTTGCAACAAGCGGTCAACAGGTTAATGGAGCAACTCGATCCGGATGTGGCCATGGTAACATTGAGTGAACGCGGTGTGTGCATTTCCGATAAGCATCAGGATCAAGCATTTCAGCGGATTCCAGCGTTTGAAAGGGAAATCACGGATGTGAGCGGAGCCGGAGACGCCGTCATCGCGGTCGCATCGGTCCTCTTAGCCTCCGATGTTCCAGTTTGGCAGATTGCCGCTGTCGCAAACTTAGCTGGCGGACTCGTTTGTGAAAAAGTAGGAGTCGTCCCTGTGGAGCTTGAAAGACTTCAATCGGAATGGGAAACCCACCGAGAAGCGATGGAATCCCTGATGTCCAGCAAATGAGCATTCAAGAATTTCGAGAACGAGCCAATGTAATTTTGTACGGTTCCAAGGACCGTGTCCTGCGATTGCTCAAACGGCTGAATCTTTTGGTCTCGGCCTCTGCGCTGTTCGTTCTTGCTATTTATTATGGATTCCCGAATGAATCCGATACCGCAGCCCAGCTATTAGGCTTCGTGAAATTTAGCTTTGGCTTTTATGTCTTCCACTATATCATGCGCATCCTGTATGATTTTCAGCCTGGAGAATTCATTCGAAAAACGTGGTTTGAGGCAGCTGTCATGGCGGTCCTCCTCATTGAAGGAACAAGCGATTTATTGACTGGGAAATTACTTATAGGTCGCTTTACTCAATCAATTGGATTTGACTCTATATCAGATTTTTATACAATATTCATCCAAGGGTATTTCTTCACCATCGTTGCAACAGAACTGCTTCGTGGAGGAAGGGTAT
The DNA here is from genome assembly GCA_905479115.1 of uncultured Flavobacteriales bacterium. Taxonomy (GTDB): domain Bacteria; phylum Bacteroidota; class Bacteroidia; order Flavobacteriales_D; family Sanyastnellaceae; genus UA16. Next base: position 54,745 of record CAJQLF010000038.1, read on the forward strand.
TACCTCGCATCAGACTCAACCCTGCGGTGATTTTCATTATCAGCTTTCTCGGTCTGATTTCCATCGGGACTGTGCTCTTAATGTTGCCAGAAATGACTGTGCAATTGGGAAGCATGAATTTTTTGGATGCCTTGTTTACCTCGACCAGCGCTACATGTGTCACTGGACTGATGGTCGTCGACACGGTGACCTTCTTCAGTTTTAAAGGGCAAGTTGTCTTGTTAATGCTCATTCAACTTGGCGGCCTCAACCTCATTGCATTTGGCTCTTTTCTGGTACTCGCTTCGAAATTTGGACTGGGGATTCGCCAGCACGATGTGATTGAGGACTTTGTAAACCGTGACACGTTTAACGCAAGCTCAGGGCTGTTAGGAAAAGTGATCCTTTGGTGTCTCGCCATTGAAGGGCTTGGAGCGGCGGCCATGCATATCTCGTGGGGTGACACACTCACCGACCTAAGCATTGGAAAACAGTGGTTCTACTCCATATTTCATTCCGTGTCTGCCTTTAACAATGCCGGCATATCCCTCTTTACAGATGGCCTAGCAAACGAACAGATTGCACACCACTACACACTCCATTGGGTGGTTACCATCCTGGTTTTTTTCGGCGCCTTGGGCATGGTGGCGATCTTTGATTTGTTCGATATCAGTCGAATGAAGGAACGCATGGCGCAACCGTGGAAGCACATCGGATTTGCCACAAAAATCGCCTTGTACTTTTCATTGGGACTGGTCGTCCTTGGCGCTTGTGCATTTTGGTTGCTTGAACAAGATGGCGCATTGGCCGGTATGAGCCCTTTTGGTCAATTGACGACCGCGGTATTTCAAAGCGCCACTCGCACGAGTGGTTTCAATACGGTGGACATTGGCACCCTGGGACTGCCCATCCTGTTTTTGCTGCTCATTTTGATGTTCATCGGCTCATCCTCAAGCTCCACTGGCGGAGGAATCAAAACTTCCACGCTTTCCATTGTCATGGCGGATGTATGGCGTACCGTGAGGAATCTAGACCACGTGCAGCTTTTTAAGCGCACCGTTCCAGAAGTATTGCGTTCTCGTGCTTACAGTGTTTTGCTCTTTTTCTTGGTAGGGAACACCGTCGCCATCTTTCTGTTATCCATTACTGAAGCGCACATTTTAAACATGGCCGATCGGGATTTGATGGATTTAGTTTTTGAAGAAGTTAGTGCTTTTGGCACAGTCGGTTTGAGCACGGGCATCACGGCCATGCTGAGTCATTATGGAAAAATCATCATCATCTTGAGCATGTTCATCGGTCGGATTGGAACACTCACTGTAGCCTATGCACTCGGAGGCCGAGCGGTAAAGACTCACATCAAATACCCAGAGGGCCACACCATGGTCGGGTGATTACATGGGAACACGAATTACACCTTATTCCAAACCGGAGCAGGAATCGAAAAAAAAGCAGGTAGCTCGGATGTTCGACAGCATCGCGCACAGCTACGATTTTTTGAACCATTTCTTCTCTCTCGGCATTGACGTTCTCTGGCGCAAACGCGCCATGCGCATTCTCAAGAAGCACCTCGCTGAAAAGCAAGGAGAAATCCACTTGATGGACATGGCTACAGGAACCGCCGATTTTGCTTTGGAGGCTGCCCGGTCGAACATTCCAAATATTCGCGTCACGGGCGTGGACATCTCTCCGGGTATGCTGGACGTTGGACGCAAAAAAATCAAGCGAAAACACTTGGATCATTGCATCGAGTTGATCGAGGGGGATAGCGCTCAACTGCCGTTCGAAGATGGCACCTTTGATGCTTACACCGTCGCATTTGGCGTGCGCAACTTTGAGTTTCTAGAACGCGGTTTAGTCGAAATGCAGCGCACCCTGAAACCAGGTGGGTTGGGAGTAGTTCTAGAGTTTTCCAAGCCGAAAGCATTTCCGCTCAAGCAGATTTTCCATTTCTACTTTCACTTTCTCATGCCGACGGTAGGAAAGCTAGTGTCCAACGATTCAGCAGCATATTCTTACCTACCGGAGAGCGTGCAAGCCTTTCCTGAAGGGGAAGATTTCTTGCGAATCATGGAAGATTGCGGCTACAAAAAGTGCAAAGCGATTCGTCTCACGGGGGGAATTGCAAGCATCTATACCGGACTGAAGTGAACATTTGCGTTTATCCATCTCGGCTTTCGGGCCACGTATCGGCTCCCCCCTCCAAATCAGTGATGCAACGCTTGATTGCCGGTGCGCTCCTCGCCAAGGGTACGAGCCACCTGCACAACATATCGCAATCCGACGATTGCACATCGGCCCTGTTGTTAGCATCCCAATTGGGTGCGGAAATTGAACTGGGAGAAACCGATGTGCGCATCACTGGCACAGGCGGAAACATCATTCCGCGCTCTACCATACTCACCCCTGGTGAATCTGGACTGGCAGCCCGCTTGTTCACGCCGATAGCAGGGCTTGGAACTGTCAGCGTATCTGTAGAGGCCGAAAACTCCTTGCAAGGTCGTCCCATGGAGGAATTTGAATCGATTTTCCATCAACTCGGGGGCATCCTAAAAACGACGGGGGGCTCCTTCCCTGTCTCGATTGAAAGGCCATTGCAAGGTGGAACGACGACGTTGAACGGGCAAATATCCTCGCAGTTCACCACCGGCTTGCTTTTTGCCTTGCCGTGCGCCAAGTTGAATAGCGAATTGACCGTTCTCGAGCCTGTTAGCCTACCGTATGTCGACCTCACGTTGCAGGTGATCGAAGACTTTGGAATCGAAATGATTGCAAACAATGAACGGACCCAATTCGCCTGCAAAGGATCCCAGTCGTTTTCGCCAATTGATGCTGTGGTTGATGGGGATTGGTCAGGTGCAGCAGTTTTGGCCGTGGCCGGCATGTTGTGCGCTGAGTCGTCCATTGAACTATCAGGCTTAAACAATCAATACATGCAGGCTGATGAGGCCATACGAGGTGCTATGCTCTTTGCGGGAGGTGCATTATCGGGCACAGAAGAAGGTATACAGGTTGCAAAAAGGCCGGTGCGACCATTTAATGTTGACCTAACCGAGTCGCCCGATTTATTTCCTGCCTTGGCCGCTTTGGCCGCTTTTGGCAAAAAGCCTTCACGGCTCAAGGGAGTGCATCGGTTGGAGCACAAAGAGTCCCATCGGGCACAAACCATCCAATCTGAATGGGCGAAACTGGGGATCCGCGTAGAACATGATCATACAAGCGACGAGCTTGTTGTTTATCCAAGGGAACGCGATTTCTCCCCTGCAATGGCCATCAATCCCCATGGGGACCATCGGATTGCCATGGCAGCAAGTATCATCGGCCTAGCAGGGGACCACCCCGTTATCGTAAAAGATGCGGAATGCGTCGCCAAAAGCTATCCGGAGTTTTTCGATGATCTCGCTGTGCTAGGGGCGAATGTATCCTTAAAGCCCTCCTAAAAGACGTAAAAAAGGCCCTCTTCACGAGGGCCTTTTTTCCAGTTCTTTCCTGTATCGAATTGATTACTTCTCTCCTACACGAGAAACAGAGAATGACAGCGTTTTGATGTCAACATCAGCTGTACCTCCGGATCCGTTGTTTACTTTAATGTCCACGTAGACATCCTCATCATCTACCAACGTAACAAAAGTCATACTCATGTTGACGTGGGATGTCAAACCCAATCCTGCTCCAACGCTGCTCCAATCAGAATAAACCACCTCCGTAGCCGTAGCCAGAGCCCTTGGATTAATCTCACCTGCTGAAGGACTAGGGTTATTATTCATTAAGAACACTTGCACAAACGCATCCGCGGTACCCGTATTGTCCAATTCAAGAGTCAACTCAGCGTGGTACACCCCTTTATCACTCAAATTGAAGTGATTATTTATTCCATTTTCAGGTCCAGGTCCTCCACTAGATTCCAATGTAATCGGAGCAGTAACAAAATTGATTGCAGGATCTGAATTCTCCGTTCCATAACCAGGTAACCCTGTGAGTGTAACGCGTGTCAAAGTACCATTGGTGAGAGTTTGATCGAACGCGCCTGTATTGTTTACCTTGTATGTCTCATTGAAAGGCGCTGTATTCGCCAACGAATCCAATTGCCAGTAAGTGACGAATTCATCATCCCCCGTTGCCCTCGGACCTTTAACGTCGCCCGTAAACGTGGTCGAAGTAACCGCATTGATTTGGATTGTTGAAGCGCCGTCGATTGTCACAGCGCCGCTAGCATCGATGTCCAACGTAGAAGCGTCCATGTCGATGGCTTTATCCGCAGCAACACCGATTGTAATTCCTCCTGCTCCATCCAACTGAAGAATACCGCTAGCATCGATATCCAAGGCTGTAGGTGAAGCCGTAGCTGATGCTATGCTGCTCACTTCACTCAAGGCACCTACGTTCGTAATACCATTGTGCGCGTTGTCAATTCCTCGCAGGCTAGACAAACCGAGTACACCTAACGTTCCGCTCATTGTGACGCCCTCACCGGCATCCGTTGACACCACTTTTAAAATGTCAGCCTTACCTGTTGAACCAATTGAATAAGCAGATGCCGTATTGTCGACAACATCAATCGAAATGGCACCCGTAGCGGTGTGAGCGTAAGCAACAGAGGTTAACGCTACATTACCTGAACCATCGTATGCCAAATCAGCTGTTCCATCTGTTAAGCTTAGAGCATTTACAGATTCAATTGTTACCGCCAAAGCATCAATGCCAACAGAAGTTGAAGCAGCATTACCCACCTGAATAGCTCTTGCTGATGCGCCTGTACCCACATTGATCGCACCGGTATTTGCTTCTGCTCCTATACTGATTGCATTTGCACCAGAAGCGTCAATTGTTACGGCACCACTCGCGTCGATGTCCAACGTGGAAGCATCCATGTCGATCGCTACGTCTGCTGCCGTTCCGATGTTCAAACCGGTTGAACCGTCTAGTGAAAGTGTTCCGTTATCGGCATCAACATCAACCGAAGAACCGCCCATCGTAAGCGCTCCATCGGAATCCATGGTCAGCGTTCCATCAGCATCCACACTAATGGCTCCTGTGCCAGCACCCGAATTCGAAGCAGCAATCGTCAATGTCTTCGTCCCTGCATCATTCGCAGTCATCGTCAAATTTGAATTGTCCGTGCCGTCAATGGAAATCGTTGAACCATCAACAGTGAACGCACCGCTATTGATATCAACGGCTCCAGATGTCGTTACGTCAATTTCTGCAGCATTCCCAACGAGGTTAATGCCTGATGATCCATTCAAGGTAGCAAAT
>CAJQLF010000039.1 GCA_905479115.1 uncultured Flavobacteriales bacterium
GATCGAGGCAACGATCGAGGCAACGATCGAGGCAATGACCGAGGCAACGATCGAGGCAATGACCGAGGTAACGCCCGAGGGAGTGGAAGAAACAACGAGCGCACAAATAGCCGCAACAACGACAGGGACGGCGACCGCCAAAATGAAAGGGAAAGCGACCGCCGAAATGACCGCCGAAATGACAAACGGAACGATCGACGAGGAGATCGGCGCAATGACAAAAGAGATCGGAACATCAGTGAGCCGGAAGAACATGGATTCAATTTTGACGGAATTATAACCGCCGAAGGAGTCTTGGAGATTCAGCAAGAAGGCTTTGGCTTTCTGCGTTCTGCGGATTACAACTATTTGAATTCACCAGACGACGTCTACCTGACATCCCGACAAATAAAACAATTCTCCCTGCAAACTGGTGATACAGTAGTTGCTAAAGTGCGTCCACCTCGTATAGGCGAAAAGTTTTATCCGCTTATCGATGTGATGAGCATTAACGGCCGGTCCCCAGAATGGGTTCGTGATCGCATCCCATTTAAGTTCTTGACTCCCCTATTCCCTCAAGAACAATTTAAATTGAGCACCCGAGGCGGCAACATCAGCACACGTCTCATGGATTTATTCGCGCCTGTTGGCAAGGGGCAGCGGGGTATGCTGGTATCGCAGCCGAAAACAGGTAAAACAACCTTGCTCAAGGATGTGGCGAATTCAATTGCACTCAATCACCCTGAAGTGTACTTGCTGATTTTACTCATCGACGAGCGACCAGAGGAGGTCACGGACATGAAGCGAAGTGTGAATGCTGAAGTCATTGCCTCCACTTTTGACGAACCGGCCGATCGGCACGTTCGAATCGCAAATTTGGTGCTAGAAAAAGCCAAGCGCATGGTAGAATGCGGTCATGATGTTTGCATCCTGCTGGATTCCATCACCCGTTTGGCGCGTGCTTACAACACGGTTTCCCCTAGTTCAGGGAAAATATTAAGTGGTGGAGTTGAAGCCAACGCATTGCAAAAGCCCAAACGGTTCTTTGGAGCTGCTCGGAACATTGAAAATGGCGGGTCGCTCTCCATTATTGCGACAGCGCTGACTGAAACAGGCTCGAAGATGGACGAGGTTATCTTCGAAGAATTCAAAGGAACAGGCAATATGGAGTTGCAATTGGACCGACGTATATCGAATCGCCGAATATTTCCAGCCATTGATATCCTCACTTCTGGTACACGCCGTGAAGATTTGCTTTTGGACAAGGAAACACTTCAGCGTATCTGGGTACTTCGGAAACACTTGGCAGACATGAACCCTGTCGAAGCCATGGAGTTCATGAAAGAACGAATGGAACAAACGCGAAGCAACGAGGAGTTCCTCTCGTCAATGAATGGATAAATCGTGGCTTCTTCTTCTTGTGGCACTTGCTTCCTGGATCACACTGAAGATCATAGGTTTGGGCACGTGGACGTGGGAAGCATCGAACCAGTATGGGATATTGCTGAATTTGGGATGGCTCACGGTCATTTCAGCAATGGAGGCTTACAACGCCATCGATCAGGATTCGAGCTTTATCACTCGATGGAAAATTTCGGCACGCAAAGCATTGCGTTATGCCGTATTTCTGATCTTGACCTTAGGATTGTGGTACTATGGCGTCGTGCCTGATGCCATTGAACAACGAAAGGAACAGCAACTGGAACTACTTGCCTCCATGACCAATGATCCAGTCGCTTTCGCTCAATTCATTGCTTCCAATCCAGCCCTTGCTGATCGAACTTCCGAAGAAGTCTACACCCAACAGGCAGAGAATTTAAATGTGTTCTTCTCTCCTGTTTTTTATCTTGGCACTGTAGCGATGGCATGGGTATTTGCCTCATTGATCATCACGGCCATTTTTACTTGGGTCTGGGAACGTGTCTGGATTTCGACCTAAAATCAATACTAGGAAGCGTGGTGAATCCGTTCGTAGATTTACCCTACGAGCAACACCGTGCATGGAACGTACCGCACCTTTTATCCCCCACCTAAAATCTTGCCTCCTCTGCGTGGTTTTTTTGGCTGGGAGTCTCCCGGCTGCATTGAGTCAGCAAGTCCGAAAGAACCTAGCTGCTTTTGACACCAAAAAATACCATTTTGGTTTTGCTTTGTCTGGAAACAGTTCGGATTTCAATGTGAATTTGACACCCGACTTTACATTTTCAGATAGCCTCCAAGCCATCATCAATACGCCACAAGCCGGATTTAATCTTGCATTGGTCGCCTCGTGGAATGCAACCAAGAACGTCCACATTCGATTCTTGCCAGGTTTGTCCTTTCAGGACCGCACCTTAGCATACAGGTTCCTGAAAGAAGGAGAAGCAGACTTGAAGCAGAGGCGCACTGAATCTGTCTATTTAGACTTCCCTCTTATGCTCAAATTGCGAACAGACCGAGTTGGCAATTTTGCTGCCTATGCGCTTGTTGGAGGCAAATTGAGCAAGGACATGCAATCACAAGAAGAAACCAATCAACAATTGCAAAGCGAATACATTTTGCGGCTGGAATCTGGAAATTCTTCCATTGACCTGGGTGCCGGGGTCGATGTCTTTCTGCCTTTTTTTAAGTTCAGCATCGAAGGTAAATTTGAATTGGGCCAGCGCAACATTTTAATTCAGGATGAAAGCCGTTATTCTGCCCCACTGCAATCCTTGAAAACACGGTCCTTTATCTTGTCCCTTTTGTTTGAAGGGTAAGTTGTTCCACTATGCTGCTCAAACGCCTACTTCCTCAAAAGCACGCACCTCGGTGGATTATTACAGTCATTGACTTAGTCTGCGGAATAGTCGCCCTTTTCGTAGCATTCCTGTTGCGGTTCGAATTCAGAATACCTGAGGATGAATGGGATGTATGGATCGGTTTTTTACCATTCTATGTCGTTGTTCGACTTGTGGTCATGGGACTATTCAAGACTTCTTCAGGTATCATTCGTCATACCGGATTAGCAGATGCTCGTCGCATCATCTTGACCAATCTCTCTTCAACCAGTGTATTTATTGGTGCCAATTTGGTTTTTGCAGAATGGTTCGGTGAACTTTATCTCATTCCATTTTCCATCCTTGGTATCGAATGGCTCATCACGACAGGGATCATGATCTCCAGCCGTTGGTTGGTCAAGTCACTCTACCTCTATAACCGAAGGCTTCCGGGCACACAAGTGCCCGTTGCCATCTTTGGCGCAGGAGAGGCAGGACTCATTGCAAAACATACCATCGATAGGGAACTTGGCGAGTCAAGTTTGCGTGTTGTAGCGTTCATTGATGATGACCGCAATAAAATGGGTAAAAAACTAGAAGGGGTCGATGTAGTCAACGCAGACGAGGGTGAACGTCTCCTTCAAAATGGCCGGGTAGATCGATTGATCTTGAGCGTGCAAAATTTACCGGCTGAACGCCGGAGGAAGATGGTGGATATGGCCCTGCGACATGGCGTCAGACCGCTCGACGTCCCGCCCGTCGACCGCTGGATCAACGGCGAACTTTCAGTAGGCCAAATTCGAGAATTGAATATTGAAGATTTACTCGGTCGTGAGCCTATCCAATTGTCTCCCGATGCCGCTCAGGCCAACATCAAGGGAAAACGCGTGTGCATTACTGGCGCAGCAGGCTCCATTGGATCTGAAATTGTTCGGCAAATATTGACCCACGAGCCAGCTGCATTGTTGGCCATTGATCAAGCCGAGACGCCACTGCATGACTTGCATTTAGAACTCGTTCGGCTAGGCATTCGCAGCCATGTGGATTTGCAAGTAGGCGATGTTCGAGATGAACAACAAGCCCACGATACGCTGCAGGCTTTCAAACCCGACATCGTGTTTCATGCCGCAGCGTATAAACATGTGCCACTTATGGAGAGTCAACCATGGCAAGCTTTTGAAACCAATGTATTGGGAACCTATCGCATGCTCAATGCCGCCATTGCATCGGAATGCCATCGCTTTGTTATGATTTCGACCGACAAGGCCGTGAACCCAACCAGTATCATGGGGTGTACAAAGCGATTAGCCGAATTACTGGTCATGCATGTCGCTGAACGATCGTCCGTGCAGTGCGTCATTACTCGGTTCGGAAATGTGCTCGGGAGCAATGGATCCGTTATCCCTTTGTTTCGGCAACAAATCGAACGTGGTGGGCCTGTCACGGTCACCGATGCTGAAGTCACACGGTATTTCATGACCATTCCAGAGGCTGTTTCGCTGGTACTCGAAGCTTCTGCCATGGGTGAAAAGAACAATGTGTTCGTCTTTGATATGGGCAAGTCGGTGCGCATTTTGGATTTGGCGAAAAAAATGATCACACTCGCAGGGTTGGAAGAAGGAAAAGACATTGAGATTTCCATTACGGGATTGCGACCAGGAGAAAAGATGCATGAGGAGTTGTTGTCCTCAAAGGACGAGTTGCTCCCCACGCACCACGCTAAAATTATGCGTGCGAATTCAGAAGGAGTTCTCACGGAAGAGGGCCTCCAGGCCATTCTGCAACTCGCCACGCAAAAAGGCGATCACCCAGCAACTCGATCGCTCCTTGAGCATTTGATTTCTGAATACCAACCAGAAACCATTGGAACCTGATGAATATCATACCATCCAGGCTCCATGCAAAGGCCTGTTTAAAGCAAAGGGCTCTAAGCACTTTGGCTTCGTTTACCCTATTCAATCTGAAGAAGAGGTAGCCCCTCTTCTAGCCGGATTGAGAAAGGAGTTCCATGATGCTCGGCATCATGCGTATGCCTTTCGCATTGGACCCGAAGGCGACCGCTGGCGTACTTCTGATGATGGTGAACCTTCCAACAGCGCAGGCCCTCCTATTCTAGGTGCCTTACGTTCAAGGAAATTAACCGGGTGCCTCGCCGTCGTTGTTCGGTACTTTGGAGGAACGAAACTAGGCGTTGGAGGACTCATTGAGGCATACAGAGAAGCCACACTAGCCGCTATAGGAAATGGGACCATCGAAACTAGGTACATCCTGCAATCCTTCACTATTCAATGCCCATTTGATCTGATCGGTGCGGTGATGTCTCAAATCGAAAAGCACGATGGTAAGATTCAGGAGCAACAGTTCACCCTCGATGTTCGCTTGAAGGTGGATATTCGGACATCTGTTTCTGATGCTTTTGAGGATAAGATCCGATCCTTATACGGATGCCAGATCGCTGCGACAGATGAAGTGAATTGAAAAACGGCGACCCTGAGGCCGCCGTTTTTAATCGATTGTGAAGAGCTGCATGCGCTATGATGCAGCTTTCGTTCTCTAATTATTGCACGACCAATTGAATCGCTTGAGAAGCATTCTTCGATTGCACCTGCAATACATATTGACCTTTCAGCATGTCCGACAAATCCAATGTTGTCAACAACGATGTGAGTTGACCTTGATCCATCGTTTGGCCCAATGCATTGAGCAAGGTCCACTGGGTTCCAGGCTCCAATTGGTTTGCAGTGATTTGCAGCAAACCATTCGTTGGGTTGGGGTATACATCCAAGCTTGACACCGCTAATTCTGTTGTTCCGACAACTGTAATTGTTACTGGCACTCGATCGGACGCACAACCAACGGAAGGTGTTTGCACCACCCAGTTGTAGAAGAAGTAATAGTAGTTCGTTGCATTGTTGCCACCTGCGGTACTTTGCGTGATGGAACCTAACTCTCCAAGCTCATAAGGATAGGACATCTCAGTACCTGTGCCATCGCGCCAGAGTTGAGGGTCATCAGAAAATGATCGGAGTCCATATCCTGTGCCCTCTGCCACTTCCATATCCAATGTGATGGTGTTCAAACCATCCACTAAATCGAATGCGGCTGACATCAGAACATTCCCGTCGGAGTCACTGATTCCAATTTCTCGGACTCCTGCTCCACTGGCGAAGACATCTACGGTGTGAATGACCATGTCCTCATATGCATCAAAAACCAACCAGCGAACGCTGTTGTCATGGTATTGACCATCACCCATTTCAGCTCTTCCACCTTCGGCTTGAATCATTCCTGAATCGGCTATATCCTCTACCCAAAGCGTTGTGTTTTCAGCGATTGACGTCTCATACGTCAATCCTACATGCACCGGCTCACTGGCGAGCTCCTCCTCAAACCACCGAGTAGTTTCAGAGGAAGACGTCAAGATAAAGGGCTCATCAGCAACAATAGCAGCTGGCACGGTTACCACAGGAACATCTGGAGCATCCAAAACAACTACGGCAAACTCTTCAGACTGGTTTTCATTTCCACAAGCATCGAGAAGGGCGAGGGAATAAACGCCAGATTCAGTGACTACAATGCTCTGGGTGGTTTCACCATTGGACCATGACCAGCCGTCCCCGTTGGGACCAATAAACTCTACAGATGATCCAGCACAAAAAGTCAAATCACCCGTCACTTGCACTTGAGGCGCCGCCTCGGTAATGATGTCCACTACCACCATGTCAGAGACCGCGGCACATCCATCTGCATCATAAGCAGTCACACTATATGTGCCAGCTTCACCAACCATGATAGCCGGTTCTGTAGAACCGTTAGACCATGCATAGGATACAAAATCACCTGTTGCAGCGATTTCGATCGATTCACCCGGACAAAGTGTTAGGTTGGAAGGGTAGCTTAATTCCACGCTGGTCATGCAAGGTGCCTCCAGCAGGTTATGGTATTGATCAATCGCTGGATTCTCGATGATTGTTTCCATTCCACTTGGCCACTTGATCGTCGCCGTTTCAATGACCTCGTGGTCACCTAAGCCAAACATGCAAGCGAACGTATTCGTGATGCCATAGCTCTCACCGGCTCTTACTTCCCGGATCATCGTGCCAAAATCTCCCGTCAGAACGACCTTCGTTCCTACCGCATCTTTATTGGACACAATGCCTTCCAAATCAAAGGCAATCCAATGGTTGTCATTGCCCGTATTCACCCATAAGATGTCGTCGTTACCGTTGTCAGGCGAGTTGTATCCGTTTCCATAACTCGCATAGACGTCCATAGAGCCGTCCCGATTCACATCACCCAAAGCAAAACTGTGCATGGTATCCCCTGCACTGAACGTATTGTCTTCTGTAAATGTTCCGTCTCCGTTGTTGCGGAAATAGCGATGGATGCCTCCCGAAACCAGCACATCGACGTATCCATCGTTGTCAAAGTCCGCCAATTTCGCCTGCAGGGCAAAACCACTAAAGTTCAACCCTGAAGCATCGGTAATGTCCGTAAAGTATCCACTCCCATCGTTCTCCAACAGTTTCATGGTGGTCGAGTGGTTGGTTAAGAAACAATCCCAATCGCCGTCATTGTCGTAATCCGCATAGTCCACAGTCCAGCTTTGTTCATTCAGCACCAGTCCGCGTTCCTCTGCGACTTCAGACCAGGTTCCATCTCCGTTGTTGAGCCAGATCTGGTTCACACGTCGGGGATCGAATGGGTCATTGACAAATTGACGACACTTTGCTATCGTCAAATCGATATCGCCATCGTTATCAAAATCGCTAAAAACTGTGCCGTAATTGCCACTGTGATCCGTATTGGGGTAATCACTGAAGTCATAACTCGTGAGGTCAATGAGCTCTTGGTCGTAATCGAGTGCTGTTCCGTTGCCTCTCCACATCCGAGAGAGCGCATCGTCATGGCAGCCAAACGCATCCAATTGGCCATCGCCATCGATGTCCGCGAAGTTGCAGGCTTGCATGAACATGGATCCATTATCCAAATCAAAGTCGCTGAACACTCCTACAGCGTCAATGTGCTTTACGTGCACACCATCGTAGGCACCCCCAGCAAAAATATCCTTGTGGCCATCGTTATCATAGTCTCCAATGGTCATTCCCCACTGGTTATTACTTGAGACGTCTCCGTAGTCAAACTCCTCAAACGTTCCTGCACCATCTTGGTACAAAACTTTTATCGTCTTGGATTGATCAAGGACAACGATGTCGTCGTACCCGTCGTTATTCATATCAGTGAATCCCACGCAGTTTCCGCTGTTGTAGCCATTGGGCAAAAGCGAGGATGCGTTGGAAAAAGACTGCGCTTGAGTAAGTCCGGCAAAGGCCAGGGCGCAGAGAAGAATCAGATTTCGCATGGTTTTAAGGTTTCATTTCACAGGTAGCGCAATATAACGAGATTAACACCTTCTTCCCGCATCATGTTCGATTTAGGCGGAATTCAGGCCTTGAGTGCCCTCTTTCTCGACTAAATTAGCCGCATGACTCCGGGAGGAACGGCAGCTTTTCACACACTAGGGTGTAAACTCAATTTTTCTGAGACATCGACTATTGCACGCGAGTTAGCCCAGGCGGGATATGCCCGAGTAGGCATCGATGATGCACCTGACGTTGTTGTGATCAATACGTGCAGTGTAACGGAGCAGGCAGATGCAAAGTGTCGCAATGCAGTCCGAAGAGCATTGACGAGCAATCCTGATGCGTTTATTGCTGTTATTGGTTGTTATGCCCAATTAAAGCCCAACGACATAAGTAAAATTGAAGGCGTCAACGTGGTCTTAGGTGCCCGGGAAAAATTCAATTTGGTCGATTATATCTCGGAAGAAAAACGAACAGCTGGAACGATCTCCGTGGGTCCCATCAAAGAAGTCAAGACCTTCGTTCCTGGTTTTTCCAGCAACGATAGGACACGGACTTTTCTAAAGGTTCAAGATGGGTGCGATTATTTCTGCTCATTCTGCACAATTCCATTAGCTCGCGGCCGGTCGAGGAATGCGAGCATTTCTGAAACGATACACTCGGCTCAAGAAGCTGCCGCCCAAGGCGCACGCGAAATCGTTTTAACTGGCGTCAACATTGGGGATTTTGGGAAAAGTACGGGAGAGTCATTTTATGATTTGGTCCAGGCCTTGGATGCACAAGTAGACGTTGAACGATTCAGAATCAGCAGCATCGAACCGAATCTGCTGACACCAGACATCATAGCCCTTGTCGCGAACAGCAAAAAATTTCAACCTCACTTCCACATTCCCTTGCAAAGCGGATCGGACACCGTGCTCAAGTCCATGCGCCGTCGGTACCGGACGGAACTCTACACCTCACGGATACAGAACATTCGCGAATTACTGCCTCATGCGTCCATTGGAGTTGATGTGATAACTGGATTCCCTAATGAGGATGAATCCGCATTTAGGACAACCCAAGAATTCTTGCTCGATCTCCCAATAAGCTACTTGCACGTTTTCACTTATTCAGAGCGTGCAAAAACTACTGCACCCAGAATGGAACAATCCGTCCCCATGGAAACCCGGAAGCAGCGTACCAAGCTTCTTCGTGCTCTGTCGCTAAAGAAGCAAAGAGCCCATTATGAGACGTTTGTTGGATCGACGAGACCGGTCCTGTTCGAAGAGTCCCAAGAAGAGGGGCTGCGGTTCGGCTACACCCCTGAATACGTGCGTGTCGCAGTTCCTGAATCCATGGTCGATGCCAATTCCATTCACGCGGTTCAAATTGAGCAAATTCACGCAGCAGGCTACGCCTCTGCTCGGCTTTCAAATGTTTCAACCCTTCGTTAAACAAAAACCATGTATCCAACTGTATACCATGTGTTTATAGACTTATTTGGCTGGGATATTCCAGCTTTAAAGTTGGTCAACAGCTTTGGTCTGTTTGTCGCTTTGGCGTTTGTCGTTGCAGCGTTCATTTTGCGCAAGGAAATGGACCGGAAACAGGCTCTGGGCATCTTCTCAGCCGAGCGAACAAAAATAACGCTGGGTGGGCCCATTCCTGTAGGTGAATACATCACCAATGGTCTGATCGGCTTCGTCATTGGTTGGAAGTTTATTTATTTAGCTTGGAACGCGGGGGAACTATTTCAACGCGGCTTACCGCAAGCTGAGTTGTTTAGCCTGCGCGGAAACTGGGCACTTGGTTTAGTTTGTGCGACCCTTTTTGTTGGCTGGAAATTTTGGGAAGCCAAAGGCCGGGGCAAAACCATTCAACACAAAGAGATAGAGGTGCCCGCCAGCCAGCACGTTGGAGGTATTGTAACCGCTGCCGCGATTGGTGGAATAACGGGAGCCAAGTTTTTTCATTTGCTCGAATACCCGGATGAACTTATCCGCTTCTTCCAAGAGCCATCGTTGGCCAATTTCCTTGGAGGACTCACGATTTACGGTGGATTAATTGTTGGTGGGCTTGCCGTTTATATCTATTCTCGAAAAAACAACCTTGCGTTTTTACCGCTGGCAGATTCCACGGCTCCTGGATTGATGCTAGGGTACGGTGTCGGTCGTATTGGGTGTCAGGTGAGCGGAGATGGCGATTGGGGCATCCCAAATTCACATCCCATGCCGGATGTATTATCCTGGTTACCGGATTGGATGTGGTCCTATTCCTTCCCCAATAACGTCAATGGGGTTTATGGTGCACGGCCTGCAGGATATGTGGGCAAATGGATTACCCCTGAAGATCCGTGGCCGATTTTCGAAGGATATGGTACCTACCTCGACCCCGGCGTTTACCCTACCGCCTTTTACGAGACGCTTATGGCAACTGTGTTATTTGGAATCCTCTGGTCTATGCGAAAGCGGATCCAAATTCCAGGAAGACTATTCGCTCTGTACTGCATATTTAATGGAGCTGAGCGGTTTCTCATTGAAAAAATTCGTGTCAATGTCGAACTGGATTGGTTCGGCTTGTCATTCACACAAGCTGAATT
>CAJQLF010000040.1 GCA_905479115.1 uncultured Flavobacteriales bacterium
TGCCTTCAACTACAATGTTTATGCAAATGCGAGCGACGGCGATTGCAACCTAGCTCCGATTGCTGACTTCAATGGTGACGGGGTTGTTCAAAACCAAGATCTACTTGACTTCCTGTTAGCTTATGGCCAAACTGGACCTGAGTGGGGAGGAGTCGACTGGGTGCAAGCTGCGTGTAATGTTGTAGCGACTCCTTTGGAGGACTTGTACACTCCAACCGATTACTGCGCTGCGGATGAGCCTGTAGATGTATGTGCAGAATTGGGTTGTATGTATCCAATGGCCAGCAACTACGACCCTGAAGCGACTACAGAAAGTGGTGATTGTGTCTGGACCGGTTGTACAGATTCGGAGGCTTTCAATTACAATCCTGTAGCGAACCTCGAGGACGATACTTGTACATATGAGATATGTCCTGACTTCAACGGGGATGGACAAGTCCAGGCGCAGGATTTGCTTGACTTCCTCCTTGCTTGGGGCATGACTTACTAATTGAGTACAGAATAACAAACGCAGGCCGCCTTTCTCACGAAGGGCGGCCTGTTTTGTTTGGTGACGGACAAACCTCGGGGTAATTTAGCATCCAAAGAAACCTACGATGTTGAAAATGACGTATCGATTTGCATGTGTAATTTTAACAGCGGCCTTGTTCGGAGGAAGCATGAATGCTCAGTCTTACCTGCACCAGGTATTTGTGTTGAATGAAGGGTGGTCCAATTGGCAAACCGGTGAAATGATGGAACCGGTGACGCTTGGAGTGTACGATCCAGGACTCCAGAGCTATGCAGTCGTAGACACCTTGGAAGATGCGGGTTTTGTCTCTGATGCATTCCTCCTCAACGAAAGGCTGTACGTTGCTGCAGATGGCCAATTGCTGATGTACGATGCAAATTCGTTTGCGCTGCTGGCCTCGACTGAAGCAACGGGTATCCGCCGGATGGCCCATGCCGAGGGACTCATTTACGTCACCCGCGGAGATGTGGATGAAACCGGGATGAATTTGCCTTTCGATGCATACCTCCAATGGTTCGATGCCGAGACGTTGCTGCTGGAAGGGGAGTTGCAGGTCAATGCGGGACCGCAGTACGCTACGGAGGGGAT
The DNA here is from genome assembly GCA_905479115.1 of uncultured Flavobacteriales bacterium. Lineage (GTDB taxonomy): Bacteria > Bacteroidota > Bacteroidia > Flavobacteriales_D > Sanyastnellaceae > UA16. Next base: position 1,100 of record CAJQLF010000040.1, read on the forward strand.
TGTGCTGATTGAAAATCAACTCTTCATCGGAGTGAACAACGCCTTCGATTGGGGCAATGAAGTAGGGAAAATTGGCCGGTTTGACCTCAACATGGAAGAATATCAAGAATGGGATTTAGGAGAAGAAGGCAAAAATCCGAACCATCTATTTGCTTCCGGTGGCCAAATTCTAAGCGTGAATAACCGGGATTACGGTTCGACTTCAATCAGTGTATTGAATCCTCCATCGGAATCAGTTGAGACGGTTTTGGTTTCCGATGCCAATGCAGGATGTCTTGCTGCAAGGATGGACGGCGAGACCTTGAAGTATCAAATCACGGGCGAAGGGCAGGTGCGTCAATCACACATTTCTTCGCCGGCTGCCTCGACGGTCTGGCTCGAAGATTCACCAGCGTATTACGGTGTGATCATTGATCCGGTGTCCGGCGATTGGTATGGTTCCGTGACGGACTATAGCACGTATGGTTACATTGAAATCCGCGATACGGAAGGTGCACTGCAAGGTGAGTTCGATTGTGGCGTAAGCCCAGGAGTGCTGTGCGCAGATGTGCGGAACATAAGCCAAGTAACGGATATCGATTTTGATAGAACTTCGTTCGGCGCCCCCATAGATGCCATTGGCCGAAAGACGCATGCTTCAGCCAATGGATTTGAAATGATCATTGGAGCGGATGGAAAGAAAGCTGTTCGGGCAAGACAGTAGGCCTTTACCCAACCATGAAGGCCAAAAAGCCGAGTCCGCCTGCTAGTGTGAGCTTCTGGTATGCCGAAACCGAATGAATGAGCCCCCGCGTGAGTTGCAAGTGTGCTCCCAGAAAAGGCAATAAGAAGAGGAGTGGAGTCCATGTAGCGTCAAACCACTTCAGGGCAGCCCAACTGCTGATTCCGAGTAAAGCCCATCCAGAAAAATGCAGGATTTGAAGCAAGTGGATGGTGCGGTTTGATCCCCACCGGACGGCGAGGGTATCATAGCCCGCTTCACGATCTCCAGCGACGTCTTGGAGATCCTTGGTGATTTCGCGCAGGAAAGTCAGGTAGGCGCTCAATGCCGCGTAGGTTAACAATCCAAAACCATTCAAAGTACCCAACATGGAAGACCATTGAGAGAGCGGAAGCACTCCAATCAAGGTCCATAAGGGCAATTGACCGACAGCAAATGAAATGATGAGGTTGCCTCGTAAAAATCGCCTTTTGAACCACGGTGAATAGCCAGACAATAAGGTTCCTATGAAAGCGCACCAAATGAGGGGGACGGCCGACGAAAGGCGAAAAGACAACCAAACGCTCATGAGCGATGCCAAACCATTCAAGACATAATGATACGCCATGGTCTTCCTCCGAGAAATCAACCGCCCCACAATCAGTCGATCGGGTTTATTTACGGCATCCTCTGTTACATCAAAGTAGTCGTTGATGGTGTTGCCTCCTGCTGCGAGCAGGCACATCACACAAACGCTTAAAACGAAGTTGGTTATTTCAAAAGTCTCCATGACGCTGACCAAGCCGTCGTAGTTTTCGGCGATGCCCGCCAATGTCGGTGCAATCCAGGCTTGGAAGACGAGTGCCATCGCTGCGGCGATGATAAGGACGTTCCACGGCCGCGTTATGCGGACGTAAGCCCAAAAAGTTGAGGGTGTCCCTCGCGAATTAATGTTCGCCATGGCTCGCATCAATCAATGCAGATTCAATGGGAGTGTCCGCACTTGTTCGCTGATGCAGCGCATAGTTAAACCCACCATGAATAGCATGTCCACCTACTTGCCCATCCCGCCCCAAAGCGAGATATCCCACTTGCAGATCTTCTGTTGGCATGCTGCGAATAATCCGCTGAACGGCTTCAAAGCAGGCTTCTTGTGCGGAAGCTCCTTGACGCATCAATTCGACGACGAGAAATGATCCCACAGTGCGCATTACGGCTTCACCGAGCCCCGTAGCAGTTGCCCCACCGATGGCGCCATCCACATAAAGACCAGCACCAATAATGGGGCTGTCCCCGACACGGCCATGCATTTTATAGGCGACTCCACTCGTGGTGCACCCGCCGGCGAGGCGTCCTTGGTCGTCCATGGCGAGCAGTCCAATGGTATCGTGGTTTTCTATGTTGATGACGGGTTGGTAATTGGAGGTTTCTCTCCACCGTTCCCAGGCCAAGCGCGCTTGTTCTGTGAGCAAGGGCGTTACCGGCATTCCAAGTTCACGGGCATATTGCTCAGCCCCTGCACCCGCCAACATGACATGTGGAGTGCGATCCATCACGTTGCGAGCTAAACTGATGGGGTGCGCGACGTTTTGGACAAAGCATACCGACCCGGCATCTCCCAGGTGGTCCATGATGCAAGCATCTAAGGTCACATGCCCGTCGCGGTCAGGTAATCCGCCGATGCCAACGCTCAATCCTTCAGCATCCGCTTCAACCAGGCGTGCGCCCGCCTCGATCATGTCCAAAGCGGATCCCCCTTCATCGAGGGCCTGAAATCCCGCATCGTTGGCCAGCATTCCATGATTCCAAGTCGATGTCATCACAGCGGTTCCTTCTTTTGCAGGTCCCGGCTTGCTGCCCCAGTTCGCAGGATGGGACCATGCCTGATTCCATCGAGATCCAATGCCCAAGGTGCCCGCAATGGCCGCTGCTTGAGCCAAAAATGTCCTGCGTGTAGATGCCATGCACCTAATATCGCAAAATTTTGCGTAAGATGCTCGTCCGTTTTTGAGGCTTCCATCGAAGGAGCCAGATGACCAACCAAGGCAGAACGAATAAGTCGGCTAAAACGGCAAGCACCAAGGTCAATGAGATCAAAACACCAATGTAGAATGTGCCTAAGAAACTGCTCAATCCAAGGGTGATGAACCCTCCGCAGAGTATAATGCTCGTGATGATGATGGCTTTGCCTGCGCTTAAGAAGCTTCTTTTTACGCTGTAGATGAGGCTGTGCCCCTTGGCCAGTTGGAGGCGCATTTTACTGATGAAATGAATGGTGTCGTCCACTGCAATCCCAAAAGCGATGGTAAAGATGATGCTCGTCGAAAGTTTTAAGTCGATTCCCGTCCACCCCATGATCCCGGCAATCATCAAAAGAGGGAGCATGTTGGGGATGAGGGAAATCAAGACCATTGTGCCGCTTCGAAACATGAGCCCTGCAATCAAGGCCACTATGATAAACGCGATGGACAGGCCTTTGGTCATATCGCTCGCCAAGGAGCCTATGTTCAAATCGATCAGCCGGGCGGTTCCTGTGAGATGCAGTGCAAGGGGGGAATCCGGATGGGTCGATTGGAACCAGTCTAAAAATGCTTCGTTTTGACTTCGAAAATGCTGCGCACCTAAATCAGGAAGCTTACCAAAAACACGAAGCGCCCTTTCGTCCTCATTGACGACGATGCGCCAGGCGTCTATTCCTCCAAATTTTGTTACCGTTTCTGTGATTTGGTCTATGCTTCGTTGATTTTTGGGTACGGTTTGGAAGCGCGCCTGATCGCCGTTGTTTAAGCGATTAATTTGTGAGAGAATTCGGTCGCTGCTCACAAGGGAGCCAACCCCATAATGGCTCTCGAGGTAGGCCGTGATGGATTGCATCGTTTGCTGCACCTGCAGGTCCATAGGCTCAACCGAATCGGGCAATGAAATGGCAAGTTCGAACGGGCGCACGCCCGCAAATGACTCTTCGAAGAAGGCGAATTCTTTTCGAAATGGATCATCTTCAGCCAAGTCCTCCAAAAGAACATTGTTTACCTCTATTTGCAGGGCGCCAGCTACCGCAAGAGCAGTCAAACTCAAGGTGATAAAGGCAATGGTTCGAGGCCGACGCAGCACCTGCCTAAATCCTCGATGAAGCCAGCGATTCCACAATACGCCTCGACCTGATCTGGAAATATGCGGAGCCGGATACAGAATCATGACCGCTGGAAGCAAGGTGAAGGCCAGTCCATATGCTATTGCCACGCCAGCAGCAGCATACAAACCAAAGTTTTGAATGGGGACCACCGACGTAGTTAATAGTGTTAGAAACCCTACAGCGGTGGTTAGGGTGGTCAAAAAGGTGGCTAGACCGACTTCTTTAAATGCGGCTGCAATGCCATCAAACTGCGATTGGCCCTCACGCAGTTCTTCATAGTATCTCGAGAGGATGTGCACGACGTCTGAGATGCCAACGACAAATATGATTGTTGGAAGGACAATGGTCATGATGTCGATGGACTTGCCTGTCAATTGCATGAATCCCAGCGTCCAAAGTCCACTCAAGAGCACAACGAGCAATGGAATGATGACGCCCCAAACACTATGAAAGGCCACCCACAAAAATAGAATCAAGATGCTGATGCCAATGCTCACGAACAAAACGACTTCGCGCTGCATCACATCGACATAGTATTTCTGGGCGACAGCTCTCCCGGCTACGTGAGTTTTCTCTGGCCACGTCTCAGTAAGTTCTAAAATCGCACGTGCTAGCGTGTCGCACCCTTGTTTGGAAAGCTTTTGATCATGCCGCAGCTGAATGCTCAATGCTGCGCCGTCAGTGGCGATAAATGAGCCATCCCAGGTGGGGTGACCCGCTATCCGGGCAGAATCGGCACTCAAATGTCTTTCGACAAGGCTGTCAGGGGATTGCCAGCGAAGCAGCGGGCGCTGAACGACTGTGAAGCCCAATTTCACGGGCTCTGCAATCCGGGTTGGACTGACCACTTCGTTGACAAACGGAAGGGCGAGTAATTCATCTACGTGGGCATCGACTTTGCGCAAAAAATTCGCGTTGTAGATGCTACCTGGATGTTCGATTCCGATGATGAGGAAGTCATTGTCCGTCTCAAACTGTTCGCGGAAATCAAGATAAAAGGTGGTTTCAGGATCGTCTTTCGGAAAAAAGCTTTCGAAATCGTAGTTGAACCCAATGAGGCTTACCCGCCACCCCATGAACACGCTCATGAGTCCAATGAACCAGAGCGCCATGCGCGCTCGTCTCTTCCAAACGGGGTCGACATCCTCCACCATGCCAAGCTAACACCTAGGGGCCAGTTGAGTTCATCGCCAGGACACAAAAAACCCCAGGCTGATGCCCGGGGTTTTGTGTAGCAGAATGCCGGATTGACGATTCAACCTTATTTGACTTCTTCAAAATCAACATCTGTAACCTCAGGTCCATCTGCATCAGCAGTTTCTGGCTCAGCAGTAGCTCCTTGTGCGGAACCATCAGCTTCCTGATTGGCATACATTTCTTGACTTGCTGCTTGAAAAGCGGTATTGAGTTTCTCAATTCCTGCCTTGCATCCGTCTACATCTTGCTCTGTATGGGCTTTCTTCAATTCTTCCAGAGCACTGTCAATTGGTCCGCGGTTGCCTTCGGAAATTTTATCTCCGAATTCCTTGAGCTGCTTTTCAGTTTGGAAGACCAGCGCATCGGCTTGATTCAAGGTCTCAATCCGTTCTTTGGCTGTTTTGTCCGATTCTGCATTGGCTTCAGCTTCTTGCTTCATTCGGGTCACTTCTTCTTCACTTAATCCACTTGAAGCTTCAATGCGGATGTTTTGTTCTTTGCCGGTTGCTTTGTCTTTGGCGCTGACTTGAATGATTCCGTTGGCATCAATGTCAAATGTCACCTCGATTTGAGGCACACCGCGCGGAGAGGGTGGGATGTCAGCCAACTGGAACCGTCCGATGGTTCGGTTGTCACCAGCCATGGATCGCTCGCCCTGTAGCACGTGGATTTCGACACTCGGTTGATTATCCGAAGCTGTACTAAACGTTTCAGATTTTTTGGTCGGAATCGTGGTGTTGGCTTCGATTAATTTCGTCATGACGCCTCCCATAGTCTCAATGCCCAATGAGAGCGGGGTAACATCCAAGAGCAACACGTCCTTCACATCTCCAGACAGCACACCGCCTTGGATGGCTGCCCCAACGGCGACTACTTCATCTGGATTGACTCCCTTTGAAGGTTCCTTTCCAAAGTAGTCTTTGACCGCAGTTTGAACTGCAGGAATGCGAGTTGATCCTCCTACGAGGATGATCTCGTCGATGTCTGACTTGTTTAAATCAGCAGCTTTGAGGGCGGACACGCAAGGCTCAATTGTGCGCTTGATGAGTTCGTCAGCGAGTTGTTCAAATTTCGCTTGAGACAAGGAGCGAACGAGGTGCTTAGGAATGCCATCTACAGGCATGATGTAAGGCAAGTTGATTTCCGAGCTGGAAGTGCTCGAAAGCTCAATCTTCGCTTTCTCCGCCGCATCCTTGAGACGTTGCAATGCCATCGGATCTTTGGTTAGATCCAAACCGCCGTTTTCGTCCTTGAATTCTTGGACCAGCCAATCGATGATGACTTGGTCGAAGTCATCACCGCCCAAATGGGTATCCCCATCAGTGGACAGCACTTCAAAAACGCCATCTCCCAATTCCAGAATGGACACGTCATGTGTTCCACCTCCTAGGTCAAAAACTGCGATTTTTTGATCGATGGACTTTTTGTCCATGCCGTATGCCAGCGCGGCGGCAGTTGGCTCATTGATGATCCTCTTGACCTCGAGCCCTGCAATTTCACCCGCTTCTTTCGTTGCTTGGCGCTGCGCATCGTTGAAGTAAGCAGGAACGGTAATGACCGCGCCGGTCACCTCAGTACCGAGGTAATCCTCTGCCGTTTTCTTCATTTTCTGCAAGGTCATTGCACTGATTTCTTGCGGAGTGTATAATCGGTCGTCGATTTTTACGCGGGGCGTGTTGCCCTCGCCTTTAACCACTTCGTATGGCACACGGCTAATTTCTTGCTTTACCTCATCAAATGAGTTGCCCATGAAGCGCTTGATACTAAAAATTGTTTTGCGTGGGTTGGTGATGGCCTGGCGCTTCGCTGGCTCACCTACTTTTCGCTCTCCTCCTTCGATGAAGGCAATGATGGAGGGCGTGGTGCGCTTGCCTTCTGCATTCGTGATGACCACAGGCTCATTGCCTTCCATGACGGAAACACAGCTGTTCGTGGTTCCCAAGTCTATTCCAATGATTTTACTCATAGCGTTGTCTAATTCGCGTTGTTTGATTCAAATGATTTGACTACCAAATGGCAAGGAGCGTGCCGTTTGTGTAGATGCCTTGTTCAACTGACAAGCTTGTCATGTTCGCGTGTGAAAGCCTGACAAAAAGACCCAGTTTTGACTAAAAAAGGGGCATTTCACCTCCCAATTGTCAGATGCTATTGCTTATTGGGATGATGAGAATTGGGCCAAATATGAAGCAGCGTGGAGCATGCGACTGCCGTACCAGCTAAACGCCTCTCCATCGACCAACCTCGCTGAATGTTGCGCGGTTACATAAGACTCAAGGTGTTTTTCCTCGAAAGGAAACGGCTCAGAAGAGAGCAAAACGACGTCGCACTCCATGGCTTCCCACTCATCTTTTGCAAGAGAAGGATAGCGGCCCGCTATTCCGGATGGGCAGGCATTGTCAAATCCCCACCACTGCATCACATGATGAATGTAGGTGTCACGTCCAGCGAGCATTCTGGGCTGATTCCAAATGGCGTACGCTGCGCGGGAATGAAGAGAACGAGGTTCACCCCATGCATCCTCTATTTGTCTCCGCCAATGTTCACCTTCCCTTGGTTTGTCCATGGCCGAGGCAACCTGGACTAACGCTTCGAGGGCGCTATGAACGCATCGGACATCGGTGGTCAAAACGGAGGCAAATGTCAAACATGCTTCGACTTGGTCCTTCGAGTTCTCCTCCCGGCATGCGATGATCAAGTCAGGCTCAAGCTGCTTGACCTGATCAATATGAAATGATTTTGTCCCCCCAATGATTTTGGAAGAGCTTTCGAATCCAGGTGCTCGAACACAGAATTTGGTGCGTCCCACCAGTTGATCTCCACACCCTAAATCCACGATGTATTCTGTCCAGCTGGGAACAAGACTCACAATTCGCATCCTGCAATGTACGATAGAGGTATTCGGTTCTAAATTAGCGGTATGTGCAGATGGATTTTTAGGATGGCTTTTTTGTCACTGGTTGCATTTGAAGGCTTCGGATTGAAAGCTTCCGCGCAAGATCGACCAACGGTGGGCGTGGTTCTATCTGGCGGAGGGGCTCGAGGGGCTGCACATGTAGGATTTTTTCGAGCACTTGAAGAGGCAGGTATTCAGGTGGATTACATCGTGGGTTCAAGCACGGGTGCGCTGGTAGGTGCTTATTACGCAGCAGGTTGGACTCCGGAAGAAATGACCAAGGTGGTGGAATCAAGAGATTTTTCTGACCGCCTCAAAGGAAGGCATGCGCATTCTCTTTTGTTTAAGAATGACCAGGTTTCCCCTGTGCTATTTGATATCCGATTTTCCGGGAACGACGGACGATTCAGGTCCAACCTCGTTTCGAGCTTGCCATTGGAGTGGTCGTTGCTGGAAGAGTTGGGCCCCGCCGAAGCGCTGTGTCGGAATGACTTTGATCAATTGCTCATACCGTTTAGGTGTGTAGGAAGCGATGTGCTCGCAAAAAAGGATACGGTGTTTCGCTCCGGGAGTCTCGTGCGAAGCGTTCGTGCGTCGATTTCATTTCCATTTTATCTTCCGCCTGTCTGGATGGACGGGCGCCCATTTTACGATGGAGGGCTTTACAACAATGTTCCGCTGGATGTGATGATGCAGGAATTTGATCCGGACATCATTCTCGTATCGGCCATCCAATCTGGCACGGTCGATTTTGAATCAGATGATCTTCTTAGTCAATTAGAGGCTCTGATTGTCCGAGATCAATTAGAGATGAATGAAGCAAAAAATGTGTGGGTTATTCAGCCTGATTTGCCCGTGGGAACCTTCGATTTTGAGGGCATGAGTCATGCTATTCAGGTGGGCTTTGATGATTCAGGTAAATATTTGAAAAACAGTGGTTTAGACTCGATTGGGTCAAGTGAATTATTCAATGGTTGGAATGAGATAAGGAGACGTTTTAGGGAAGATTTACCGCCCTTTTCTATTGATTCATGTCGGGTGAGTGGATTGGAGCCCTCTCAGACGGCATATGCAGAGCGATTTCTTGTCGGAGGATTGGATGATGGGCGCACGCAAGCACTAAAACGCAACCTCTTTTTATTGGATTCCGATGACCACATCGGGAGGATTACTCCGCAAACTCATTGGGATTCTTTGACAGGAATGTTTGACTTGCAGTTGGATGTCCAGACGGAACGAGAATTGTTCTTTGAAGTCGGAGGCAGCCTACCATCGAATACTTCAGGTTTTGGTTTTGCCAGTTTATCCTATAATAGGTTCTCACGCATTCCATTGAAAATAGAGGGCGCGTTGGCAAGAGGTCCTTTCTACAATTCGACGCACGCGGATTTGCGGTTTGATTTTCATCAGAGGCTTCCGTTTGCGATTGATCTTTTTTTCTCAAATAATCAATTCAATTTTAGGCGTTCTTCTTCAACATTTTTCGAAGACATACAACCTATATTCCTTACTTCTCGAGAACGTGAGACCGGGGTGGTTATTAGTACTCCCGCAGGTTCCAATGGCGTTTTGAAGGGAAAGTTTACAGATTTGTGGACGCAGGATCAGTCATACGGTGATTGGCTTTTTGATCCGATTGATACGGCGGACGTTGAGGATTTTAGAGGCCGTGTAGGAGAGTTGCAATGGATGTTCGAAGACCGGGATGATGTTCAATTCCCCACATCCGGGGGATTTGCCAACATCCGTATTCAACGTTTTCATGGAGAATCTTCGGCCGTGATTGCAGATGCGCAGAATCTCGGATCGAGGGATTCCTTGCAGCGCAGTCATGAATTCTTTCGGTTTCGGGCCATCGGTGAGTCCCGATTTGGCTTTTGGAACAGACGCTTGGTTCTCGGACTTCGCGGTGAACTCTGTCTATCGGATGAGCGGCTTCGTTCAACCTATCGAGCTTCGCTCGCACAAGCAGTTGGATTCCAACCTATGCTCGGGTCCAAAGTACTTTTTTTGGATTCCTTTCGGGCGTATAATTTCATTGCCTTGGGAACCTCGCTTGATGTGAGTCTTTCGCCCAATCTTATGCTTAAGCTAGAAGCACATGGTTTTCAGGCGCTTGAAGGTATTTATGATGCGGAGAAGGGGCCGGGCTTTAGGAGTCAGACACCTGCACGGTGGATGTCGGGTTTACACCTCGTTTCGAAGTTGCCCATTGGTCCGATTTCAGTGGGGCTTGAGTATTATGAAAAAGAACGAACTCCTTGGATTTTTGAGGTGCATTGGGGTTACCGATTGTTTCGAGGGTCATCGAGGAGATAAGCTGCTCTTGGTTACTTTTGCCCCATGAGAAAGGTGAAGTTTGGAGTAATTGGAGCCGGACATATTGGAAAGAGGCACATGGAAATGATTCGGCGAAACGAGGCCTTTGATCTCGTCGCTTTTTCAGATCTCAAAAGTCCCGAGGAGTGTTTCGTCGATGCGGGATTGCCCTACTTTTCTGATTACCGCGACTTACTCAAGGCTCATCCGGAACTGGATGTGGTATGCATCTGCACACCGAATGGTTTGCACGCATCTCAGGCTGTCGATGCCATTCAAGCGGATTGCCATGTGGTCATCGAAAAGCCGATGGCGCTAACGCGGGCGGATGGAGAAGAAGTGCTCCATGCGGCCTTATCAAAAGGAAAGCAAGTCTTTTGCGTGATGCAAAATCGCTATTCACCGCCGTCAATTTGGTTGCGGGATGTGATTCAAAATGGAACGATTGGCGCTATCCACATGGTTCAAGTGCAGTGTTTCTGGAACCGCGATGACCGCTATTACGGTAAAAGCCCCTGGAAAGGAACACAGGATCTGGACGGAGGAACGCTCTTCACGCAGTTTTCCCATTTCATTGATTTGATGTATTGGATTTTTGGTGACATCCATAAAATACAAAGTCGGTTTGCAGACTTTACCCACCAGCAGAATACGGACTTTGAAGATTCAGGACTCATTTCATTCGAATTTGTCAAGCATGATGCCCTAGGGGTATTTAATTTTTCTACGGCCGTGGCCAACCAGAACTTTGAGTCGTCGGTTACTGTGATTGGTGAACATGGCACAGTCAAGGTGGGCGGACAATACATGAATGAGGTGGAAACGTGCGATATTGCGGGCTATTCGATGCCAGAATTGCCCCCTTCGAATCCGGCGAATGATTATGGCCATTACAAAGGTTCTGCAGCCAATCACGGTTATATCTTTGAAAACATCGAAGCTGCATTGAGTGGTCAAGGTGAAATTACCACGAATGCCTTGGAGGGATTGAAGGTGGTGGATATCATAGAGCGCATGTATGCAGCGGGTAAACGGCCGGCAAAGCAGCGATAAGGAGAGATGCGCATTGCCAACGTCGTCCTGAATGACTTCACACGGGATAATCGGGTGCTCAAAGTGGCCTCTCTGCTTCAGGAAAATGGAGCTGAGGTAACAGTTGTGGCTCTTCATCGACCAAATTTGCCTCGTTTTGAACGCCACGAAACAGGTGGGTTTGCCATTCAACGTATCCCTATTGTGTCGCCCAAGCACCGAATTTTTGGTCTTATAAAATGGATGGAGTTGGTCATAAAGATCACCTGGAGTCATCGCAGGGCGGATGCTTGGCATTGCAATGATGCAGAGGCTTTTGCCATTGGCCTGGTCGCAAAAGCTACGCGTCCTCGCCTCAAATTGGTTTACGATTGCCACGAATTCGAATCCGAGCGAAACGCGAAATCCGCCTGGTTGAGCCGGAGCGTGCGGTGGATGGAAGAACGCTGGATTCACCGGGCAGAGGAAGTGATTGTGGTGAGCCCGTCAATCGAGGCCGCTTATCGAGACCGCTACGAATCCCGAGGCATGAAGCGAATTTCGCTCGTTCGCAACGTTCCGGATGCCCGCGCATTGATTGCCTCTTCCCATCCGCTTCGGTGTGCTTTAGGACTGGATGAAGCGGCATTCATCGCGCTGTATCAGGGGGCATTGACGTTTAATCGCGGAGTGGAGACGCTTGTTGCCATGGCACCCATGCTCGAGGGAACGCGGATTCATTTGGTCTTTATGGGATATGGACCGCTGGAACCGCTGGTCAAGAATGCCGCTGTGAGTCATGCACATGTTCATCTCCAACCCGCTGTACCGTACACAGAAGTGCTCGATTACACCAGCGATGCTGACGTGGGATTGGTCTCTGTAAAACCCGTGTGTTTAAGTTACCTCTATTGCTTGCCTAATAAGCTATTTGAATCCATTCAGGCAGGCATACCTGTTTTGGTAAATGACTTGCCGGACTGCATATCCCTGGTGCAAGCCTACGGCATCGGAGAACAGGTGGAAGGTGATGAGCCAACTGATTGGTTCGCAGCACTGAGTCGGGTGTCCAAGAAAAAGCCCGCTTGGAAAAAGCAGGCTCATTCGAATATTGTAAAGGCCCAAAATGAGTTGAATTGGGGCAAGGAATCAAAAGTGCTGACCGCGCTTTATCATCGGGTGGGCTTATCCTCCGATTGAACGGAGCACCGCCTGAACTTCCCGGTCATTGCTGAAAAGAGCGTTCGTCGCTTCTATCCATTTCCTCGCATCCGTTCGATTGCCTTCGCCAGCTAGCATTTCTGATGTGTAGATCACGGCGTACTTGAGGAGATCCGTTTGGACCTCTTGCAAACCTTTCCCGCCGAATTCGACCAGGAGTTGTTCCGCCGTTGTCCAGGCCTCAGTGGCATCGCGCACAGCCTTACTTCGCCACATCACGGTGCCGTACATAAGCCAGGCACCGGGGTCCTCTTGATCCAAGGTCCAAAGGTATTTGTAGTAGGACTTGGCCTTGGTGAACTTCTCCTCGTCTACATAGATTTCGGCTTGATTCATCGTGGCGCGGCGCAAATCATTGAAGTAGTCGGTGTATTCGTCAATGTATTCTCGATCCTTGTCTTTCTTCACAAACTTCGACGCGTACTTCAAAGCATCTTTCAGGGCTTTACTGTATTTCAGCAATAATTCGGCATCACTGGATTCAGAAATTTTGAAATATGCCATGGACATGAAAACGTAAGGGACCGGCTCTTTTTTGGTTTCGTCATCCTCGGTGTAGCGAATGGCTTTGTACAGTACTTTCTCGTACTTCCCGTCTACCATCCACATTAGGAGCTCGTCAAAGTCCTCTTGTGGAATCAGCGGAGCTTCATCCTCGTCGCCGTAGCGTTGACCGAAAGACGTAAAAGGTTGGAGGACCATGAAACCAACCAGGAGTGTAAATTGTAATGCTTTCATACCAATGGGATTACCAAATAACATGCCGAAGATAATGTGCATATGCCGCAAGACAAGTGAGCAATGAAAGATTCTGTTGAGTTGTGGTTTACCCAACGGTCTTGGATTCCCCATGCATTTCAATTGGCAGCATGGGATGCATTCGAGCGGAATCAAGAAATCCTGATTCAAGCTGCTACAGGTTCAGGAAAGACGTATGCCGGCTTGGGTGGTGTTATCAATGCAGCCCTCAATGAGCAGCTTGCAGGGCGAGAAGTGAAGGGGCTTCAGGTCATTTGGATTGCCCCAATTCGCGCTCTAACCAAGGAAATTCAAATGAGTGCAGAGCGGCTCGTAGAAGGAGTTGGATTGAATTGGCAGGTGGGTATTCGAACCGGTGATACATCGAGTAAAGAAAAAGCAGCTCAGCGAAAGAAATGGCCACAGATTTTGGTCACGACCCCTGAATCACTGCATGTGATGCTGGCGATGACAGGTTCAGTCCAGCGGTTTGAGGGATTGAAGTTGATGGTGGTGGATGAATGGCACGAGCTGATGGGGACGAAGCGCGGAACACAGGTTGAATTGGCTTCGGCCTTCTTTCGCACATGCGCTCCCGAATACCGGATTTGGGGAATTTCCGCGACAATGGGAAACTTGGAGGAGGCGATGAAGGTTTTGATTGGGCCCCATCGATCGGGTGCGTTGATCCAGAGCACCGAAGTCAAACGTACCGAGGTCCTTTCGCTAATGCCCAAGCAATTTGAGCGTTTGCCTTGGGCGGGCCATATCGGGGTCAAACTGGCTCATGATGTGGTAGACGTCATTCAATCTCATTCGAGCACATTGATTTTTACCAATACCCGAGCACAATCGGAAATCTGGTATCAAAAATTACTGGAAATCGCACCGGAATTATCAGGAGTGCTTGCGTTGCACCACAGTTCCATAGCGAAGGAATTGAGGAATTGGGTTGAAGAAGCATTGCACCAGGGTCAGCTCAAGGCCGTGGTGTGCACGAGTTCACTGGATTTAGGAGTGGATTTTCGTCCGGTGGAAGCCATCGTTCAAATTGGGGGGCCTAAGGGAGTTGCGAGGTTTATTCAGCGTGCCGGTCGATCGGGGCACCAGCCCGGCGCAACCAGTCGAATTTATTTCCTGCCAACTCATGGATTGGAATTAATTGAGTCCAGTGCCTTGAGAGATGCGATGCTGCACAATCGAATCGAGCCACGTGAGCCTATTATTCGGTCGTTTGATGTGCTGATTCAATTTTTATGCACCCTTGCAGTCGGCGATGGGTTTTCTGCTGAGACGGTGTGGAAGGCCATCAAAGGAACCCATGCGTTCGCGGAGATGGATGAGGTAGAGTGGCACTGGTGCTTGCGGTTCATTCGAGATGGGGGCCCCGCGTTGGAAGCTTATGGCGATTACCGCCGCGTTGATTGGGATGGAGAAGAAGGCAAATACGTCATGCGGGATCGTCGCCTTGCCCGGAGGCACCGAATGAGCATTGGCACCATCGTTTCGGATCAAATGATTAAGGTGAAATGGGCACGAGGAGGATTTATTGGCCACGTTGAAGAGTATTTTGTAGCGAGCATGGAGCCTGGGGATACATTTTGGTTTGCAGGATTGAGTTTAGAGTTTGTGCGATTGAAAGAGGGAGCTGTTCATGTGCGCAGGAGCAAAAAACCGAAGGGTAGGATACCGGTATACCTCGGGGGTAAACTCTCTCTTTCTTCGGAGCTGGGCCACGCTATTCGCGATGAACTGGATGCTTACAGTCAAGGTCATATCCGATCTCCTGAGATGAGTCGGGTTGGTCCTTTGCTCGATTTGCAGCATGAAATGAGCCGGATTCCGCGCAGAGACGAAATCCTAATTGAGCAATTTGAGACAGAGGACGGTCATCACCTGTGTGTTTTTCCATTCGAGGGACGAGCGGTCCATGAAGCCATTGGCATGCTTTTCGCTCATCGCTGGTGCGCGAGTCGTCCCCTTTCTATTTCCATAGCTTGCAATGATTATGGGTTTGAATTACTCTCCGATGTTCCGCTGCAAGCGAGTGAAGTAGAATCGCTAAACTTACTTGACACACACGGGTTAATGGACGATTTGCAATCCGGTGTGAATGCTGCAGAATTGGCAAAACGAAGGTTCAGAGATATCGCTGTGATTTCCGGATTGGCCTTCCAAGGATTTCCTGGGAAACGGCAAGGTGTCCAACACCTTCAATCTCATTCGGGACTTTTGTTTGACGTTTTCAATGATTTTGATGCGGACAACCTGCTTCTGCGCCAAGCGTACGATGAACTTTTGGATCAACAGATGGAATGGAAGCGACTGCGCAAAGTGCTCGAGCGCATGAAGGTCAAGGCTAGAATAGTGGCATTCCCAACTCATCCGACACCGTTTTCTTTTCCGCTCGCAGTGGACCGGCTGAGAGAGCGGATGAGTTCCGAGCAACTTGAGGATAGAATTCAAAAGATGCTCATCCATTCTACGCGTTGAATGCTGTAAATTCGCATTCATGCAAGATTTGATTCGTCGTTTGGGGTTGTTGCCTTTGATGCTCGTGCCTTTAATGGTTTGGGGCCAAGCGACAGTCAAGGGGTTTTTGAGGAGTAAAGACTCTGGCGAGCCGGTGATGTTTGCAAGCGTCTCACTGGAGGGGACGAGCTTTGGGGTGATTTCTGATATCGAAGGATTCTACAGCTTGAGCCGTATCCCTGCAGGATCATACACGTTGGTGGTTTCCAGCATGGAGTTTGAGGGGGTCAGCGAAAAGGTTGAATTAATCGATGGAAAAATACTGTCCCGCAATTTCTTGCTCGCAGAGAATGTGATTCAATTGGGAAGTGCTGAAGTTAATGCAGACCGGGAGGAACAAACGACCCGAGTCAACATGTCGGTTGAGACCATTCGACCCAGTGACCTGAAGAAAATCCCCAGTTTTGGTGGTCAGCCAGATTTAGTGCAAGCATTGCAGGTATTGCCTGGGTTTATTAGCACAGGGGACCAAGGAGGGCAGCTGTACATTCGGGGGGGATCTCCCATTCAGAATAAAGTTTTATTGGACGGGATGATCATTTACAATGCGTTTCACAGCATTGGCCTGTTCAGCGTTTTTGATTCAGATGTCATTGCCAATGCGGATGTTTACACGGGTGGTTTTGGCGCCAAATTTGGGGGGCGTATCTCATCGATAATGGACATCAAAACCCGCGATGGCAACAAACTCAAAACCGAGGGTCGCGTGGGTGCGAGTCCATTTGGAGCCAAATTGACCATCGAAGGTCCACTCAAAAAACTAAATGAGTCGGGTGCCGGAATTTCTTACATCCTATCGCTGAAGCACAGCTACTTAGAACAAACATCTAAGGTTCTGTACGATTACATTAATAACGATGGGGAAGGACTCCCTTTCAACTTTACGGATGCGTATGGTAAAATATCTTTCGGCAGTGGGAACGGTTCCAAGTTGAGCCTTTTTGGTTTCAACTTTAATGATATGGTTAGTTACCAATCACTTTCTGAATTGCGTTGGAATAATTATGGCGCAGGAGGCAACTTTACGATTGTTCCGAGTGGATCCGCTATTCTGATGAGTGGTCATTTTGCGGCGAGTGATTATGAAATCCGATTAAGAGAAGACGAGTTGCCGGATCGATTCAGCAGTGTCAATGGATTCAATTTCGGATTGGATTTTAAATACGTGCTAGGGGAGGATGCCGTAGAATACGGATTGGAGGTCGTTGGCATGCAAACGGTGTTCGAAACCTTCAACGCGATTGGCGTGCAAATTGGTCAAGACGAGAATACCACTGAATTTGCGGGATATGTCGATTACCGGATGAACCGAGGAGATTGGATCATCAATCCAAGCATGCGAATGCAGTATTTCAGTTCACTCGCACGCTTCCGACCTGAACCCCGAATTGGAATAAAGTACAAAGCAAGTGAACGGCTTCGGTTGAAGCTTGCAGCGGGATTGTATTCGCAAAACGTGATCAGTTCCAATTCTGATCGGGATGTTGTGAATTTGTTTTACGGGTTTTTATCGGGTCCACAGAACCTCCAGCGAAATCTATTGACATCCAGCGGCGTGGTGAGAGAAATCAATCATTCACTGCAAACCGCAGAACATGTGATTTCAGGCTTTGAATTTGATTTGACTGAACGCCTCAACCTGAATGTAGAGGGATATTTCAAGAATTTTAGTCAATTAACCAATGCCAATCGGAATAAATTGTTCGAGGACAATGCTCAGAATAAGGAGATTCCGGAAGCCTTGCGCAAGGACTTTATTGTCGAAACGGGCATTGCCTACGGCGCGGATGTAGTGCTGAAGTACGAAGAGCGTTCGAGCTATGTTTGGTTGGTTTACGGATATGGGAATGTCGACCGGTGGGACGGTATCCGATGGTACGACCCCGTTTTTGATCGCCGTCATAACGTGAATTTGGTCGTCTCCCAGGGAATTGGGAGGGACCAAGATTGGGAAGTAAGCGCTCGCTGGAACCTGGGCTCCGGTTTGCCCTTCACCCAGACCCAGGGCTTTTATCAACCACCGAGCGTTGTTGATGGCATCTCGACGGATTACGTGGTGGCGAACAACTCAGAATTAGGCATTCAATTTGCCCCGCTTAATGAGGGGCGACTCCCAGCCTATCACAGGTTGGATTTGAGTGTTCGAAGGGAGTTTAAGTTCAGCAACGGCCAG
Organism: uncultured Flavobacteriales bacterium; assembly: GCA_905479115.1. GTDB lineage: Bacteria > Bacteroidota > Bacteroidia > Flavobacteriales_D > Sanyastnellaceae > UA16. The sequence goes on from CAJQLF010000040.1 coordinate 19,017, forward strand.
ACCGTAGACTTTTCAGCGGGAGCGACGAACGTTTACAGCCGCGAGAATGTGTTTTACGTGAATCGGATCACCGGCGATCGGGTCAACCAGCTGCCGTTTTTGCCATCGATCAGTTTAGACTGGCGATTCTAAAAAACGAAGCACCCTCAGTGGCTTTTCAGCAGCGCCTGTGCATTGGTTATGGCGGCCTCACTAATTTCGGAACCGCTTAGCATGGCGGCGATTTCTTGAATGCGTTCTGCAGAAGAAAGCAATTGGACATCCGTTGAAGTGGTGCTGTCATTCGAGGACTTCGATACCCGAATGTGGTGGGCTGCCAAAGCCGCGACTTGTGGCAAATGAGTAACGGAGATTACTTGTTGTTGCTCGGCCATGGTGGCCATCAACTTCGCCATTTCTTCTGCGACTCTTCCACTGACTCCGGTATCAATTTCATCAAGAACAATAACAGGAATGGGCTGAGTGGCTTGTCCAGTGGCTTTGATGGCGAGCATCAAACGGCTTTTTTCGCCTCCTGAAGCTACCTTCTGAAGTGGGAGGGGAGGTTGTCCGGGGTTGGCAGAAAACAGCACCTGCAGCTCTTCAATGCCCCAGGCGTCAGGTTCTGGAGCCAAGTTCCAATCAAAATCGAGTCGAGCCTTGGGAATACTCAACAGTTGAAGTGCACCTTCTATTTGTGTGCTCAGCTGTTTTGCTGCAAGAACACGGCGCTCCATGAGTTCATGGCCCAATTTCAATGTTCTTTTTCGGCATGTCTCCAAGTGCTCTTGGGCTTGGCTGTGCGCGGCATCGATGTTGCTGGCAGCTTCAATGGAAGCTTGAAGACTCGTTTCCAATGCCATCAGCGTTTTAGCATCGGGAGCATTGTGCTTGTGCAAAATGCGCTGTAGTTCATTGTGCCAAGCTTCGAGTTGTGCCAATCGCTGTGGATTGGACTCGATGGCATCACTTTGAGACTCCATTTCGTCAGCAATGTCTTGCAACTCAATGGTGACTGATTGCAACCGGGCTTGCAGGGACTCATAAAGTCGGGACATCGAGGTCACTTTGCTCAAAGACTTCAGGGACCATTGCAATCGCTCCAATGGGCTTGAATCTGATGCGCCTTCAGCCAGGGCCGACCAAGCTTCATGGAGCGCGGTGCGAATGTCCGTGCTATTCTCAAGCAGCTCTTTCTCGGTCAACAGGGCATCCCAATCTTTGCTGCGTAGCTCGAGAGATTCGAGTTCCCTCAATTGATAGTGGATGTAATCTAAATCTGTTTGTGGCTTTGATCGCTCTAGCTCCAGTTTGGCAAGGTCGGACTGTGCCAATACAAATTCCCTAAACGATTGCTGGTAAGCCGCAAGGTGCTCCATGTTTTGTGCGTGGGTGTCGATCCAAGCTAATTGGTACTCGCGCTGCAGAAGCAACCGGGTACCATCTTGTCCGTGTAAATCCACTAAGAGTGCTCCCAATGCTTGCAAATCATGGGCTTTCACCGGGGTGTCATTGATAAAGGCCCTGCTTCTTCCTTGAGGTGTAATCTCCCTTCGGACGATCAACTCCTCCCAAACATCTAATTCACTGGCGGCGAGCCAGTCTTGGGCGGATCGTGGAGGAGTGAAGATTCCTTCAACCGTGCATCGGTCTGTCGAATTCCGTAAAGCGCTGCTCTCGCTTCGATGGCCGAGCAACAGTCCCAAGGCTCCAAGTACAATGGACTTGCCGGATCCGGTTTCACCCGTCATCGCAGTCATGCCCGTGTTTAAATCCAAATCCAAGGATTCGATCAAAGCGTAATTCCGAATTTTCAGCTTTTTGAGCATGAGAAGGTAGGGGATTACCCGAGAATGCTGTCGTATTTGGAAATGTTACCGGGATCCATTTGCTTCAAAACAGGAAGCAGGCGCGTTTTTTCTGCGTTTGGGGCTGGACCGAAGACTTTCAGAATCTCATCAGATTTGGCCAAGAAGAATAGCTGGAGATTGTATGATGAAGGCCTGATCCGATGGGTTTGGCGCATTTCGATGAGCGCATCAGCCATAGCAAGCCGTCCGCGTTCCACATCATCAAACAATTGATCTAACCCCATTCGGTGGTAATAGTAAAGGCAATTTCGCACGGGACGAAAGGTTTGTGAGAGCATATTCTCAACCAACCAATACCGATTCTGTTGTCCCTGGCTTGCCTTCCAGCCAGATGGTCCTGAATTCTGGGCGTTGGCTACAATGGTTTGGGCCTGAAGATAGTGTGGTGTCCCTGCTTCAAGGGCCATGCTGTCATAATCCATTCCAAGGATCATGTAAGCGTAGTACGCCAAAATGGAAGAGAGGTTATCACGGAACTGGCCGGGCGTGAACTGAATGTTACTGCTGCCGTCCCAAGCGATTTCAAAATTACCATCGTTCACCAACAAGAGGGCGGAATTGTAGTCGCTGTTGAACACAGGTCTTGAACTCTGAACTTGAATGTTGCCTCGAAAGGAAGTGGGGCTTGGTGCTTCTGAAATGGTTATTTGCAAGGTGCACTCGATTCGTTCATCGAAGGTAAATTCGTCGTTGGTCCAACGCCGACCGTTCATGAACTCCTGGATGTTATCTTCCAATGACTCAAAGATGGAAGCTTCTACATTGGATATCTGGGGTGCGATGATTTGGACCCGGCAATTCAATTCTTGGGCGAGGCCTATGGGTGTGAAGAGGAGCGCTGTCAACCCTAACAGGGCGCCAGAACGAATTGCGTGGAGTGAAATCATGGTTGCAAAGAGTTCATTACGGTATCAACGATGTCTTGGGCGACCTCTGCCTTGGACTTGAGTTCAAAATTATGGGTTTTGCCGTCTTTTTCGAAGATGGTAACCTTATTCGTATCTGTTCCAAATCCGGCCCCCTGATCAGCTGTTGTATTGAGGACGATCATATCGGCCTTTTTACGCTTCAGCTTTTCCTGGGCACTGCCTCGTCCTTCATCCGTTTCCAAAGCAAATCCGACGACGAACTGCCCAGAATGTTTGTTTGCTCCGAAAGCGGCAAGCGTGTCAGGCGTTGGTTCCAACGAGATCGCATCAGGTAATTCGTTTTTGCGCAGTTTGTTTTCGCTGGGATTGATGGGCCGAGCATCTGCTACAGCGGCTGTGGCCACGGCAATGTCAACCTTTTCAAAACTGGCAATGGCTTCATCGAACATTTCCTGCGCAGTTTGGACGTGCACGACCTCTTGAACGTTCGCAGGTGGGGTTAATTGTGTAGGGCCTGTGATCAGTTTTACCGTTGCTCCGGCTTTTGCAAATGCTGCAGCCAAAGCATACCCCATTTTTCCGGAGCTGCGATTTCCAATGAACCTGACGGCATCAATGGGCTCGTGTGTGGGACCTGCGGTCACGAGCACGCGTTTTCCTTGGAGCGGCGATCGATCAGCAAACCAGGAATCGAGCGCATCCGCGATGTCATTCGGCTCGGCCATTCGGCCTTTGCCGTCCAATCCTGAAGCGAGAGGACCTGAATCGGGTTCGATAATCGATATTTCTCTTGATCGAAGTGCACCTAAGTTTTCTTGGGTGGCGGGATGTTGAAACATGTCCAAATCCATCGCGGGGGCTACAATCACGGGGCAGCGACTGCTGAGGTGAACGGCGAGCAGGAAATTATCTCCCGCCCCCGCAACCATACTACTCAAGGTTTGCGCGGTCGCTGGTGCGATGAGGAATACATCTGCCCAGAGCCCCAGCTCAACGTGGTTGGTCCATAAGCCCTTGTTCTTGTCTTCCGTAAAATCGCTGTATACCCTGTGCCCTGTTAAAGTAGCCAACGTCAGCGGCGTAATAAACTCGGTCGCAACAGGTGTCATGACGACACGCACCTCCGCACCCCGCCTTTGCAACTCACGCGCAAGCAAGGCAGATTTGTAGGCAGCGATGCTGCCCGTAATTCCCAATAAAATGCGTCGATTATGCAACATGGCGGGTGTTTTTCCGCCTGGTTGGTTAGGCCTGTTCTGGGGTGACTTCGAGGCTCTCAATGCCTTCGTCATCCAGCTTCGCATCGTTGACCCCGATTAAGTCCTGTCCCAGTTCTGCAACAGCAATGCTGTGTGGCTTGGGCAGACGCTCATAAAATTTTGAGATTTCGATTTGCTCTCGGTTTTCGAATACTTCTTCCAACGAATCAGTGGGTGTGATGAATTCTTCAAGCTTCGCGTTCAACTCTTGCTTCATCTCCAGTGCCAGTTGGTTGCTTCGGCTGCTGAGGATCACAATGGTCTCGAACAAGTTGCCAGTTCCTTGTGATTCAAGTTCGTGATTGTCACGGGTTTCCGTGCTCTTGTCAGCCTTGATGGATTTGAAATTCATGGTCATTCAATGGTTTGATTAGCCGTGAGGTTGTCAATGGCATAGATGCTTTTTTCATGCACGGCTTGTGCGAGCTCCATGTACTGACTTTCCGGGAAACGGGCCACGAAGGTAAGAAAAGCTTCAATGGTATCGTTATATCGTTCCAATTTCCTTCTGTCCGTGCTCAATAGGGCGTATTTAAAGTAACTATCTACGATGAGCCACTGCATTTTCTCGCGAAACGGGGTGTCAGGGTATTCCTTCATGGCGTTTTCAAAAGCAATCACAGCGCTTTTGTATTTTCCTGTATGGTAGTACAAGTGGGCGGATTCGAACGACTTGATTTCAAGTTTCCGTCTTAGACCATCGACCATGCTTTGGCACGAGTCTCTGTATGCACTCGCAGGATAGCGGTCCATGAAGAGTTGAAATTCCTCAATGGCTTGTTCGGTTTCCATTTGGTCCAGTGACGGTTTAGGGCTCAATCGGTAACTGCACATGGCGCTTTCAAATTGCGCTTGCTCTGCCCGTGGATCGTTGGGAAAGGTTTTTGCAAAGCTTTTGAAATAGTAGCGTGCTAGGTAATTGTCTCCGACACACCGGTGGGCTTCAGCAAAATGGTACTGGGCATCAATGGATTGCTCTGTGCCTCGGCTTAGACTCACCACTTCTTCCAAAATCGGCAAAGCACCATAGCATTTGTTGGAATCTAGAAATCCGAGTGCACGCTCGTATTTGTAATCCAAATCGGTGCTCTTCATTATCTTATTGTATTCACTGCATCCCGAATTGGAAAGGCCCGCCAAAATAAGGAGGGTAAAACCCACCAAAGTGAAAGGCCCTGCTGCGAATTTTTTACAAGCGTGATTCATGGTGACGCGAAGGTAACTGCCCGCGTTGATTTTTTATTGCTGAGTGCTGCAATTTTGGAAAACTTGGATGTTTGATAGAAATCGAAAGGCGCAATGTTCAAACATTGACGCTTTGTCCACCGAAAATGTGCCATAACTGAGAAAGGCATAGTAAGTTTGCCCTTTAAACACCGATTCACTTTGGATATATTCGATCGCATTCGCAACGACCGTGGCCCTTTGGGCCAGCACGCACGGGAGAGTCATGGGTATTTCACCTTCCCCAAACTAGAAGGAGAAATTTCCAATCGCATGACGTTCCGAGGCAAGGACGTATTGGTTTGGTCCGTGAACAATTACTTGGGCCTTGCAAATCACCCTGAAATTCGCAAGGTGGACGCTCAAGCCGCTGCTGACTGGGGCATGGGGTATCCCATGGGTGCTCGAATGATGTCAGGTCAAACGGCACAGCATGAGTTGCTTGAATCGCAACTAGCCGACTTCATGCAAAAGGAAGACGCATTTCTTTTGAACTACGGTTACCAAGGCTGTCAATCCGCAATTGAAGCGCTGGTGTCCCGGCACGATGTCATCGTATACGATTCAGAGTCTCATGCCTGCATGGTAGATGGTGTCCGATTGCATCAGGGAAAGCGATTCGTTTACCAACACAATGACATGACGTCGTTTGTAAAGCAACTGGACCGAGCGAAAGCGCTCTGTGATCGCTCTGGTGGAGGGATTTTGGTTGTGACAGAGGGTGTGTTTGGTATGGCGGGTGACCAGGGTGCCCTCAAAGACATCTGTGCGTTCAAGGAGCAATACGGATTCCGTCTCTTCGTAGATGATGCCCATGGTTTTGGGACCATCGGAGAATCGGGACGGGGTGCTGGAGATGCCCAAGGCGTTCAAGATGAAATTGACGTCTATTTTGGAACGTTTGCGAAGTCCATGGCGACCATCGGCGCCTTTGTCGCTGGAGATGAAGACGTCATTGACTACCTGCGGTACAACATGCGTTCTCAGACCTTTGCGAAATCCTTGCCCATGCCGATTGTACTCGGAGCCCAGAAGCGACTCGAGATGCTGCGCACGCAGCCAGAGCACAAGGCCAATCTCTGGGAGATTGCCAATGCTTTGCAATCGGGGTTGCGCGAAGCAGGATTTAACTTGGGGGTTACGAATTCGTGCGTTACGCCTGTTTTCCTTTCAGGCGGCTTGGGTGAAGCGACCAACCTCACATTGGATTTGCGCGAGAATTACGGAATCTTCTGCTCCATTGTGGTTTACCCGGTGGTTCCTAAGGATACGATCATGCTGCGATTGATTCCGACAGCGGTCCACACATTGGAGGATGTGAGGTATACGATTGAAACGTTTTCAACGGTCAAAGACAAGCTGTTCGCTGGTGCCTACAAAAGCGAGAAGATTGCATCTTGGGCTTGATGCTCAGATTCGCCTTTCTCTATGAGGGTCTTCATTGAACTTTCTTACGATGGATCGCCTTTCCATGGATGGCAGAAGCAGCCGAATGCATTAACAGTTCAGGAAGTTATTGAGGCTCAACTTGCCCTCTTTGTTGGTGTACCCGTGCCCATCATGGGGTGCGGGAGAACAGATACGGGGGTGCACGCAGCCTATTATGTGGCGCATGCTGATTGGCCTGAAGATTCTCCAAAATCCAAACAATACCGGGATTGGACAGAGGCCGCTTGGAAATTGAACGGAATGTTACCGGTTTCCATTGCCATTCATCGCATTACGGAAGTGTCAAATACCGCGCATGCTCGATTTGATGCGGTAGAACGAGGGTATCTGTACAGAATGCACACGTATAAGGATCCATTCCTTGAGGGGCGATCAGTTCGAATCATGCGGGAAACTAATTTTGCGGCCATGCAAGAAGCGACAAAGTTTCTTGTTCGAAAAGAAGATTTCGCGGCTTTTTGTAAAGCCGGATCAGATCAAAAAACGACGGTGTGTGATGTGCGCTTTGCTGAATTGCGGGAGGACGTGAAAGGTGAACAATGGACCTTTGAAATTCGTGCTGACCGCTTTTTACGCAATATGGTTCGGGCCATTATGGGTACTTTATTTGAAGTAGGGCAGGGCAGGATGAACCCACAGGATGTTTTGAAGGTAATAGAGCAAGGAGAACGTTCTGAGGCCGGTGCTTCTGCTCCGGGTGCAGGTCTGTACCTCAACGAGGTGATTTATCCTGACTTTAATAGATTGAAAACCAAGGGGTTTATGAAAGCTGCAGACCATGCCAAATGAGCAAAAGAAGGATGTGACCGGTCGAATATTTGACGGTGCTACCCTTCGCAAAATTTTGGAACAAGTGCGTCCTTACCGCGCCCGATTCACGTTGACGGGCATACTGGTGTTGGTACTGTCGAGCTTGGTTTGGATCAGGCCGGCTTTGATTCGAGTGGCGGTTGATGATGCCATTCCCCAGGGTGATGCGGAGCTGCTGCTTCGGGTCTTTCTCGGTGTGGTTGCGATGCTTGTTGTGGAAGCACTGTTGCAATTTCGTGTGACCTACTTGGCCAATTGGGTGGCTCAATCAGTGAGCCTCGACTTACGCTCCAAGTTATTTCGGCACATCGCTCGGTTTCGATTGCGGTACTTTGATCAGACCCCTGTCGGTACCTTGGTGACCCGTCACGTCAGTGATGTAGATGGCATTGCTGATGTTTTTTCGAATGGAATTCTGAACGCAATTGGAGACTTGTTAGCCTTGCTTGTGGTCATCGGCACGATGCTGTGGGTCGACTGGCAGCTAACCCTGATTGTCTTGCTTCCCATTCCCGTGCTGTTACTCGCCACGAGGGTTTTTCAAAAGGTGATCAAAAAAGCATTTGTAGACGTCCGTAATCAAGTGTCTCGGATGAATGAATTTGTCCAAGAGCATGTGACAGGTATGCACATTGTGCAAGTGTTCGGCCGGGAACGAAAGGAGGCGATAGAATTTGAGGAGATCAATGCGACTCACCGAGATGCGAATATCCGCTCAGTATGGGCCTTTAGTGTCTTCTTCCCTTTGGTGGAGTTGCTGTCCGCAACCAGCATTGGTCTGCTTCTTTGGTGGGGGATGCAGGATGTACTCGTCGAACGCATGACCCTGGGAATTTTACTCCAGTTCATCCTCTATGTGTTTATGTTGTACCGCCCCATTCGCCAATTGGCTGATCGGTTCAACGTCTTGCAAATGGGCATTGTCAATTCGGATCGCGTCTTCAAGCTTTTGGCCAAAGACGATCGGATTGAGGATTCAGCGACAGTTCCTTTTGATGATTCACGCGGTGAAATTGAATTTGACGGTGTGTGGTTTGCTTATCAAGATGAAGAATGGGTCTTGAAGGACGTGTCTTTTCATATTCGCCCCGGTGAAACCATTGCTTTTGTGGGCCCAACAGGCGCCGGAAAATCAACCATTATTAACCTCTTAAGTAGGTTTTATGAGCATCAACGAGGAACGATTCGCATCGACGGAAGGGACATTGCTGCCATTCCACTTGAAAGCTTGAGAAAACACATTGGAATCGTATTGCAGGATGTGTTTCTCTTTTCCGATAGCCTACGAAACAATGTTACGCTCTACGACGCGGAGGTTAAAGAGCCCGAATTAGAGGCTGCTGCTGTGGCCGTGGGGGCGGATGAATTCATTCGGCAACTGCCGGAAGGTTGGAACCAAAATGTGCGAGAGCGGGGTGCGATGTTGTCGGTAGGCCAGCGGCAACTGATTGCCTTTATGAGAGCGTATGTTATTTCACCCACCATCCTTGTGTTGGATGAGGCTACGTCAAGCATAGATTCAGAGAGTGAATTGCTTATTCAACGCGCAACGACGCGGATAACAGAAGGAAGAACATCTTTGTTGGTGGCCCATCGATTGTCTACGATTCGCAACGCGGATCGCATCTTGGTTATGGACGAAGGACGAATAGTGCAATCGGGCTCCCATGATGCGCTTGCAGCCGTTGAAGGCCTTTACCGCGAACTCAGCCAGTCTCAGTTTGATGAGATAGATTGATGTGCCAAGACAACAAGGATTGCGCACACGTTATGCGCAACGCTTCAGGCTTTCATGCGCTAAACAGCCGAGTAGACGAAAACTCTCAATCTCATGCACATCACAGTTGCTTTGCTGAAATTGAAGGGGGAGTTTTGAGAGAATTATAGCCTTGCGTACTTGTTTGATGGCGTAGACTCGGCGGTATAAGTCGCGCAGTAAGTCGGTGTGGTGGTCGTTCAATTCTTCCGCATGGTAGACGCTGAACTTAATCAACTTTCGAGTTCTTAGAGCGAAGAACAGGGCTGAATGCGCAGAGAGTGTGGAGGGATTGGCTCCTGACTTAAATACTTCCCAAGCGGTCATCTGACTTTGAACCTCCTTGAAGTAAAGGTGCCGAGCGGCTTTGTCAAACGCAGGGTCCACTCCTCCATGCACCAGCCAAACCCAAGCATGACGTGCTTTTTCGCGCATTGTATTCCAGCGCGAGTTGGGTTGAACGGACGTCTGATTGGTGGTGTCTTTGGACTGCATGAATCACCTTACGCAAGCTTTATTAAAAGGTTGCGCAAGGGATGAAGCACGGTTTAGATGCACTTGAAGTGGTCAAACGGCTCGAGGCAGGATTCGCATTGAAAATGGGCCTTGCAGGCAGTAGATCCGAACGCACTGATCATTTTGGTCTCAGCGCTGCGGCAGCGAGGACAGGAAATGTGTCGCTCTTTACCGAGTAAGAATGCTTTGTCGGCGCTGTTACCATCAGGCGGGGCGATGCCATGCTGTCTCATTTTTTCTCTTGCAGCGTCGTTGATCCAGTCCGTTGTCCACGCGGGTGAATGAACCAATTTCACGCGAAAGTTTGATTCAAACTCGGATACGGCATCTCGGATGTCATCTTGAATGGCATCGGTCGCTGGGCAACCCGAATACGTCGGTGTGAGAAGAATGACTGCTGTGTCGTTCTCATCGAGCTCACAGCCGCGGACCATCCCCAGTTCTGTGATGGTCAAAAAGGGAAGTTCTGGATCCATGACGTTCGAGAGGCATGCTCGAATGCGACTCAAGCGATCATTCACCATTGCGCTCCGGGATAGGTGCGAGGAAGGACTTGCATTTCAGCAAGAAGAAAAGAAAGATGTTCTGTGTGCAGACCGGACCGACCCCCTGATTGGGTACCGCTTTTTTCTGGGGCAACAAGCGTTGCCTCTTCTAGAATTCTGTTCATGGCCTCTTGCCAAGGCCCTTGTAAATCCTGGAGCAGCGGCATCAACCCAATTGCCGCAAGGGACTCAGAAACCGCATCTTCAATAAAAAATTCAGCAGTGTAAGGCCAGAGTCTGTCGAGGCTGTTTTGAATGCGCTGATGGCTTTCTTCTGTTCCGTCTCCCAATCGAATGACCCATTGGGCAGAATGTTCCGCATGGTAGCGTACTTCTTTCACTGCTTTCGCAGCAATCGCAGCAACTTCCATGTCGATTGACTGCGCTGATAAAGCCGTATAACGCAAGAGAGCAAATTGATCGAATAAACACTGCCGCATGATCGTATCTCCGAAATCCCCGTTAGGAAGCTCAACAAGTAGCGCATTGGTGAATTCGCGATCAGTGCGGAAGTAGGCCAAGGAGTCCTCATCCCGCCCTTTCCCTTCTCGCTCCGCGGCCAAGGTCAGGAAAGCACGTGCTTGGCCCAACAAGTCCAATGCGATATTGGAAAGGGCAATGTCTTCCTCTAATGCAGGTCCGTGGCCGCACCATTCACCAAGCCTCTGTGCAAGAATAAGGGCGTCATCGCCCAGCCTCAATAAACCAGTATGCTCGTGACTCTCCATTACATGTTCTTCACTTCGTCCGGTAAATCATAGAAGGTGGGATGCCGATACACTTTGTCATTCGCTGGGTCGAAGAGCATGTCTTTCTCCGAAGGGGAAGAAGCCGTGATATCTTCTGCCCGAACAGCCCAAATGCTCGTTCCTTCTTGGCGTCGGGTGTAAACGTCCCGCGCATTTTCCATGGCCATTTGAGCATCCGATGCGTGCAGACTGCCCACATGCTTATGGCTCAAGCCTTGCCGGCTTCTGATAAAAATTTCCCAAAGAGGCCAATCTTGTTTCTTAGAACTCATGCTGCGTGGGGTTGATCTGAATTTCGTTTTGCGCATTTTTCGGCATACGCTGCAGCTGCCTCGCGGACCCATTCGCCTTCGGTATGCGCTTTGACACGTGTTTCTAGTCGCTCTCGGTTGCACGGGCCGTCTCCTGCAATAACCCGTTGAAGCTCACTCCAATCAATCGAGCCGAAATCATAGTGTCCCGTGTGTTCATTCCATTTCAAGTCAGGATCGGGGAGGGTTAAGCCAAGCAATTCTGCCTGCGGCACCGTCATATCCACAAATCGCTGGCGTAATTCATCGTTGCTGAATCGTTTGATTTTCCACTTCATGGACTGATCGCTGTGCTTAGATTCACTGTCACTCGGACCGAACATCATCAACGAGGGCCACCACCAGCGATTCAAGGAATCTTGCGCCATCTCTTTTTGTTCGGGTGTCCCGTTGCACAGGTTCATCATGATGGAGAACCCTTGGCGTTGATGAAAGCTTTCCTCTTTGCACACCCGTACCATGGCTCTGGCGTACGGGCCGTAACTGCACTTGCACAAAGGCACTTGATTCATGATGGCAGCGCCATCCACCAACCAACCAATCGCACCCATGTCCGCCCAGGACAATGTCGGATAATTGAAAATGCTCGAATATTTGGCTTTGCCTTCATGAAGGGCATCCAGCAATTCTTCTCGGTTGACTCCCAAGGTTTCTGCTGCAGAGTACAAATACAAGCCATGACCTGCTTCGTCTTGAACCTTGGCAAGCAGAATGGCTTTGCGCTTGAGGCTCGGTGCGCGGGTAATCCAATTGCCTTCGGGCAGCATGCCAATGATTTCGCTGTGCGCGTGCTGACTAATTTGTCGAATCAGTGTTTTGCGGTAAGCATCGGGCATCCAGTCTTTCGCTTCAATTTTTTGTTCTGAAGCGATGTAGGTGTCGAACCGTTTTGTCAAGTCCATTTCTTGCGACATGTGCGGATATTTGTTACAAAGATAACAACCTGAGGCCCCAATGGTTTTGATCAAACTTTGTCGAGTATTTTCGCGGCATGAATGAATTTTTCACGCTGCGTGTTTCCGATGTGCGCAGGGAAACAGAAGGGTGCGTTTCGGTAAGTTTGGAAGTGCCAGAGGCGGACGTTAAATCGTTTTCTTTTGACGCAGGCCAATACCTGACACTGGAGGCAGAGATCAATGGACAGGTCGTTCGACGGAGCTATTCACTTTGCAGCGCTCCCTACGAAAAGGAATTGCGCGTTGCCATTAAGCAAGTCGAAAACGGCGTTTTCAGTACATGGGCAAATCAATCGCTGCAAGCAGGGGATGAAATGCGTGTGATGCCTCCAAACGGCAAGTTTGTCTTGAAGACAGACGCGCAAGAATCTCGCGAATTTTTGGCCTTTGCTGCAGGTTCGGGCATTACACCCGTGTTAAGCCAAATCAAGCAAGTTCTTCACGAAGAACCGAACAGCCAGTTTACGTTGTTCTATGTCAACCGCGATACATCGAGCATCATCTTTCGAGAGGCGCTCCAGGAGTTAAAGGATATCTACCTCGAACGCTTTCGGTTGTTTCATATCCTCACCCGTGAGCCGCAGGACATTGAGCTATTCAACGGGAGGTTGGACGAGGAACGTTGCAGGGCCATTCTCACCAGTGAATGGGTCAATCTGGATCGGGTAGAGGCAGCATTCCTTTGTGGACCGGAGCAGATGATTTGGGCATGCAAAGCTGCACTAGAAGGCGCGGGAATGAGTTCTGATGCGGTCAAATTTGAGTTGTTTACTTCGGGAAAAACGCAAGCGAACGAGGAAGAGGTTCGTCCAGATGTCGCTGCGGATGATCCAAATGGCAAGCGGCTTTCCATCGTGATGGATGGCGTGACGACCGTGGTGCAAGTTCCACCGGGCAAAGCGATCATGGATGCGGCCTTGGATGCAGGACTGGATGCCCCATACAGTTGCTTGGGTGGCGTTTGTTGCACGTGCCGAGCCAAATTGGTGGAGGGCACTGCAGAGATGGAAGTCAATTATGCGTTAGAGCCCGATGAAACCGAAGCGGGCTTTGTGCTCACGTGTCAGGCTAAGCTAACAGGAGAAGGTCCGTACACCGTGGATTTTGACCAACAATAATGGGGTCAACGGTTTAGCCCGCCCGTTCAGATAATTCGAGCCATCGGTTTTCGGCGTCCTCCAACTCCGTGGTGACTTCGTTCAGTTCGTTACCGATTGATTGCAACTGTTCTGCGTCTTTGATTGAATAGAGCTGCTCGGTGAGCGATGACTTTCGACTTTCGAGCCCCTCAATCTTGCTTTCGAGTTGTTCGAATTCGAATTTCTCTTTGTATGAAAGTCGCTGAGAATAGTCATTTTTGTTCTCTTTAGAGGCTTCTGAAACCTCCGATGGAGGTTGTCCACTCGTCGCTTGAGGTTTATTTTCAGCTTCTTTGAGTTGTTCGCTGAGAGCCAAACGATACTGCGTGTAATTGCCAGGATAAAATCGAACTTCAGGGGAATTCCCCAGCACCCAAACGTGCTCGACCAGTCGGTCCATAAAATACCGATCGTGGCTCACGATGATGAGGCACCCGGGAAAATCCATCAAAAATTCTTCTAGAATTTGTAGGGTGTAGATATCCAAGTCATTGGTGGGCTCATCCAAGATCAAAAAGTTTGGATTGGCCATGATTACTTGGAGCAGATGCAGGCGTTTCCGTTCTCCTCCACTCAGCGATGAAATCAACTGGTGGTGGGTCGACCGAGGAAATAAAAAACGCTCTAGTAAGGCAGCGGCGGTTATTTTCTGGCCTTTTTCCAAGGGCATGAATTCGGCAATTTCATACACAGCCTCAATGATGCGCTGTCCATCTGGAAATTCTGCTCCCGATTGATGATAGTGTCCAAAAACGACCGTCTCACCCAGGACAACCTTGCCACGCGAAGGGGAAGTATTTTGAGTTATGATGTCGAGCAACGTGGACTTGCCGGACCCGTTTTGGCCCACGATACCAATGCGTTCTGATCGTTTGAAATGGTGAGAAAGGCCTTCAAATAAGACGCGGTCATCAAATTGCTGGGCCACCTTATGGAGCTCAACAATTTTGCCCCCGAGGCGATGCGGGTTGAGGCGCAGGGTTAAGGGGTCCTCTTCCAATCTTTTTTTGGCGGCACTTTTGATTTCGTAGAATCGCTCTATGCGGGATTTGGACTTTCCCGTGCGGGCGGATGGTGTGGAGCGCATCCACTCCAGCTCACGCTTGAATGCTCCGCGTGCTTTGCCGCGGTTGGCCAATGCGTTTTCCTTTCGTTCTTCCCGTTTTTCTAAATAATAGCTGTAATTGCCCTTGTACTTAAACAGCGATTGGTCGTCCAATTCCAGGATGGTATCGCACACGTTTTCGAGGAAATAACGATCGTGGGTGATCATGAGCAGCGTCATTTTGGATTGGACCAAGTGCCGCTCAAGCCATTGAATCATGTCCAAATCAAGGTGGTTGGTGGGCTCGTCAAGGAATAACACTTCTGGTTCTTCAATTAACACACGGGCTAAAGCGATACGACGACGCTCTCCTCCGCTCAAAGATTCCATTTTACGGGTCAAATCATGCAAATTGAGTTTACCAAGGATTTCTCTGGCCCGCGCCTCAAAGTCCCAACCGTCGTGCAGGTCCATTTGCTCGTAGGCTGCTTGCATTTGGCTGTCGTCCTGTCCAGATTCCAAGGCGCTCGCGTAGGCGCGCATGGCGACTACTGCCGCCATATCGCTCGCGTAGAGGTGATCCAGAATATCCTCTTCTGGTTCGAACGAAGGTGCCTGTTGCAAATAGCTCCAACGAACGCTGGCGTCCATGCTAATCCTCCCAGAATCCAAAGGTTCGATGCCGCAGATTCCGTTGAGCAAGGTCGTCTTCCCGGTGCCATTTTTTGCCACGAGGGCTGTTTTTTGACCCAGCGAAAGTCCAAAGGTGAGGTCCTCGAAGAGCAGGCGCTCGCCGTAGCGTTTGCTTAAGTTTTCAGCGGAAAAAACATTGATGACTGACATGGGTGCGAAAGTACGCGCCGGGTGCTGGAAATCGGGGGCTTTCCCATTGTAAATTGCGGCGTGCTTTGGTTTGAAAAGACGTGGGGCGAAATGACCCCGATGGAGATGTTTGCTGCCTTGCGACTGCGGTCGGAAGTGTTTGTGGTGGAACAGGATTGTGTTTACCCCGACTTGGACGACAAGGATGTTTCGTCAATTCATTTGGGGGCTTTGGCTGATGAGGCTGCGCCGGGTGAATCCGCAAGGGCCGTGGTTCGATTGGTTCCGCCGGGTGTCTCTTATGCTGAACCGAGTATAGGACGTGTCGCCATCGATGCAGGGGACCGCGGAAGCGGATTAGGCGTGGAGCTGATGGAGCGCGCCATACGTTGTTGTGAGCGGCATTGGCCAGGAATGGGCATTCGTATTTCGGCACAACAATACCTGATTGGTTTTTACAACCGTTTGGGATTTTCAGCGGTTGGAGAAGGCTATGACGAGGACGGGATCCCTCACATTCAGATGTACCTTGCGCCTCGTGGGCTATCGCATTGGAAGGCGGAATGGAAGGACGCACGTAAGTCCTTTTGTGAGGAGTTGAATGCACTGCCTTTCGCACAGCTCAATGGCACAAAGGAGCATTGGGGCGGCTTGCAGGTGCTTGAGCACTTGCGCCTGTCTGAGGCTGGAATTTGGGGCTATTTGAACAAGAAGCGGCAAGCCAATCCCCTTGATCTGCCGAATTCAACGCTTGAATCCGATGGGCGCGGGTGGAGCTTGATTAAAGCGCTTCAGTCCAATGCTCGTTGGAAGGACCCAACGCCTGGGGCAAGATTGACTCCAGGTCAAGTGCAATCGCATGATTTGCACCAACTGCAGAGCGAATGGGAGCAGGAACAAGACCAAGCCTTTGATCTTCTTGCTGATGCTTTTGAATCCGATTGTTGGTGGCAGGTGCAGGTTTTCAATCATCCGATTGCGGGCCGAATTTCGCTGTCTGATACCTTTGGTTTTGGCGTGGCGCACGTGCAACACCACATCCATCAATTGCGTCGGTTAACCCGTTCTATACCTGAAGACGCCTCATGATATCTGTCGTGATTCCTTGTTTGAATGAAGTCGGGTACATCGAAAGTACCTTGAACAGCTTGCTGCGACAGGAAGACCCAGGAGAACCATGGGAGGTGGTTGTGGCCGATGGAGGCAGCGATGATGGAACCCGGTTATGTTTGGATCGTATCAGCGCCGAAAATGGGAACATTCGTTGGGTGGAGAATCCGCTCAAAACCACGCCGAATGCCTTGAATATAGGCATTGAAGCCTCAAAGGGGGAGACGATCATCATCTTAGGGGCCCACGCAGAAGTGGATGAAGATTTTTTAGTTCGGAACGCAGAGTTGATCAAGGCCCACCCCGAATCGGGCTGTGTCGGCGGAGTTGTTGAACAAGTGCACGGTTCTGAGGCTTCTCGACGAATTGGGGCAGCCATGAGTACTCCGTTCGGCGTCGGAGATGCTCGATTTCGCACAGGTGGAGCTTCGGGCCATGTCGATACCGTCGCATTTGGAGCTTACCGGAAGTCTGTTTTTGACGAAATCGGGTTGTTTGATTCAGCATTGACCCGAAACCAAGACGACGAATTGAATTACCGGCTTTTAAAATCAGGATGGCGCATATGGTTCGATCCTCGGATTCGAAGTCGCTACCATGTGAGATCTACTTATAAAAATTTGTTGCGACAGTACTTTCAGTACGGATACTGGAAGGTCTTTGTGAATCGAAAGCACTCAACCATCACGACGTGGAGGCAAGTCATTCCGGCTCTTTTCTTATTGATTCTTGTTGTCACCGGAGCAGCCTGGGTTTGCGAGCTTCTCGGGCATTGGAATGAACTTTGGGATGGATTTGGAGCATCTATTTTCATGACATCGCTCTTCTTATGGATGGTGGGAGCTGCGGGCTCTGCCATTGCAGCGGCCAATACATATCGCGATGTGCTCGGAATTATGCAAGCTTTTTTGGTGATTCATGTTGGATACGGTTGGGGATATTGGCAGGGCATCTTGGATTTTTTGATTCTTCGCAGGAACCCTAGTTCGCAGTCCGAAGCCTTGACTCGATGAGTTTCAGAATGCACAAATGGATGGCCTGGATGCCGGCGCTTACCGCATTGGCCATTCCCATGCATCCCCGCCTCAGTAGCATTACCCTGCTCCTTTGGGTGTTATCTGTTGTGGCCTTTGAAGCAAGCGTTGTTTTTTCGGATGAATCGCCTGGATTACGGGGTTCATCCTCGGTATTTTTGGGAAGGTCAGGCAGGTGGTTTGCATGGGGTGGAGTGGGACTTTATTTGCTCTACGGCCTTGGTTTGTTTTGGACAGAGCGGATGGAGGTGGGGAGGTTTGCTATGGAAGGAAAATTCAGTTTGTTGCTGATTCCATTGCTCACGATGCATCATGTCGGTCGCTGGGGTAGGGAAGGGTTTGCGAAAGCGAGGCAAGCTTTTTGGCTCGGATTGATTGGGTTTGTGTTGTGGCGTGCTTCCTTCGCTTTGTTTTCTGGCGAAGACGGGGCATGGAGGTACGATGGGTTAGCAGGACCCTTTCATCCGACCTACATGGGCATGTACTTGACATTGGGTGTCATATTGAGCTCATCAAAGAAGCATTGGAATCGTGTCATGGTCTGTTTGGCTGGGGTATTCGTTGGGCTATTGGCGTCGAAAGCGGCTTGGCTAGTGGCGACGTGTGCGTGGGGGGCAGAGGCCTTGCGTTCAAGGAAAATGGAAACGAGCAGGGCGTTGAGTCTTTTTGCAGCAATTGTGCTGCTCGTGGCGAGCGGAACCATTGCCGACGAAGGAAGAATGGATGAGTTCCGTACGTATGCTATGCCTGGCGCGGTGGCTGAACAGGCCGAAGAGTCCGCTTCGACAGCTCTTTTAGATTCGTCTCAATTGAATGAAAAGACAGGTTCTTCCGGAGGAAGGATGCAGGCGTGGAAGGCTTCAGTTGCGATAATGCAAACCCACGCTATCGGTGCAGGTACAGGCGATGTCACGGATGAACTTTGCTCTGAATACGAAAGGTTGGGGGCTCGTTATGCGCTCAAAAAGCGCATGAATCCTCACAGCGTATGGTTGCAATTAGGTGTGAGCCACGGTGTATTGGGGCTGGCTTACCTGCTGATTTGGATCGGTGGAACGGCATTTTTAGCGGCCCGAAGTCGTCAGTGGATTTTGGTTCTCTGGCTCGGCATTTGGGCTGTGAATGGTTCCGTTGAAAGCCTGCTGGAATTACAGCAAGGCGTTGTCCCTACGATGTTCCTCACGTTAATGCTCGCTGTACTAACCTCGCCGGATCGAGCAGTTGACTCACTTGACGCGTGAGCCGAAAAAGACCCGACGTCTCGCTGATCAGCATACTAATGCTGTCTTTCTTGCGAGGCTGAGCTTGTATTGGTTGAATCTACCGTTGCTTTCGAGGCATTCAGGAATCCTATGAAAAGAGGATGAGGACTCTCTACAGTACTGGAGTATTCTGGATGAAATTGAGCCGCAACAAACCAAGGGTGACTTGGGATTTCCATGATTTCAACCAATCCCGAATCGGGGTTTTTTCCTGTGGCGATCATTCCCTTGGATGCAAACGAATCTAGGTAGGTGTTGTTGAATTCATAGCGGTGCCTATGGCGCTCTTCAATCCGAATCCTCTGATAGGCATCAAAGGCCAAGGAGCCCGCTTCTAAGTCACACGGATATGCCCCAAGTCGCATGGTCCCACCCATGTTTTGGATGCTTTTCTGTTCAGCCATAAGGTCGATCACGGGATGGTCCGTATACTCCTTTATTTCAGTTGAATGCGCTCCGTTCAGTTGAACGACATTTCGGGCGAATTCAATCACGGCACATTGCATGCCGAGGCATATGCCGAAAAAGGGAATCCCGTTTTCTCTTGCATACTGGATGGTCTCAATCTTCCCGTCAATTCCACGAGAACCAAATCCGGGTGCGACGATAATTCCGTCCAAGTGACGCAGCTTTGCCGCGCTATTTTTTGCTTGAATGGACTCGCTGTGAATCCAATCAATTTCCACATGGACTTCGAGTTGAGCCCCGGCGTGAATCAGTGCTTCTGCAATGGATTTGTAGCTGTCTTTTAATTCAACATATTTGCCCACTAATCCAATGGATACCGTGGATTTGGGGTTTTTGTAGTTGTCTAAAAATTGCATCCAAGAGCGAAGGTCGGGTTCCTTGTCCTGCGTGGACATGCTCAGCTTGTTGAGAACGACTTGGTCCAATTTCTCATCCATCATCAAGAGCGGGACGTCGTAAATGGTTTCTGCGTCGATGCTTTGGATGACGGCATTGGGCGCTACGTTGCAAAATCGAGCCACTTTAGAACGCACAGAGTCTGTCAATTCATGTTCGGTCCGACAAACCAAAATATCCGGTTGAACCCCGAATTCTAGCAGCTGTTTGACCGAGTGCTGTGTTGGTTTGGTTTTGAGTTCGCCTGCGGCGGCCAAATAAGGAATGAGGGTCAAGTGGACTACGAGGGTTTCTTCCGGACACTCCCACTTCATTTGGCGAACGGCCTCGATGTAGGGCAAGGACTCAATGTCTCCAACTGTGCCTCCGATTTCGGTGATGACGAAGTCGTAATTCTTTTCGGCTCCGAGAATTTGGACGCACCGCTTAATTTCATCCGTGATATGCGGAATGATTTGAACCGTTCGTCCCAGGTATTCCCCTCGCCGTTCTTTGTCAATGACCGATTGATAAATCCGTCCCGTGGTGATGTTGTTGGCTTGAGTGGTTTGAACGTTTAAAAACCGTTCGTAATGTCCCAAGTCTAAATCCGTTTCTGCACCGTCAACAGTCACATAGCATTCACCGTGTTCGTATGGATTGAGCGTTCCGGGGTCTACGTTGATGTATGGGTCGAGTTTTTGGATGGTAACCGTGTACCCTCGCGCCTGCAGGAGCTTGGCCAATGAGGCACTAACGATGCCTTTTCCCAAACTGGAGCTCACTCCGCCGGTAACAAAAATGTAGCGGCTATTGCGGACGGTGTCCGACATGTTCGAGCGAAGATCTGAAGTTTTTAGAGGCATGTTCCCGTATAACGATACGGGTTTCAAAGTTAGGGTGAAACTTCAGGCTGAAACGCGATGTGAACATCTTTTGTACAAATCAGTTCAACGAAGGTTTTGGGTGAGACGGTCAACGAGCTTGAAGCCACTGAATAATTCCTGAGCTACGATGCGAAATAACGTGTAGATCGGAACAGCCAAAATCATTCCAATCACTCCTCCAAGTCCTCCAGCGATGGTGATAACGAGAAAAATCTCCAAAGGATGGGCGTGAACTCGGTTGGCAAAGATGACGGGTTGAGTGAAAAAATTATCCACGAGTTGTGCGGCGGCGAAGACAAGAAGGCTGCCCCAAAAAATACCGGTTATGGAAGTGGCATCCCCGGTGGCAGTCGCCAGCGCTAAGGTGATGCCAATCGCAGCCCCAGCAAGCGGTCCTAAGTACGGGACGAGGTTGCAAAAGCCCGCGAGCAAACCGATCAGAAAAGCATGTTGTACACCAACAATTTGAAGACCAACAGAAACAACCGATGTGATGATGATCATTTGAATTACCAGCCCACCAAAATATCGTGTGAGCAGTCGGCTCGTCCGGTCGACGATGGAATTGACTTTTGGGGTCAATTCATCCGGAGTAATCGACTCGATCATGGTGCGAAACAAGGCGCCGTCCTTTAGAAAAAAGAACGTCATAAACGTGATGGAAAAGAGTCCGAAAAGCAGATCTCCAATGCTCGAGAGCAACTGACTAATGGTCCCTCCAATTTCCCGAAACTCCAACGAACTTTGGATGGTGTCCAAAACGAAATCGCTGTTCCTGCGCTCATCGCCGCTTAAGTTGATAGGTGCCATGGTTTGATCTAACCAATTGAGGCCCTTGCCGGCGAATTGCTTGAGTTGTTCGGTGTCGAGTCGCTCGACAGTTTTAGCTTGCTCAGATACCAGAGGAACAAAAAGCTGAACAACGCCAATGCCGGTGAACATCAGAGTTACAAGGGCGATGATTGCTCCAACCGATTTGGGTAATTTCCGTCCTTTGATTTGGATGCGATCGATCAGAAGTACGATGGGGCGCCCGATGAAGCTCAATGCTACCGATACCAGCATAAGTCCAACCAGTGTTTTGAATTTCCACAGGCCAATGAACAGAAGGATGAATCCAATGACTCCAACAAGCGATCGGACGCTGGGTTTTTTGATCATAAAGGCGAAGTTAGTCTGTTCCTTTTGAGTTGAAGTGCCTCGAGTCGAATCAATTTTTAGTCTGGCTAAAATATTTTTTTTATATTTGGAAAATGGAAGTTTCCGTAAGCCAAGAAAATTACCTCAAGACCATCCTTAAATTGGAACGTTCAGAGGGAATAGCGAGCAATCAAGCAATTGCACAAAACTTGGATTCTACGCCCGCTGCAGTTACGGGAATGTTGCGGAAATTGTGCGAGGAGGGACTGGTGGAGTATGAAGCGTATCAAGGCGCAAAATTGACTCAAGTTGGAGAGCAACATGCCTTATCCACCGTACGGAAGCATCGGCTATGGGAGGTGTTTCTCGTTGAGAAGCTCAACTTTCGATGGGACACGGTGCATCAATTAGCGGAAGAATTGGAGCACATCGGCAATGAAGATTTCGTGAACCGCTTGGCTGAATTTTTGGGGAATCCACTATTCGATCCACATGGAGACCCGATTCCGGATGCTGCCGGGAACATTCGAGAGCGCGTCGACGTGGTTTTTTCCAGTGAGGCTGAGGCAGGGACAATGTTCGTGGTGTGCGGTGTGTCGGATTCCTCCGATGAATTCTTGAGGCATTTAAACCGATTGGGGATAGAATTGGGAAGCAAGTACCATGCCGTGGAGCGCTTCGAATTTGATGGGAGTATGGAGTGGTCGAATAATCAAGGCGCACGAATTCTCATTTCAAGTGGGGTATCAGAAAAAATTTTAATACAAGTTCATGCATGATTTAATTGCTTGGTTTGAGTCAGTAGGAGCCGTTCAAGCGGCTCTTGCGGCAACTTTATTCACTTGGTTTATGACAGCTTTAGGAGCGTCATTGGTTTTTGTGTTTCGAGAAATGAAGCGGAAATGGTTCGATAGCATGCTCGGCTTCACAGGAGGTGTCATGGTCGCAGCGAGTTTTTGGTCGCTCCTGGCGCCGGCCATCGAAATGTCAGAAGGCTCGGGCTTTGCAAAGGTTTATCCGGCTGCTATAGGCTTTGGATTGGGAGCGTTGTTCATTTATGCTCTGGATAAACTGACTCCACACCTGCACATTAATTTCCGAAAGGACGAAGCAGAGGGCCCGGCAACGGATTGGCACCGCTCCACGTTGCTGGTTCTGGCCATTACGCTCCATAACATTCCTGAAGGACTGGCCGTCGGGGTTCTTTTTGGTGGTGCCGCGCTGGGATTGGATGGCGCGACTGTGGGTGCTGCAGTGGCTTTGGCCATTGGGATCGGCATTCAGAATTTTCCCGAGGGTCTGGCCGTAAGCATGCCGCTTAGACGTCAGGGCGTCTCGGCCGGTCGATCCATGTGGTTTGGGCAGTTGTCTGCGGTTGTTGAGCCGGTGGCGGGAGTCATAGGAGCTTTGGCGGTGATGCAGATGCAGGCGATTTTGCCTTATGCCCTGGCTTTTGCAGCGGGAGCAATGATTTACGTTGTTGTGGAAGAGGTTATTCCGGAAACACAGCGCGACAAATACACGGATTTTGCCACCTTGGGATTCATCGGTGGATTTTTGGTCATGATGTCCCTGGATGTCGGCCTGGGCTAAGCGAGGTCAGTATTTCCGAATCACCAAGTCCAATTGGCATTCCCGAACCAACCTGAACTCATCAAGAGGAGCACACGGTCTTTCGGCGCCAAGTTTTGCACTTCATCGTGCAGTGCAGCGGCATCGGTGAATATGCGCAAGTCGGGGTGATCTCCGAAGCATTTCGATACAAATTCCGGATTCAACGGCGGCAATCGTTTATGTGCAAGGACGGAAGGGTCGTAAAAGACAATGGCTTCATCCGCGCCAGCCATGGCATCTGCGTAGGTGGGTATGAAGTCTTTGTTGAGACTTGAAAAGGTATGAAGCTCGAGGACCGCTGTGACCTTGCGCTCGGGGTACGATGCTTTCACGCCATGCACAGTGGCTTTGACTTTCGATGGAGCATGGGCGAAATCCCGAAACACCGTAAAGTTGTCGGTTTCATGCACGAGTTCCAGCCTTCGCGCGGCACCTTTGAAGCCGCCTATGGCTTTGTCAAATCCGCTCGCATCCAAGCCCATCTCTGCTGCTAAGGCCCTTGCGCCGGCCAAGTTTTGGATGTTGTGCGTCCCGACAAGATGGGTTGTCAAGGTGTCCCCCGATTCGAATACGACGGTCATGGTTCCATCTGCATTCGGCTGGCAATCCGGCGTCTTGTAAGGAACGAACTTCAAGTCTTCCCTTGGACAGCGGTGAATTACTTGTTGCAATTTCGGGTCTTCCGCGCACCAGACTACCGCTGCATTGGGTGCGAGGGTCTCGAGGTAGGCATCAAACTGAGCGATGTAGTCCAATTCCGTTGGAAAGACATTGATGTGGTCCCAGGCAATGCCGGTAAGTAAAGTGAAATGACCTCCGTACCAAAAAAACTTCGGCCTGCGGTCGATGGGTGAGCTGAGGTATTCGTCTCCCTCGAGAATGCACCAATCTCGATTTGGATCAATTTCCACCATTCGGTCAAACCCCTCAAGTTGAGCGCCAACCATGTAGTTGGTAGATGCATTCATTTGATTCATGGCATGAAGGATCATGGAGGTCACCGTGGTTTTGCCATGAGATCCACCGATTACTACGCGTCGGGCATGTTCATTGCACGTCCTCAAAAACTCGGGGTAAGACTGAATGTTCAATCCCAAATGCTGCGCTTGCAGTAGTTCAGGATTGTCAGGCCGTGCATGCATCCCGAGTACAACCACATCAAGCTCCGATGTGAGCTGCTCAGGAAACCAACCTTCTTGGGCTGGGAGAAGCCCTCTGGATGCCAACCGTGAACGGGATGGTTCGAAGATTTGATCGTCCGAGCCAGAGACAATATGGCCTGCGGCTTTAACAGCCAAGGCGATGTTGTGCATGGCGCTTCCACCAATGGCAATAAAGTGTACACGCATAAACGAATATCCCTTGCACTTGCTTTGCAAAGGCACGTGCCTGTATTACATTACCAACATAAAGCCCTTAATTTCGAAGGCATGCAGTCGATATCGCATTTCAGGCATTTCGTTCTTGGATTTAAGCATTATGCGGAGGCGTTTGGTTTTATGCGTCGGCACGGATTGCGGCATTGGTATGTAATCGTGGGCTTGGTGGCGTTTGGGACCATGTTGGCTGTTAATGCACTCTTGGACCAAATGGCCGGGTTATTTCAAGGGTGGATGAACAACCACATCGAAGGGCTGACCGGCGCTGTGGAAGCCCGGGGTATCGGCCGTATTGCGGATTGGATTTCGATGGGAGTGAATGAAGTATTGGACTGGGGCGTTTGGCTTTTGATGCTTTGGCTTCATATAAAATTCACGAAGTACATTGTTTTGGTTGTGATGAGTCCGGTTTTTGCACTGTTTTCGGAGGCGGTGTCTGCTGCACTGGATTCTTCTCCTTGGTTCAATGGTAAGTCTCGCTTTTGGTGGTCGATTTTTCGTGGGATTCGAAGCGCGGCGCTTTTGATTGTGTTGGAAATTGCAATGAGTGGATTGCTTTTCTTGTTGTGTTTTGTGTTTCCATTGCTGTTTCCTGTCCTTGCTCCATTGGCGCTGCTTTTTCCTGTCTTATCAGCTCTGCTGAGTATTTGGTTTTATGGAGCGGCTGTGCTCGACTATGCATGGGAAAAAGAAGGGGTGGATGCACTGAAAAGTCTTCGATTAAGTTGGCAATGGACTGGAGCCGTTTTGAGTCTAGGATTGCCATTTTTTTTGTCTATGGCTGTGCCTCTGATTGGCTTCTTGACTGGACCATTGCTCGGCGGCCAGCTTTGCATATTGGCAGCACTTTGTTTGGTGCGACAACAATCGAAGTTGCGGCAATCTCCCACCAAAAGAATCTAATCCTCGGATAGAACATCGGCTAAGCTGTTGATTGCAGGTTGTGTCTCTTTCTCATTAAAAAAACAGATTAAACTTGCTTATTTAGTAATGAATGCGTATTTTTACCCTGCTAATTTATCATTAAGAACTCATGTTGTTGAACAAAACCGCAACACTCCGTCTTGGAGTCCTTTCCGTCTTTGCGTTTGCACTGTCCTTTGGCCTGCACGCGCAAACCGACGTCAACAAAGTGGTCAAAGCTGAAAGTTCAGGCTCAGCTCTGTACATCAACATTGATTATGCTGCACTTCATCTCTTTAATGATTCAACAATTGCAAGGTTGAACCCGGATGGGGATACGGAATGGAATACCTGGAAGGATGCATTGACCAACGGAAACTCTCCGGGTATGAATGTGGATTTTGACAGCTATGCGGCCTTTGGTCTCACAGATGTTGATGGCACGGGAGATTTATCCTTGGGTACGATTACGATGACGGGCTTTATCATTGATGGTGTCGGAAATGCGACCACGAACTCTTTGAATAACTCTAATGGTGGCATTACGAATACAGGTTCAATTACTGGAGCAACTAGCATTGACGGATCTGGCGATTTGACCATGGGCACAGT
>CAJQLF010000041.1 GCA_905479115.1 uncultured Flavobacteriales bacterium
TTACTTCAGACGCTATCGCTGCCGGTGCAGTTGGTACTTCTGAGATCGCTGACGCTTCTGTTGCGACGGCTGACCTCGCTAACGCTTCAGTAACGACTGCTAAGTTGGGTGCTGACGCTGTAGACGGTACGAAGTTGGCTGACGACGCGGTTGCTTCTGAGCACATTGCTACGGACGCTGTTACTTCAGACGCTATCGCTGCCGGTGCAGTTGGTACTTCTGAGATCGCTGACGCTTCTGTTGCGACGGCTGACCTCGCTAACGCTTCAGTAACGACTGCTAAGTTGGGTGCTGACGCTGTAGACGGAACGAAGTTGGCTGACGACGCGGTTGCTTCTGAGCACATTGCTACGGACGCTGTTACTTCAGACGCTATCGCTGCCGGTGCAGTTGGTTCTTCCGAGATTGCTGACGCTTCTGTTGCTAATGCCGACCTTGTCAATGACGGAATCACCATTGGTTCAACTGATGCGAGCTTAGGTGGTACTTACACTACATTGGCTGGCTTGACTAGCGTTTCATCTACTGGCTTCACTGGTAACTTGACCGGAAACGTAACAGGTGACTTGACTGGTGACGTCTATTCTTCGAACGGTACCATGGTATTGGATGCTGGAACGGATGGCACAGATGCTTCGTTCACAGGTTCTGTCTCTGGTGGAATCTCGGGCGATGTTACTGGTAACATCCTTGCTGACAACGGCACAACAGTTGTTTTGAACAACGGTGCTGCTGCTGACGGAAGCGATGCAACCTTCACAGGTGCTGTTACGGGGAATGCTTCTACAGCTACCACGTTAGAAACTGCACGTAACTTCTCTGTAAGCGGTGACGCTACTACAGGTGCTCCTGTTTCATTCAATGGATCTGGAAACGTTGATTTGGCTATCAGCCTGTCAGCTGACGCAGTTGGTTCTGCTGAGATTGCCAACGACGCAGTCGGTTCAACTGAGATTGCTACAGGTGCTGTTGGTACTTCTGAGATTGCTGACGCTTCTGTTGCCAATGCCGACCTTGTTAATGACGGAATCACCATTGGTTCAACTGACGCTAGCTTGGGTGGTACATACACCACATTGACTGGCTTGACCAGCGTGAGCTCTACTGGCTTCACGGGTAACTTGAGCGGAAACGTAACTGGTAACTTGACTGGCCAGGTGTTGACAGCATCACAAACAAGCATCACGACGATGGCTAACCTCACAACGGTTGGTACGATCGGAACGGGTACTTGGCAGGGAACTGCTGTTGCTGACACCTACGTTGCCGATGACTTGACGATTAACGCTGGTGACATCGACAACACGCCAATCGACGGTTCTACCATCGGTGCTACTACGGCTGCTGCTGCTGACGTTACGACGTTGACAGTTGAAGACGCGACCATCATGAACGAATCTCGCGACCAAGCGGGTGACGTCCTCACCATCTACGACGACGGTGTAGGTAACGTGATGACAGTAAGCTCAACAACAGGTGTTCACATCAGTGACCTGACGTTGAACGACAGCTTCACGTTGACGGGTAACATGTCTGCGTCTACTTACACCACAACTGCTGGTGATCCTACGAACGACAACGAATTGGCTCGCAAGGCTTATGTTGACGCTCAGATCGCTGCGAATGTGAGTGCGTTCGAAGTATTCGACTATAACGCGACAGCTTCGACCATCAACAACACAGGCGGTGGTAATTTGACCTACTACTTGAATGGTGCAAACTTGTTCTACCAGGACAACACTGCTGGTGACAGCAACAACGCATCAAATGGTTACACCTTCACGGTGTACGGTTCAGGTATGGATCAAATCACTACAGCTGAGTTGTACTTGCGTGGAACATCTGTTGACTTGGTTAACAACAACAATTGGGCTTCTTCGGGCAGTGCAGCAGCGACCTTTACGCTGACCTACCAGAACTTGCTCGACTTGTCTGGTGTAAGCCAAACAGACGGAGTCATGCGTTGCCACTTGGTATTGGACGGTAAGAACTCAGGCTTGACATTCAAGTTCCACTTGGACAGCACTAGTTCAGCTGCAACTACAGCTTCATTTAACTAATCAACTAACCCCTTAACGAGCACATTATGAAAAAGCTCTTTTACATCTTGTTCCTGCTCGGGGGTCTCTCGATGATCTCCCAGGATGCATCGGCTCAGGTCACTGTTGACCGCGAAGCGATCACCTCGGGTTACCACACGGGAGCAGTTGACGCAATTGGAGACGTCCTTGGCGAAATCGATGGAAGCATCGGCCAAGTGTTCACTACAACGATTGGAGATGGAAACATCTTCTTGACTCAAGGCTTCCAACAGATGGCATTCCGCGAATGCCCTGGGGATGTCACTGGTGACGACGCAGTTGGAACGAATGACCTTCTCGCGATCTTGAGCCTCTATGGGGCTCAAGATCCGGAGGCCATCGCAAACTCCGAAAACGGAGGAGCGGAGGACCTCAACGGGGATGGAATCGTCGGTACAGCTGATCTTTTGATCCTCCTCGCTTACTACGGTGAGTTGTGTAACTAAACACCCAGAGCGAATTTAATCGGAAAGGGCTCCCCATCTTGGGGGGCCCTTTTTCTATGAATCAGATTCTGAAGTACTGAGATTGACTGGTGCAAGCACATGTTCCCCATACCGCCTGCGTTAGCCGTCAGCTCAATTCGTCACTTCGTCACCTCGCAGGGCACGGAATCGTCGACGAGCTTCGACGGCGTGTAAGCTTCCGGGATAATCAAAGAGCAACTGCTCGTACAGAGCCGCAGCGGTAATGAAATCCCCTTCGATGTCTTCTCGAAGCACAGCCAACTGAAATAAGGCATCGTCCGCGAGGATGTCGTCAAAGTGCAAGTCGATGATTTCTTGTAGGAACACAGCAGCCGTATCGATGTCACCTCGTTGCAGAGCCATGTGGGCATGTTCCATCAATATTTCGTCGGTCAATGCGTGACCGGGCCAAAGGGCCACGATGGAATCTAGTTTGGACTGAGCTTCGTCGTAGCGGTATTGAGTGCTGAGCAGATCTGCCTGAGCGAACAACCACATCGGTTCGACAAGGGTGTCAAGAGCGTAGTTGTCGGTAATAAGCAAGGACAGGTCAATGGCATCGTTGGAGATGAGTTTCGATGTGGAGGCTTTCAAAGCATCCAATTGGGATTGTGCCCAATCGAAGTCACCTGTATAGTAGCTGATGCGAGCATTTCTAAACTTCGCCTCATGGCCAAGCAAATCGTCCTTATAGTCGAGTTCAACCTGTGAAAAAAGCAGCGAGGCGTCCCAGATGTCGTCCTGGAATACAAGGATATCCCCGAGCTCTAATTTGCAGACAGCCGCTGTGCGTTCATAGAGGCCGGAGATGGCCAAGATATCTTCGAGCAGAGCGATGGCCTCGCGAGGTGCTTGCAGGTAGAAAGCCCGGACGTGAGCGAGGTCTTGGGCGATTTTGGCAGTTTCTGCCGAGAGCCCCAATTCTTCCAGCGATTGTTCAAATTCTCCCGCCAAGTTTGCAATCGCCTCTCTGTCGGGTGGCGCCTCCGCGAGCAGAGGCTGCAAACGCATGCTCAGTGCTTGGGCGCGTGCGGTAAAGTAGTAAGGATTATCAGGGCCTTTGGACGCCAGGTATTCATAGCATTTTGAGGCCGTGCCGTAGTCGTCATTTCGCACTGCGGTTTGCGCCAATTCAATGATTCGTTCACCGGATTCGCGGAGACGCAGATCAAGTGATTTTGCATGCACGAGCGCATTGGCAAAATCATTGACTTGATTGAAATACCACACCAACATTTCGGGTAGCGCGAGATCTTCTGGAAACTCTCGCGCTGCACGGAGCAGTTTGCTTCTTACGAGTTCTCCCAATTCGGGGTTGTCCTGAATTCGAAGGTTGCGGTTGAAGCTATTTTGGACATTGCGGAAGTACTGAGGCTTGGAACGCATCAGCCGAATGGAGGCGTCAATCATTCCATCGTAATTGCCACGACGGCCCTCTAAGTCTGCCAATTGATAGTCCAAGTCCGCCACACCCAAGTCGCGGGCTTTGGCATAGACTTCAGAAGCTCGGTCGAGTTCGTTTAATTTGATGAATGCGTTCGCCAAGGCAATGGCGCTATTTCGGCTGGGCTCCAAGCGGTTCAACGCTTCATCGAACGCCTCCTTGGCTTCAAGGGGCATGTCGAAATGCACATAGAGTTGACCCAATTCTACGTAAGCGGTAGCGCGTGTATTCCGATTGCGCATCCGGCTTTTGACCAGTTTTTCTGCGGCATCAAAATCATCCAGCGCCAGCAGGGTCTCGTAATAGATATCAAAGACCTTTTTGGACTTGGTGCGCTTCCAAATTTGGTCGAGGTAGAGTTTGGCTTGAGCGTAAGAGCCTTCGTTGTAGTAGAATTCAGCCAACTCGAGGTCCGACTGCCCCCAGCTCCAGCTCGCTGTCGATAATGCCAAGGCAAGCACCCATACTTTTTTCATTCGCGATCGACATTGGGTTCGCTGCCTAAGATGGCTTTCGCCAGGCGACTGCGCAGAACGGTTTGTAAGCTGTCACTGCTCGATGCAATGGATTCTCGAAGACGAATTCCGCGGATGGCAAGGTCTTGTGTTTCCTGCAATGCTCGAACTAAATCTCGGGCGATTTGAATCTCGGTCTTCATTTCCTTTGCGATGTAAGCGGAGTCCATAGCGTCTCCGTTCGCGTCATGCGTTGCACCGGCGGACAGCGCGTTCGCTAAATTGGTCAGCTGACTCATTGCGCGTTCGGCGGCTTTAGGAAGCGAGCTTCTTCGCTGCGCTTGGTCTTTTAATAACCGGCGTGCTCGACTAACATCCGAAATGATTTGGCCTTCTTGTTTGCTGATCTCAACTCGTTCTTCATCGAGCAACAGCCGAAATTCTCTCAGTTGATCATCCGTCCACGCAAAGGCAGTTGCAGAGGCGGCATCTGAGGGAGTCTGCAGGCATGCGAGTTCTGTGCGAATGGAATCGCTCAACTCGCGCAATTGAACCGCAGGTTGGCTATCTCGGGAGATGCAGCCTGTCAGTGTCCATGCGGCTATTGTCCAAGAAGCTAAGGCGATGAAGGCGAATGGGGGCGGAGTAAAATTTTTCAAGTGGGATAATCGATTCGTTCGAACCCGCAATACGGTGCCAGCGCTTCTGGGATTTGAATCCCCGTTTCATCTTGGTGGTTTTCGAGCAGGGCAGCCACGATGCGGGGAAGGGCCAAGGCGGATCCGTTGAGGGTATGAACCCAATGGGACTTCCCGTCTGCACTTTTGTATCGACACTTGAGGCGATGGGCCTGGTAAGTCTCGAAATTTGAAACCGAACTGACTTCCAGCCACCTTTCTTGTGCTGCACTCCAGACCTCAAAGTCATAGGTCATCGCCGCCGTAAATCCCATGTCACCGCCACAGAGCCGCAGAATGCGGTAAGGCAATTCGAGTGCTTCTAACAGCCCTTTCACATGGTCGACCATGGAGTCTAAGGTGTCGTAGGATGCTTCCGGCTTGGAGAGTTGAACTACCTCAACTTTGTCAAATTGGTGCAGGCGATTCAATCCGCGGACGTCTTTTCCGTAGGAGCCAGCTTCTCGTCGAAAACAAGGTGTATACCCGCACAATTTAATCGGGAGGTCTGCCTCTTTGACGATTACATCTCGGTAGATGTTGGTCAAGGGGACTTCTGCAGTTGGGATCATGTACAGCTCATCTTCTGGCATATGGTACATCTGCCCTTCTTTATCAGGCAACTGACCCGTTCCAAATCCACTTTCCGCATTGATCATGTGGGGCGGGATGAATTCTTCATACCCACCTTCGTCCGCACGTTCCAAGAAGTAACGAATCAGCCCGCGCTGCAGCTTTGCTCCTTTTCCTCTGTAAAAAGGAAATCCTGCTCCGGTCACTTTGGCCCCGAGCTCAAAATCAATTAATTGACATTCCTCGGCAATTTCCCAATGAGGCTTCTTGTGATGGTCTAACGTAGCTGCATTGCCTGAACGAAAAATCTCGATGTTGTCTTCGGCATTGCGTCCAGCAGTGACGAATCCGTGAGGCGCATTGGGAATGTGGCACAGTGCATTGTGGATTTGGTCCTCCAATGCTTGCATCTGTTCTTTCAATTCGGTCGACTGGACTTTGAAGGCGGCAGTTTTCGACTTAATTACTTCGGCTTCGTCCTTTTTCCCTTCGCGCATTAATCCTCCGATTTCCCGGCTGAGCGCATTGCTTTGCGCCAATGTTTCGTCGAGTGCCGCCTGCGTCTTTCGACGATCACTATCCCACTCTAGGATTGCTTCAATGGCTTCGCGGGCATCAAAATGGCGCTTTTGCAACGCTGTAATGATGCGTTCCTTTTCGTCGCGGAGGGATTGGATGGTTAGCATGGGAGCAGTTCGCTGCGGTTGGGTTGCAAGTTGGTAAAAATAAGAAACTCCCGAACCCTGAAAAGGGCCGGGAGTCATAAAATTTCAAGTCAGTGGGCGTGTATAACCCGCTGTAGATTTCGTTCAGGCGTCGCCCATTGGCACGACGGAGACGAATGACCGGTTGTTCGCTTTCTTGCGAAACTCGACGACGCCGTCGGTTAGAGCGAAAAGCGTGTGGTCCTTGCCTATGCCGACATTCTCACCGGGATGATGCTGGGTGCCTCGCTGGCGCACAATGATGTTGCCTGCAATGCAACCTTGACCCCCAAAAATTTTGACGCCGAGCCGTTTACTTTCTGATTCGCGGCCGTTTTTGGAACTACCTACACCTTTTTTATGTGCCATTACTTCTCGGTTTTATCAGTTTTCTTCGCTGCGGGCTTCTTCGCTGCGGGCTTCTTCGCTGCGGGCTTTTTTGCCTCGGCCTTAGGTGCATCAGCAACCTTTTCGGCTGATTTCTTGGCTCCGCCAGCTTTGATGCCGGTGATTTTGATTTCCGTCAATGAAGCACGGAAACCATTCAACTTTTGATACCCTTTCCGGCGCTTCTTTTTGAAGACCAGAACCTTGTCGCCTTTAAGGTGGCGTTCAACCTGAGCAGACACTTGCGCGCCGCTTATCGCTGGGGCGCCAACTTGAACGTCTTTCCCGTTGTCGGTGAGGAAGACCCGGTCAAAGTTGACCTTCTTGCCTTCTTCAGCGTCCAAACGGTTGACGAAAACCAGTTGGTCTTTTTCTACCTTGTACTGGTGCCCTGCGATCTCTACGATTGCATACATGATTCAATAATTAATCCCAAAAGAGGGGGGGCAAAGGTAGGGTATACTTTTCAACTTTTCAACACCTGTGGTGCTGTTGGTTTTCTCCCGCTATTGGTGACCCAGACACCGAGGATGATGCAGGTTCCAGCAAGGAGGTGTTGAAAGGTCAGGATTTCTCCATCCCACCATCCCCACAATGCTGCAAAAATGGGGATAATGTAGGTTACGGAGGCTGCGACCACGGCGCTGGTCCAAGCAATAAGTTGATTGAAAAGAACGAGCGCACCGGCGGTTCCAACTGAGGCCAGCACGACCACGGCAAAGAGTCCATGCAGACCATCAGGATGATGTACAATGAGGTGTGGGATTTCGCCTGAAATAAAGAGACCAAAAGCCGGAATACCGACCAGCCCCAATGAGCAAGCGGCGATGACCCGTGAGGGAAGTCCCTGGAGCTTTTCTCGCGTAATGTTCACGCTGACTCCATAGCAAACGGTGGCCGCAACAAGCATCATTGCAGGTTTCCAAACCCGTGTCATGCCTTCTTCTGGAGTGAGCGCAATAGCTCCGAGGCCATGAGATTGGGCTAAAATGAGCCAGACGGTGCCGATCAGGCCTATAACGATTCCAAGAACTTGCTTTTTTTTGAGAGATACCGCGAAAAAGGCAACGCCGATGACGAGGGTCCACAGTGGGCTGAGCGCGTTGAGCATTCCTGCCATTGCACTGGGTAAGTGCACTTGTGCTGTCGCGAACAACATCGCAGGGATGAAGCTACCAATGACACCGACTGCCGCAATCCACTTCCAACGATCCCGCGGTAACCTAGCAAGATGGGTCAGTGAGATCGGCAGAAGTGTCGCTCCCGCAATGAAAATCCGAAGAGCGGCTAATTGAATCGGAGGAAACAAGGCGGATCCATCCCGAGCGAAGAGACCAAATTTCATCAAAATGAAACTGCTGCCCCAAACAAACCCCAAAAGCAATAAGATAAGCGCGGGTGCCCAACGGTTGGGTGCAAGGGAATTGGATGCCGGCATGGGTAGAGAATAATCAGGTGAAAGTAGCCTGAATTAGAATAAGTTGTGTTTCGCAGGATAAGTTCATCTTTATCTTTGCAGCATGCTTCAGTCACTTAAAACCTCTCGAGGGATATTTTCTCTCTTTTGCTTCGTTTCGGGGCTCTTGCTTTTTGGATGTTCTGCTGAGTCTGAATACGAAGTGACGGAAGGCTTTCAAGCAGGTTCTGTGGCAACCTCGACAGCCAAACTTGAAATTTCAGGAATGATGTGTGCCCAAGCGTGCGGAGGCAAGATCAAGAAAGAATTACTCGAAATCTCGGGAGTGGCCAATGCAGCCATTGATTTTGAATCTGGTCGCGAATTAAACGCTGCAGAAGTCGAGTATGATCCCAAAAAGGTGACTCCAGAGGACTTGGCTTCTAAGATTTCTGAGATCGCTGACGGAGCGCTTTACGGCGTGGTTTCCGTGCAAGTCACGCATTTTGCAAAAGAAGCTTCCCTTCCATAACCGTTTAGCTGGCTTTCGGCGGTTGATTCGCGTTTCGATGGTCATGACTTTTTTGGTCGTGCTCGCTGGAAGCGTGGTTCGCATGACCGGATCGGGCATGGGATGTCCAGACTGGCCGAAGTGTTTTGGGCTGATGATTCCACCCACACAAGCCGAAGAAGTTACATGGAGGGCTGGCGCGTCCTACGAGCCTGGCCGGATGTTGATCGCAAACGATACCCTTTGGGTGGCCCAGGAAGCAATCCTTGCAGAAGACTTTTCGAAGGAGCGGGATGCCGGCCACTGGACTTCCTACGACAAACACAGCTACGCCATATTTAATCCCTTGCACACATGGGTTGAATTCATCAATCGGCTGTTGGGGGCGCTGACGGGTATTCCGGCCCTCTTGCTTTTGACTTGGGCGTTCTGGAGAGGCATGAAAGCGAGGCATTGGAAGCCCTTTATTTGGGCAATGGTGCATCTGCTATTGCTTGGTCTGGTGGCATGGTTGGGTAAAAAAGTGGTTGATGGGAACCTGATTCCATTCAGCATCACGATTCACATGGTGGGAGCGGTGGCTATATTGGTAAGCTTGGTCGGGATGATGCAGTCCATCACCCAGCATACAAAAGACGCTGCTGTGGCGGTATTGGGCCGGACAAAAGGATGGCTTTGGATCGCAACAGCCTTGGCTTTGGTTCAGCTGGTTATCGGGACACAGGTGAGGGAGCAAATTGATTTGCTGCATCATGCAGGGGTGCTGCGTTCAGATTGGTTGGGGGCGCTGCCAAATGAATGGAAATTTCATCGTTCCGGCTCTTGGTTGGTGGCATTGACCCAGTTAGTTTGGATTTATCCATTGCGAAGCGTTTCTGGACCGGCGCGCATCACGGCAATGACGATAGTTGGCTTGATTGCTGCACAAATGGTAACGGGTCTTTTTTTCGTAGTTGCCGATATGCCCAAGGTGCTTCAGCCGGTGCATTTGTTATTGGCCGTTGGATTGGTGTTAACCAATGCTTGGGCGTTATTCCATTATCGCGCATCGAAGTAAGAGCGTAGGGCTTGAAAAGGGCATGAAAAAAGGCAGCCAATGGCTGCCTTTTTTGTGGACGTTGCTTCTTTGGTTACTCGATCGCAACCGAAGGCACAGTTCTAGGTCATCCGCTGCACATTTCACAATCGGATCCATTCTCGATGGAGCAAGCCATAGCTGCTTGTTCTTCCTCTGTCATGTCTTGGATCGCTTTGCGCGGCGCTTCAACCGTTGGCTCAGTTTTGTATTTCTTGTCAACGGTGAATTTGATTGCATCCGTCGCAGCCTTGGTTCGCAGGTAGTACATGCCGGTCTTCAAGCCTTTCTTCCAGGAATAGAAATGCATGGAAGTCAACTTCTGTGTATTCACGTTTTCCATGAATACGTTGAGTGACTGTGATTGGCAAATGTAGGCTCCCCGGTCAGCAGACATGTCAATGAGCGCGCGTTGGGGAATTTCCCAAGCGGTTCGGTACAGTGCCTTGAGGTTGTCCGGAATCTCTTTGATGTTCTGGATGGAACCGTTCGCACTGATGATGCGGTTTTTCATGTCTTCATCCCACAAGCCAAGCTTCGTGAGGTCGCGCAACAAATGTTTATTGACGATGATGAATTCACCAGAGAGCACACGGCGGGTATAGATGTTTGATGTGTACGGTTCGAAGCATTCGTTGTTGCCGAGAATTTGCGCGGTCGATGCCGTAGGCATGGGAGCCAACAACAATGAGTTCCGCATTCCGTGCTCCTTGATTTCCTCTTTTAACACATCCCACTCCCAACGGTCCGTTGGTGTGACTCCCCACATGTCATACTGCAAACGACCTTCTGAAGCGGGTGATCCTTTGAACGTTTCGTACGCCCCTTCTTCTTTCGCCAGATCCTTCGATGCGGTGCATGCAGCGTAGTAAATGGTCTCGAAAATCTCTCGGTTTAAGCTGCGTGCTTCTTCCGAGTCAAAAGGATGACGCATTAAAATGAATACGTCCGCAAGACCCTGAATTCCAATTCCGATAGGTCGGTGGCGCATGTTGGAGTTTCGCGCTTCTGGAATGGGGTAATAGTTGCGGTCGATGATCCGATTGAGGTTTCTCGTCACTTGGTAGGTGACTTCGAATAATTTATCGTGATCAAACGCTCCGTTTTTGACATATTTCGGCAACGCTAGGGAAGCGAGATTGCAAACCGCAACCTCATCAGGAGCGGTGTATTCAATGATCTCCGTGCACAGGTTGGAAGATCGGATCGTCCCTAAATTTTGTTGATTGGACTTGCCGTTCGCAGCATCCTTGTACAGCATGTAAGGTGTGCCGGTCTCGATTTGCGATTCAAGAATCTTGAACCAGAGGTCCTGGGCTTTGATGGTTTTGCGTCCTTTGCCGGCAGCCTCGTATCCCGTGTAGAGTTTTTCGAATGCTGCACCATGGGTGTCAGCCAGTCCCGGGCACTCATTGGGGCACATCAATGTCCAATCGCCATTTTCTTCAACCCTCTGCATGAAAAGGTCTGGAATCCAGAGCGCATAAAAGAGATCCCGTGCGCGCTGTTCCTCTTTTCCATGGTTCTTTTTGAGGTCGAGGAAGTCGTTGATGTCGGCATGCCAGGGCTCGATGTAAATAGCAAACGACCCTTTGCGCTTTCCACCTCCTTGGTCAACGTATCGAGCGGTATCATTGAAGACACGCAACATGGGAACGATGCCATTGGATGTTCCGTTGGTTCCTTTGATGTAAGATCCCGTCGCACGAATGTCATGAATGGACAGCCCAATGCCTCCTGCATTTTGGGAGATCTTAGCGCATTGCTTGAGGGTATCGTAAATTCCACTGATGCTGTCTTCTTTAGCCGTAAGAAGGAAACAGCTGGACATCTGAGGCTTGGGGGTGCCGGAGTTAAATAAGGTGGGCGTTGCGTGGGTAAACCAACCTTCGCTGAGTCCGCTATAGGTTTCGACTACGGCATCCATGTCATCCTTGTGAATGCCCACGGCTACGCGCATGAGCATGTGCTGTGGACGCTCGACAATTTTGCCGTTAATCTTTAACAGGTAACTGCGCTCGAGGGTTTTGAATCCGAAATAGTCGTAGTTGAAATCGCGGTCGTAGATAATCTGCGAGTCGAGGAACTCGGCATTATCGCGAATGATTTCAATGACATCCTGCGCAATTAACGATGCGCTTTCATTGGTTATGGGATCTACATAATTATGCAAATCTTCCATGGTTTCGGTGAAAGATTTTTTGGTAGCCTTGTGGAGATTGCTGACGGCAATTCGGCTCGCGAGGTTCGCATAATCGGGATGGGTAACGGCGTTCGTTGCAGCCACTTCTGCTGCAAGGTTGTCCAACTCGGTGGTTGTCACGCCGTCGTATACCCCTTCTATTACTCGCATTGCTACCTTGGCGGCGTCGACGGTGTCATGCAATTCGTAACACAACTTTTTAATTCGTGCTGTGATTTTATCGAATTGTACAGGTTCCGTGCGGCCGTCGCGTTTGATTACATGCATGAGAAAGCGATTGAAATAAGATTGAGAAAGAAGTGGAACTAGGTGAGTGGATGAGGTTGGTTGGAGGTTTAAAAATCCACATCAAGATTGAAGGATTTACTGCCTTCGTCAGATTTTGTTAACACTCCCGCTTTTTGATATTCTCCTACGCGCTTTTCGAAGAAGTTTGTTTTTCCTTGCAGGGAGATCATGTCCATGAAATCGAATGGATTGGTTACGTTGTATTCCTTTTCGGTGCCGAGTTCAACCAACAAACGGTCAGCGACAAACTCAATGTACTGTGACATCAAGTCCGAGTTCATGCCAATGAGTCGAACAGGAAGAGACTCGCAAACGAATTCTTTTTCGATGTTTACGGCATCAATGATGATCTTACGAAGGGTCTTGACGGGAAGCTTGTTGACGATGTGATCGTTGTAAATCATGCAGGCAAAATCGCAATGCATGCCTTCGTCACGCGAGATCAATTCGTTGGAAAAACTCAGCCCCGGCATGAGTCCGCGCTTCTTCAACCAAAAGATCGAACAAAAGCTACCGCTAAAGAAAATGCCTTCCACCGCTGCAAAAGCCACAATGCGTTCTGCAAAGTTTCCATTGTCAATCCAGTTCAAGGCCCATTCTGCTTTCTTCTTGACGCAATCCATGGTCTCAATGGCATTGAACAGCTTGTCCTTTTCTTCATCGTCCTTGATGTAGGTGTCGATGAGAAGGGAGTACGTTTCCGAATGGATGTTTTCCATCATGATTTGGAAACCGTAGAAAAACTTCGCCTCTGTGTACTGAACCTCGGCAACAAAATTTTCCGCCAAGTTTTCATTCACAATGCCATCAGATGCCGCAAAAAAGGCGAGCACGTGCTTAACGAAATAGCGTTCGTCGTCGTTCAGTTTTTCATTCCAATCTGTGGCATCTGCAGCCAGGTCAATTTCTTCCGCAGTCCAAAAACTAGCCTCTGACTTTTTGTAAAAACTCCAGATGTCGTTGTGTTTGATCGGGAAGAGCACAAATCGATTGGGATTCTCTTCAAGAATGGGCTCGGTTACAACGGTGTTCTCAGGCAATACCTCTTCAATGGATGTCTGCGCATCTGCAGTCTCAAGGTTGTTTTTAGTCAGCTCGCTCATGGTAGCGTTTGTGAATTGGTCGCCAGATTGGCGGATGGAACATAAATCGGTCGTGAATTCGGGCTTTCCTTCGTTCTTTGAGACCTTCCGTTTTGGGGGTCAAAATCCTGTCCTCGAATGCGTTGTCTTTTGGGATAAACCCTTGAGATTCTGCGATTTCGAGGTAAAATGGTTTCCTTTCCAAGAAGTTGGACAGGACTCAAACTCGACTGAAAAAGGCCGATGAAAAACATCCTGTGATGCACTTCACAACCAATAGCGTTTCAAAGAAAGACCCAGGAAGGGGAGAAAGCCAAAACAAAAGAATTCACAATCGAACAGAGTTTTTAACAGTTCAAGTTGAGTTCGAGTGGGAAGCCCGCGTGGGCATTGAGTTCGGCGGAATTTTTAGTGAGTTGGGGAAAAAAAACGAAGATTAATTAGGGGATTCCTGAATCAATTTCGTAACGGAATTGACGTCCGAAATAAAGTTCTCTTGCTCTAGAAGCATCGAACGAATAGCGTTGTAAAATTTTAGCCGCGTTGACTGCGTTCCCTTTGTATTTTTGAGCCATGCTTAAAGCACTTTTGAAAAAATTGATCGGTGACAAAGCCGAGGGGGATATGAAGGAGATCAGCCCGGTGGTGGATGCAGTGCATGCATTTGAGGAGGAGCTGAGAGGATTGTCGGACGATGGGTTGCGAGATCGAACGAATGATCTGCGAAAGCGTATCCAGTCCCATGTAGCTGGGCTTGAATCAGAGCAATCAGAATTGCGTGTAGAAGCATCGCAAATCGGGGAGGATGAATTGGAAAAGAAGGAGGCTCTTTTTGAGTCAATTGACGCCTTGAACTTGCGAATAAATGAGGCGTTAGAAGTGGTGCTGGAAGAGGTCATGGCGGAGGCTTTTGCCTTGGTTAAAGAGACCTCTCGCCGGCTCACAGAAAATGGACAACTTCGGGTTACGGCACACCAGTGGGATCGAGATGTAGCCGCAAAGCGGAGCGGTGTGACCATCGAAGGAGACGAAGCGGTTTGGTCGAACAAGTGGGTGGCAGCAGGATCGGAAGTGGAGTGGAGCATGGTGCATTATGACGTTCAACTTGTCGGAGGCACCGCCTTGCACCGTGGAA
This sequence comes from uncultured Flavobacteriales bacterium, assembly GCA_905479115.1. GTDB lineage: Bacteria > Bacteroidota > Bacteroidia > Flavobacteriales_D > Sanyastnellaceae > UA16. The sequence continues at coordinate 14,479 of CAJQLF010000041.1, forward strand.
AGGTGGCTGAGATGCAAACAGGGGAAGGAAAAACATTGGTGGCAACCTTGCCCATGTTTTTGAATGCCCTTACCGGTAAAGGTGTTCATCTTGTGACGGTCAACGATTATTTAGCTCGGCGTGATTCCGAATGGATGGCGCCTTTGTTTGAATTTCATGGAATGCGTGTGGATTGCATCGACAAGCACCAACCCAACAGTGAATCACGGCGAGAGGCTTATCGAGCCGATATCACGTATGGAACCAACAATGAATTTGGATTCGATTACTTGCGCGACAACATGGCTCAACGCCCTGAGCAATTGGTTCAGCGCAACCATCACTACGCCATCGTGGACGAGGTGGATTCGGTTCTCATCGATGAGGCACGAACGCCGCTGATTATTAGCGGCCCTACCCCCAAAGGAGACCAGCAGGAATTCGTTGAGTTGAAGCCCAAAGTCGTTCAGTTGGTCACCGTGCAGCAAAAGGCGGCGCAGCAGTTCCTTTCTGACGCAAAGCGCCTGCTCCTCAAGGATGGTGCATCAAAGGATGAGGTGGCAGAAGGAGGATTGGCGTTGTTCCGCGCTTACCGGGCCCTTCCCAAATCGAAACCGCTCATCAAACTGCTGAGTGGAGAAGGAATGAAGCAGCAATTGCTTAAAACCGAGGGGATTTACTTGCAGGATAATAAAAGGGAGATGCCCAAAGCCGATGCGGAGTTGTACTTCGTCATCGATGAAAAACAAAACCAAGTAGAGCTCACGGAAAAGGGGATCGAATTCCTGACCGCCAACATGGAGGACGAGCACTTTTTTACCATGCCTGACTTGGCAACCGAGCTCGTAGGCATCGACAATGGAGACCAAGACGAAGAATCGAAACTTGAGGCCAAGAGCCAGCTCATGGCGGATTACGGTGTCAAAAGCGCTCGGGTTCACACCATGAATCAGCTGCTCAAATCCTATGCGCTGTTCGAAAAAGACGTCGACTATGTTGTCATGGACAACAAGGTTAAGATCGTCGACGAACAGACGGGAAGAATCATGGACGGTCGCCGGTACTCAGACGGATTGCACCAAGCCATCGAGGCGAAGGAAAACGTCAAGGTCGAAGCAGCGACACAGACCTATGCCACGGTGACCCTGCAAAATTATTTCCGCATGTACCACAAGTTGGCGGGCATGACAGGAACAGCCGAGACCGAGGCGGGGGAATTATGGGACATCTACAAATTGGACGTGATGGCCATCCCGACCAACCGTCCCATCGCCCGACAAGACAAGGAAGATTTGGTCTACAAAACCAAGCGAGAAAAATACAATGCCATCATCGATGACGTGGTCACGCTTCGCGATGCGGGAAGGCCCATTTTGGTGGGAACAACGACTGTAGAGGTGAGCGAATTGCTCTCCCGCATGTTGGACATCCGTCAGATTAAGCATCAGGTGCTCAATGCCAAGCTTCACCAGCGCGAGGCTGAAATCGTGACGGCAGCTGGAAAGCCCGGGACGGTCACCATCGCTACCAACATGGCAGGTCGGGGAACGGATATCAAGTTGACGGAGGAAACGAAGAAGGCAGGAGGGCTGGCAATTATCGGCACCGAACGCCACGACAGCCGCCGAGTAGATCGGCAACTGCGAGGAAGAGCAGGCCGCCAGGGAGACCCTGGGTCCTCTCAATTTTACGTCTCGCTGGAAGACGATTTGATGCGGCTCTTTTCGTCCGACCGTGTTTCCAAAATGATGGACCGATTGGGCCACCAAGAAGGGGATGTGATTCAACATTCCATGATCACGAAATCCATTGAGCGCGCGCAGAAAAAAGTCGAAGAAAATAACTTTGGCATCCGAAAGCGGCTGTTGGAGTACGACGATGTGATGAATGCACAGCGGGAAGTCGTCTACAAACGACGTCGACACGCCTTGCACGGGGATCGCATCCGAACGGACATTGCCAATATGTTTTTTGAATTGGTGGAAGGGGCGATTTTGGCATACCACCCTGAGAAACAATACGAAGCCTTTAGGTTGACACTTCTGAAAGACTTTGGCATGGAGCCGATGGTGGACGAAGAAGGTTTTGCATCGACGAGCCCGGAGACGTTGGCCTTTGATACGTACCAGGAGGCAGAACGTGTGTACCGTTCCAAACTGGAGGAGTTGTCTCAGCGAGCCCACCCGGTGATCCAGCGCGTTTATGACGATAAATCCAACGACTACAAACAAATTCTTGTTCCGTTCACGGACGGGCGGAAAACAATGCAAGTGGCAACCGACATAGAGCAAAGTGTTGCAACTTCGGGAGTGAGCGTTATGGCGAGTTTAGAGAAGTCCGTTGTGCTGGCCATTATTGACCAATATTGGAAAGAACACCTCCGGGGGATGGATGACTTGCGGTCCAATGTTCAATTGGCGCGATTTGAGCAGAAGGATCCCTTGTTGATTTACAAATTCGAATCGTACGAGTTGTTTAAGGCCATGGTGCAGAAAATGAATGCAGAAGTGGCTGCCTTCTTGATGCGTTGCACCATTCCCACAGGGCCGGGTGATCAACAAGTGCAGCAGGCGCCTCAAGCGCGTTCAGCAATGCCGAATAAAATCAGCCTCTCCAAGGAAAACATTCAGAACATCCAAGAACAGGCGATGTCAGGGGGACGACCAAGCGCTGCAGGTCCGGGCGCACCGCGTCCAAGCGCCCCGCCTCCACCTCGCAAGGTGCAGCCGGTGCGAACAGAGAAAAAGGTGCTTCCGAACGAACCGTGCCCATGCGGTTCAGGCAAGAAATTCAAGAAATGCCACGGCTGACCATGAGAAATTTGGATTTTTGAGGGGTGATTTCAAGCACCCAAGAATGGGGGGATGCATTGAGAAAGGTTTCCCCAGGGTATATCCGATTGAGCACTAAAACAACGTGGGACTCGACGGGACGTTTTGCTCTGACACCTCGCGGGGAATCATAGTTTGGAGCTGTTTTTCCCCAATCAAATTTTCAGCGAAGTTTCTGCACGTTCGGGGCGTGTGAAGGCTATCCGGTTCATGCACCAATAAATGAAATTCACCGACTCCCTTTTTTTCTGCTTGTTCGAGCCAATTTGACCATTGCTTCAATCGAATGTGGTCGGTTGCATGCCCTTCATACCCGCCAAATCTGACCAAAACATGCGGCGCTGTCATGCACATATGCACAGCATCCCGTCTACCGGCGGTATCGCTGATGACGGCACCCACCCCAATTTCTGCTAGTCTTTCCCAAGGACGACCAGCTTCTGAGAACCAATCGGGGTGCCTAAATTCGACAGAAAGAGGAAGTTCCCGAGGCCACTTTTCTAAGTAGGTCCACAGGGCTTCCGCATGCTTCGGCGCATAATGAGGTGGCAATTGGATGAACGCGGGGCCGAGCCGCTTTCCCAAAGCGAGCAGCCCCTCGATGAAATCATCCGTTGGCCCTTCGCAGTTTTTGAAGCGCCGAAAGTGGGTGATAATTTGAGGAAATTTGGGGCAAAATCGGAAGTGCTCAGGGGTACTTTCTGCCCAAGCAGCCATTTTTTTAGGAGTGTAAATTCGGTAATGCGTGGCGTTGAATTCAATGGTCCCAAACTGCTTGCTGTAGGCCTGTGGGAAAAGGCGACGCGGTGTTTTGTCGGGATAGGTAGACCCGACCCATTTTGGAATGTTCCAGGTGGTTCCGCCCAGCCGTACTTCGCATCCGCCATTGCTCTTGCTATGGAGTAAAAAGGAGGAAGGAGGAAGCTCAAAGTTGACGAGATCGAGCCCCTCTGTCGTTGGGAGTTTGCCAAATTGCATTGCGAAGACAAACTTAGGGATTCCGGGAGTGAAGCGGTTGGATAGAACGCATGATTATGCTCGATCTTGTGGGTTAATGTGGGGATGGGGAAAGGCGCTTTGGCCAGAATACTGTGTCGTTTGCAATCGATGGTTGGTGGGTTCCGCGACGTGGATGTTGGCATGCGACATTTGCTGCGCGGACTGGCCGTATTTATGCCATTCGGAGGGATCAATTTTGATGCGAGAACGCTGCCATGGTGAATTCGCAATCACGGGGTTTCGCCTACAAAGCCAGCAGGAATTGAAGAAGCAGATTGATGCGATCAAATATGGAGGAGATCGGCACGCTGCTTTTCGTTGGGGGCATTGGCTCGGTCAGCGATGGGGTTTACCGAAAACATATTCCTCATCCCATGTGGTGTTAGCACCGGTTCCCTTGCATAGGCGAAAAAAAATAAAGCGGGGGTATAACCAAGCGCATTGGATTGCTCGGGGCTTAGCTGCCTCTTGGGGCGTGCAAGTGGCTCCTCGATTACTGGTTCGTGCAAGGCATGGCGATAGTTTGACAGGACTTTCCCGAGAAAGCAGAGAAGCGGCTTCTGACGGTCTTTATCGTGTGGCTCAGCCGCCGAACTCCCCGCCGCAGTCCGTAATCGTCGTGGATGATGTGATAACAACGGGCTCGACGATTGCCGCATGCGGTCATGCATTGGAGTCGGCGGGTCATCGGTGGTTGGGGGCTGCAACCCTTGCACTGGCATGACGGGCCCCGCTGAAATTCTAAAGTATCTTTGAGCCATGGGCCAGAACCTCCATATGACATCCGGTGAAACACGGGAATCTCAATATGAAGCCTTGAGCCGCCAATGGCCCGCCCTGTTCATGGGAGAAACCAATCGCACGGCCAACCTGGCCAATGCGGCAGCGGTTTTGATGTCCGCCTTCGGATGGCATTGGGTAGGATTCTATTTGGTGGATTTTGAAAGTGATGAGTTGGTACTCGGCCCCTTTCAAGGCCCTTTGGCCTGCACGCGCTTGTTTCATGGAAAAGGGGTGTGCGCAGCAGCTTGGGATACAAAGCTTGCGCAGGTGGTGGCTGATGTGGAAGCTTTTCCGGGCCACGTCGTCTGCAGTTCAAAGACCAAATCGGAGTTGGTCCTGCCCATTCTGGTCGACGATGACGTCGTGGCGGTCTTGGATATCGATTCGGATGAACGGAACGATTTCACCAAAATGGATGCAGCAGGCCTTCGTCCTTTGGTTGATTGTTTGTCTGAAAATTGGATTGAATGGAAGTGATTCGAAAAAGGAACAATGTGGTGCTGTGTGGGCTTGTGCTCGGACTCTGGAGTTGCGCGCAAATTTCTGCACCAACGGGAGGACCTAAAGATGAAACCCCACCGCAAGTCATTCTTTTCGATCCACCGAACGAACGAGTCAATATTCGTCCCCACCAATTGCTCATGGAGTTTGATGAATACGTTGTTGTGCGAAACGTTCAGCAGATGTTGATTGTTTCACCGCCTATCGCGAAAGCACCAACTTGGCGAGTGCGAGGGAAGAAAGTCGAATGGACGTTTGATCCCGCCGAATTTGCAGAAGATCGAACCTATGTATTTTCATTTGGATCATCCATTGTTGACTTGCATGAGTCCAACCCCGCAACGGATTTAAAGTGGGCTTTTTCAACGGGTTCTGACCTGGATACCCTGAAGGCCAGAGGCAACGTGATTGATCGGATGACCGGACAGGGAAAGAAGGGATTGCGGGTTCTATTATTCCACGCGCCCGCAGAGTGGGATTCTATTTGGGCAGGCCAGCGCCCAGATGCATTGGGTGAAACGGATGCTGACGGCACGTTTTCCATTCCGTATTTGGCTGACCGTTCTTTTGTAGGCCTCGCATTGGATGATGTAAACGGAAATTATGTCTGGGACGAAGGGGAATATGTCGCCCTGGATTCCACGCCGTTTCGCGGGGGTAGCATGGAATTGAAATGGCTGGGGGAGGAGACGGAAAAACCGCTGTTGCGCCCAAGCATCGAGTCGTGTAAGGTCGATACAACAGGGATGATTCGGATTTTGGCTGCGGCACCCGAGGAAATTACATCCAAAGAAGAATGGCAGGTGATTTGGCCTGAATCGACGAAGACTTTGCCGGGTTCGCGTGAAGGAGATAGCGTTTTTGTTTGGGTGGATGTGCAACCTGGACTGGACTGGCAAGAAGCGCGCGTGGTTTGGTCTGGCTTGGACTTCGCAGATACCGCACGGATCCGTACTTTACCTGGAGCACCGGGTTTGGCGAACTGGAAGGCAATGAAACAACCGAAAGGGTTCTTGAAGGCCGGAAAAGAAAGGGCTTGGTTTTTTCAGCGGGGCATTCAAATTGTGGATTCAACAAAATTTAAGTTGCTCGAGGACTCTGTGGATTGTCCCATGGAGTTTTTCCGCGCTTCTACAGCGGCTAAAACCACCCGCGAGTTGCGCATTGGCATTGCGGAAAAAGAAGGGGTCGACTATCAATTAGAGGTCTTGCCCGGAGCGCTCAGGACCAGAACAGGAATAGAGTTGGGGGATACATTATCCTATCGGTGGAAGACCCGTCCCACTGAATATTTCGGCGAACTGGTGGTTTCTTTGACGGAAGTGCCGGGCGCAGGGTGGTTGAGAATCAATGATGAGCGGGTGTGGGTTCATTCTGACTCCGTCTTGCGGTTTCAAAAAATGGAACCGGCCACGGTCACATTGGGTTTTGAATGGGATATGAACGGGGATTCGATTTGGCAAACGGTCGATCCGAAGACGTTGCGATCAGCTGAGCCGTATTTTCGTCCTGAAAATCAACCGAAAGTGAGGTCAAATTGGGTCATCGAGTGGAATTGGTCGTTGCTCTCGGAAATCAATGAGAATAGCACGGAATGAAGCAAATGACTGAGATGAATAGAACACAATGGGGATGTTTATTTTTGGCGTTAGTGGGGTTTGCTCCTCTTTCAAGGTCCCAAAGCGACCCCTACATTGCGACTTCACAGAATTTCTACTGTGCGGGATCCGAAGATAACGTGTCCATGTATTGCAACGTATTGGCGTTTGACCCCAATACCAATGTGGTGGACTGGACGTTTGCCTGGAGCCCTGCTGCTGAGGTAAGTGACCCAGCAGCGCAGTCTGTGACGGTGACGCCTACGAACACCACAGTCTATTCAGCAGTGATGACAGCTCCAGACGGCACTGTGTATGAGGATGACATTACAATCACGGTTTATCCTGAGTTCTCTGTCCAGGCATCGGATGCGAGCGCCTGTTCTACGATTGGACTTAATCTAAGCGCGGAGGTGGATGTTAGCAATGCAATGGACTGGATGTGGGAGCCAGCCGTGGGCCTGAGCAATGCCACCGCGCAGAATCCGCAACTTCTGGAGGAATTAACTCAAGTGTACACGGTGACGGCGACGATTTCGGGGCTTGGGGGCGCGTCCTGTGCTGCTTCAACTGAGGTGCAAGTCACGTCTATTTTCCCCAGCTTGGAGCTTGGTCCAGATGTGGTTGCATGTTCGGAGGAAACGGTGGTCATTGACCCAGGTTTGCCCGTTAATTACACCTACGAATGGACGACGGCAGGAGAGGTAATGCCGGTGCTGGAGGTGACAAATTCAGGAACCTTCGGAGTAACGGTGACCTCCCCGGAAGGGTGTGAGAATTCGGATGCGATTACGGTGACATTCACGGATGGCCCGATTTTGAACTTACCAGATTCGGCAACAGGATGCGCTGATGCTGGGTTGACCTTGGATGCCACGCCGTCCGATTTGACCACCGGACCGTTCGGCTATCAATGGTCCAATGGTTCGAATGCGCCGGACGCCACGTTCTACGAATCCACGATGGCGATGGTGCAAGTCACCGATGCGGGAGGGTGCACTTCGTCTGAATCCATTTGGCTCGAAGTCTTACCCAGTCCATCTTTTGCCTTTCCAGGAGACACGGCCTTGTGCTTTGATGATTTTCCGGAAGTGACCTACCAATTAGCTGTGCCCGCAGGTTTTGCTGGCTATCAGTGGATGAATGGTTCTACCCTCAATACGTTTCAAGTGGAAGGTCCGGGTGTTTATAGTGTGGTGGTAACCAACAACATTGGGTGCAACACGGAGCGCTATGTAACGGTGGTAGATTTTTGCTCGGAGCCGCTGCTCTTCGTACCCTCAGCATTCACGCCGGATGGAGATGGGCTCAACGAAGTGCTTCGAATCGAAGGCCGCAATTTGGTACAACTGGATTTTGAGCTTTTCAGCCGTTGGGGAAACCTCGTATGGAGAGCGGACTCCATCGGGGATTACTGGCATGGACAAGGACCGGATCGGACGCACTATGTTCAAGACGAGTTGTACATCTGGAAAGCAAAATATCGCCACTTCACGGATCCAGATGGTCAATTGAGTCCGTGGCTTCAGGCGACAGGATCGGTTCGAATCATCCGTTGATTTGAGCAGAAGCGCGAGTGCGGTTCAGGAGTTGATCTCCAGAAAACGCTTCACACCCGTCAAGGTTCCAAACACGACCAAGGTATCTGTTTCGCGGATGACCATGTCAGACTTGGGGACACCGATGATGTGTTCTTGCTCCATTTCATCCTCTTTTTCAGGAGCGAATTTTCGACGGATCGTAATCAGCCGAAGCTCATATCGGTTGGTCAACTCAATGCTATCAAGCTTTCGGCCAATGCATTTTTGTGGGGCGTGAATTTCGGCGATTTCATAATCGTCGGGGAGCTCCAAAAATCCACCGATGTTCGGATGAATCAATCGCTCGGATACGATGCTTGCAACCTCGCTCTCCGGCGTCAAAATTTCCTTGATGCCCAGGCTCGTTAAGATACGCTGTTGGTGATCCCCGTTGGACCGGACAATGACCCGAGGGACACCAAGATCGATGAGGTTCATGGAGGTCAATACAGTTGCTTCAAAATTCTCGCCAATGGTCACGATGGCGGCGTCCATGTCCTGCACGTTTTGCGCCTGCAACGATCGGATATCAGTGGAATCCAAGGTTACGGCGAGTGCGACATCATCCCTCAGCCCTTCTGTGCGTTGTTGATTGGAATCAAAGGTGAAGACTTCTGCACCTTTAGAGGCCAGAGAGAGGGCGATTTGTTTGCCGTAGCGGCCGATGCCAAATACAGCGAATCGAGAGGATTTTCGCATGGTGATTAAGCGTTCTGAGGGGCTTTTTTAGTGGACCGTTTTAAAACGTGCACGAAGCGTGCGATGTCTTCAAAGGTATTATACATAGGGACAGGAGCCATGCGGATGACATTGGGTTCCCGCCAGTCTACGACGACTCCAGCTTCGGTCAGTCGTTCAAACAATTGCTTGCCAAATCCATGTGCAACCAACGAGAGCTGACATCCACGGCGTGCAGGGTCATTGGGGGTGATGATTTCCAGGTGAACATCGTTGACTTGAGCCACGGCTTGAATGCCCGACTCTAAGTAAGCCGTGAGTCGGAGACTTTTGGAACGCAGGTTGTCCATCCCGGCTTGGAGAAACTGCTCCAAAGCAACAGCATGAACGGCCATATTTAAGACGGGTGCATTGGACATTTGCCACGCTTCGGCTGTTCCCATGCCCTCAAACTGAGGCTCCATTAAAAAGCGTCGTTGCGCATTGTGCCCCCACCATCCTTCGAACCGAGCAATATCGGCGTCGCTTACATGGCGCTCATGCACAAATGCCCCGGCTACAGCACCTGGGCCGGAGTTGAGGTACTTATACGAGCACCAGCAGGCAAAGTCTACGTCCCAATCGTGCAGTTTAAGCGGTACGTTGCCCACTGCGTGTGCCAAATCAAAACCACAGATTGCTCCGGCGGCATGAGCGGCGCGGACAATCCGGGGCATGTCCAACCATTGCCCAGTAAAGTATTGCATGCCTCCCATCATAACCAAGGCTACTTCACCGGTGTGATCGACCAACGCCGCTTCAATGTCGGCTTCGTCAATGGCATGCGCCCCGGGCCGAGCTCCAATTTCAATGATATCTTCTTCGGGATTTCCTCCGTGGTATCGAACCTGACTCGCTAAGGCATATTGATCTGAAGGAAATGCTTTGGCCTCGCAAATGATTTTTTTTCTCCGTCCTTCAGGCCGGTAGAAACTGACCAGCAACAAATGCAAGTTGACGGTTAGTGCGTTCATAGCGACCACTTCATTTGATTGAGCACCAACGAGGTGCTTGAGTCCTTCAGCAAATCGCTCGTGGTAATTGACCCATGGGTGCTGGGCCCGGAAATGCCCTTCGACCCCATGCTTTGCCCAATCGTCAAGCTCTGTCTTTAGGGCCTCCTGGGCTGAACGAGGCTGAAGGCCCAATGAGTTTCCCGTGAAATAAAGGCTGTCCTGCGACCCATTCGGGGGGATATGAAATTCATCTCTTCGGCTGGGAACAGGGTCTTCGGCATCGAGGTGCTGGGCCTTGGTCAATTCAAAAAGAGCTAATTCATTCACTGGAGCACGGCTTGAAAGTCAAAGTTCGAGGGAATTTGAGCAAAATCGTAATCAAAATGTGAAAAATGCCAACACTCCTTGGAGAACAAGGCACCCATCCAGCCATACACTGTAGATCCACTCGCTTCTCCATCGTGCACTGAGGCCTATGCCAGCCAACGCTGCCGAGGCCGCACCGAATCGTCCCCATCCAGGATCAATGGTGAGAAAGCCTGCCATGCTGAGCGCGATTAAGCCGGCGGCAGTCCAAGTTGAAAAGTTGAGTCCGCCCCATTGCGGAACGGTGCGCAGCCGCGGTTCATCTAAGCGGATGTCCCTGTTGTCAAAAGGAAGCGTAATGCCCGCCACAAAAACAGTTTGCACTGCGGCATGCAGCCAAGGAGAGAACGGGGGTTGGAATGAGGTAAACTCGAAGGGGAGCCAACCAGTTGTTATGCCCCAAGTCACCGCGATCACTGGCCATTTTAAGTGGGGGCGGTCTCGCCACCCGCGTCCTCCGGTGAGCGGATTAGAGGCGTAACCCAACGCCAAGACAGCCACCAAAAACAAGGGCCAAGGATGCGTGAGAATTAAATGGGTGAATTGCGACCAATCCAAGCCGATCGCGAGTCCCCCCGCAGCAGCAGACCCCAACCAGCCGACGATCAAAACGGACTTCCATTCGGCCAAAAACACACGCCGTTCTTCGGGGATGCTGTGGGGCTGTCGTTTGAATTTAATGAGCCGTTGCAAGGTGTAGATGAGGCCGGTGCCAAAGAAGAGCCACCCGACGCCCTGCCAAGTCCAAGAATTCCATGTCGCCAGAGGTTGGACAGACATAATTGCACCCGCCGCCGCGGCCGCCGCTCCGAGGGCAATCCAAACGTGGGTATAGGCGAGTAACTTGATCATCAATGGAAGGCTTGCAAAGGTCGTTCAATTAGCTGGAAACGACACTTTGTACCCTGAAAGTGGCGGCTCGCATTCTTTGATGATTTTTTTGCGCCAAAACCACCTTACATCCGCCTAAATTTGTCCCTTCACTGAACGTCCATGCAAGCAGCTAAATTTACCTCCCGCCACATCGGTCCCCGGGAAGAGGATCAGCAGGCCATGATGCGCTCCATTGGAGTAGCGTCTATGGAAGACCTTGTTGCTCAAACTGTCCCCGGCTTGATTCGACAGCGCGAAAGAATGCAACTCGCTCCAGCTTTATCTGAGAGCCAATACCTTGAACATATTGATGCCATTGCGTCAAAAAATGTGCTGTTCAGGAATTACATTGGTTTAGGGTACAATCCCACAGAGGTGCCGAGTGTGATCCGTCGGAATGTATTGGAAAACCCAGGATGGTATACGGCTTACACCCCTTATCAAGCTGAGATTGCGCAGGGCCGATTGGAGGCGCTGCTGAATTTTCAGACCATGGTATGCGACCTGACGGGGATGGAACTTTCCAACGCCTCGTTGTTGGATGAGTCTACTGCCGCAGCAGAGGCCATGGCTATGGTGTTTGCCGCTCGACCGCGTTCCTTGTCAAAAGCCGGAGCCAATCGGTTCCTGGTCGACGCAAAGGTTTTCCCACAAACACTGGACGTTCTGCGCACACGTGCAAAATACCTGGGGGTGGAACTCGAAGTGGTGGAACGGTCTTCCATGCCCATTGATTCATTGGATGATGTATTTGGGGTGCTATTTCAATACCCGGACGGGGAGGGTGTCGTCTCTGATTTGACTAAAGTCATCGCGGAGGCTGCATCCAAGGAGATTCAGGTGGTGGTTGCTGCCGATATCTTGGCGTTGGCATTGCTTAAGAGCCCCGGTGCGATGGGAGCTGATGTGGTCGTAGGGACATCCCAACGATTTGGCGTGCCGATGGGTTACGGCGGACCGCATGCTGCATTCTTTGCAGCGCGTAAATCATACAAGCGACACTTCCCCGGTCGCATCATCGGGGTTTCAAAGGATCGCCTTGGAGATTCTGCTTTGCGAATGGCCCTTCAAACCAGGGAGCAGCATATTCGCCGGGATAAAGCGACGTCCAACATCTGCACAGCGCAATCATTGCTTGCGGTGATGGCGTCGATGTACGCAGTGTACCACGGCCCACACGGGCTGCGGGAAATAGCGGAGAGCATTCATGGTGCTGCGCGCAGTTTGGACGCGGCCCTTCGGAGTACGGAGAATTACGATCAAATAAACGACTGCTTCTTTGACACGCTCAAAATCCGAGTCAATGGCGGTTCAGATGAGATGAAGGCTTTGAGCGCACGGGCGCAAGCGATGAAAATTAATTTGCGCTATTTCGAAGATGGCATGCATGTTGGCGTCTCGCTTAATGAGCGCGTTTCCCAGTCTGACCTGGTTGATTTGTTTACTGTTTTTGGGGTAAGCTTCATATCCGAGGTCTCCACCGATCGGGCGTTCCTTGGTGAACTTTGGCGCGATGTCGATTATCTGCACCACCCGGTATTTAATCGGTACCGTTCGGAGACGGAAATGATGCGGTACATCAAACACCTCGAAAACCGCGATTTATCCCTGGTTCATAGCATGATTCCATTGGGGTCGTGCACCATGAAATTGAATGCGGCCACCGAATTGATCCCAATCGCTTGGGCGGAGTTCGCTGAGTTGCATCCCTTTTGCCCTCCGGAGCAAGCCACCGGCATCCGTGAAGTGCTAACCGAATTAGAACAAGATTTGGCGACCATCACCGGATTCGCCGGTATTTCTCTTCAGCCCAATTCGGGAGCTCAAGGGGAGTTCGCCGGACTCATGGTGATTCGAGCTTTTCATGAATCCCGAGGTGAAACACACCGCGATGTATGCCTGATTCCCGCTTCAGCCCATGGAACCAATCCGGCTTCTGCTGTCATGGCGGGGATGAAAGTGGTGGTGATTGGTTGCGATGACGAAGGCAACATTGACATGGATGATTTGAGGGAGAAAGCGGAGATGCACTCCTCCGAACTGGGCGCTTTGATGATTACCTATCCCTCTACCCACGGGGTTTACGAGGAGGGGATCTTGGACATTACTAAGTTGATTCACGCGCACGGAGGCCAGATCTACATGGACGGAGCCAACATGAACGCCCAGGTAGGGTTGACCAGTCCCGGGTTGATTGGCGCCGACGTGTGTCACCTCAACTTGCACAAGACGTTTGCTATTCCTCACGGCGGAGGTGGTCCGGGAGTTGGACCCATTGGCGTAGCAGAGCATTTGGTTCCTTTTTTGCCGGGGCATCAAATCATTCCAACGGGAGGCGACCAGGCCATCCATGCCATCAGTGGCGCACCTTTTGGCAGTGCACTGATTTGCCAAATCCCCTACGCTTACATCAAAATGCTGGGTGAAGACGGCTTAAGGCGCTCCACTGAAGTCGCGATTTTGAATGCCAATTACCTGAAGGCCAAGTTGGAAGATTCGTACACCATCTTATACAAGGGAAAAAAAGGAACGGTCGCACACGAAATGATACTGGATTGTCGAATGTTCAAGGCAAGTGCAGGTGTCGAAGTGATGGATATCGCCAAGCGGCTGATTGACTATGGATTCCACGCACCGACGGTTTCTTGGCCGGTGGCCGGAACGTTGATGGTGGAGCCGACGGAATCAGAATCCTTGGAAGAATTGGACCGCTTTGTTCATGCCATGCTGGCCATCAGAGAGGAAATCCGGATGATTGAAAACGGTTCGGTAGACCGAGATGACAATGTGGTGAAAATGGCGCCCCACACTGCGCGGGAGGTTGCTTCATCGGAATGGGACCACCCATACACCCGAGAAGCTGCTGCGTACCCTACGGAGGAATCCGGAGTGCGAAAATTTTGGGCGCCAGTTGCCCGAGTTGACAATGCGTATGGTGACCGCAACTTGGTCTGCAGTTGCCCGCCCATGGCTGCATTTGAGGATCTCTTGACTTGAATTTTTACACTCACCGGCGGTCACCTATATTTGCCCAAATCCTAAACACCAAACTGCTTGAGAATGAAGCACTTTTACACCGCAGCTTTTGCTGTACTCCTTTCAGTAGCTGTATCTGCACAAGGCTTGATGCCATATGCGGCAACAAAAACAGCACAACATAACCGCGTACAGGCGGAAAACACGTCTGTCCAAGTCGAACGTGATGTAATCTGGTCACATGACTGCAACGTCGACGACTGCTCTACTTGGGTTTTCGGAAATGGCTCTGACATCGACGGCTCCCCATGGGAAGGCATTGATTTGAACTTCGAATGTTCAACGGAGGGCCCTGCAGGTCCTTATAATCAATGGGCAGGCGGTACAGGTGATTTTAGTGCAGCAAGCGCCATGAATTCTACGACGAGCGACAACGGGTTGTTAATTGTAGATTCTGATTTATTCGGTGCCGACGCCAATTACAGTGCGGCATGGATCGAGAATAGTTGGGTGCAGACTGCTGACCCGATTGATTGCAGTTCACTGGAATTCGTAAGCATCTCTATGGAAACACGCTACCGCTGTTGGGACAACGGTTCTTCTGACGACAGTGAAAAGTGCTTGATTGAAGTTTCTCGCGACGGAGTGAATTGGCCGGACATTGATACGTTTGGAGAAGCGGACGGCACGGTAGATTACGGTGACGGCGAATTGATACTCAGCCGATGGGAAGTGTTCCCAGGTTTCGAGACGGGAAGCGAGTCCGACAACCCATCATTGGTTGAATTTGACATCAGCACAGCAGCCGGCAACCAAGAGCAAATTTGGGTTCGATTCCGTTGGGCCGGCACGTGGGGCTACAGCTGGGAGATTGATGACATCCAGATTTACGAAACACCAGCGAATGACATCCGCATCGACAACTACTTGAGCTACACGGACTACTTCACCACGGGTATCTGGGAAGCCGGTGTTTTTGCCGAAGGCCAATTGTCTTCATTGGAAGCTGCAGCGAAGGTTTACAACGTGGGGTATCTCGACCAAGAGGAGACCACGATGACGTTGAACGTCAACGGCACAGATGTCGGAGCGTCCGACCCTATGACATTGGGTTACCAGGCGGCAGATACGCTGCGCGTGGCCTTCGATATGGCGGAAGTAGGTTCGTATGAATTGAATTACTCCGTGAGTGCGATGAACGAAGATGAGAACCCAGCGAACAATACGGCAGCGCAGTCTTTTGAGGTCAGCTCATTGCATTATGGCCGCGATAACGGCACGATGACAGGTTTGTTCCCTGGTGACGGAGCAGACGACTTCATTGCATTGAACCCGTATGACATCTTTGAAGACGTAACGGTTTATGCCATTGATGTGGCGATTGCGGAAGGTTCTGAGAACGGAACGCCTGTTGTTGCTCACCTTTTTGACGGCTTCGACGAAACCTATTTAGTAGAACAATATGGCGGCCTAATTGGAAGCACATCTGAATTGGATTTAGCCGCGGCTTATTCCAACGATGGATCGGAAGATGACGTTGTTTGGTATACGCTTGTTTTGGAAGATCCTTACACCGCCCCAGGGGGGTCAGTGTTGGCTGCAGGCTTTGAGCACTACGGAGGTTCCAGCGTTCAAATTTGGGAGTCACAATACGCATACGATAACACATCCTTCGTATACGGACCTTTCGGAAGCGGCAGTGCTTACGATTGGTACTATACCAATGAGACTCCAATGGTACGTTTGAACTTGGATCCGAACGCAACCAATACGGTAGCGGTTCAAGAAGTGACGACGGAGCATTTCCAATTGTACCCCTTGGCTCCAAACCCAGCTGCTGAAAGCACACGCTTACAGTACCGATTGGACCAGGCAGCCGATGTGGCATTGGAAGTGTACGACATGACGGGTAAGCTCGTGCAGCAAATGAACCGCGGCACTCAAGCACCGGGTTATCACAGCATTACTTTAGACGTAACAGCGATGAATGCAGGCGTGTACACGACGACTTTGGTGGTCAACGGCGCTCGTGCAACCGAGCGATTGCTCGTCGATTAAGAACGCAAAAGCGATAATACGAAGCCGATTGAATCGGTAATTGGAGAGGGGAATTCCGCAAGGCGTTCCCCTCTTTGCATTTTTCTCAGGGTTTTCAGTTGCTTTGCTGTAATTTCAGCCGTTGAAAACCTGATTCACACACAATATGAAGCACTTTACTTTAATTTTGATTGCGTTTTTGGGCTTGACCCTGGGGTCACAAGCACAGCGCATCACGGACGTCTACACATTTGCGCAGGTCCCTGCCAGCTTATCCCAAGCTGAAGCTGAAACCATGCGCGGAACGAGCGAATCGGCCCTTGAAGTCGCTCAGCGCGGCGGAGGCTCAGTCCTATTCTATGAGGATTTTGCCAACGGATTCGAAGGCAACAACGGCGTCGGTGCTTGGACAGCGGAAGACACGGGAGAAGGAGGAATTTGGCAAGCCGTCGACGAAGCTGGAAATGGATACTATGCGGATGGAACCGCTTCTGGCGTTCAGCCTCCAGCGGGCGAGTTTTCGACCAACATCGGAACGATCAACTCCACGACTGCTGACAATGGCTGGATGGTTTTTGATTGCGATTACTTCAACACACCCATTTCAGAAGGATATGAAAACACGGAGGGTTGGATTACCTCGCCTTCCTTGGATATGTCTGCAACGGGTTCTGTGGTGGTTACATGGGAGCAATACTTCCGGTACTGCTGTTACCCTTACGCGCCTATTTACTTGGAAGTGTCCAACGACGGCGGAGCGACGTGGACCACGTTCGATGCGCACGGTACATTTATTGAATCAGCCAATTCAGCTTCAGTTAACGTGTTGACCACGTCCGTGGACATCTCGTGCGTCGCCGCCTATGCGGCGGATGTGCAAGTCCGTTTCTCGTACTTGCAGGCGCCTGAAACAGGTGACGCTTACAGCCATTACTATTGGGGCATTGACGATGTAACCATTTCAGAGAATCCGGTATCGAATGATCTCACAGCAGTCCAATTGACGAACGGCGATGTTTACAACGTATTCGAATACCGAGTAACTCCGCTTGAGCAAGCCATTCCAGAGGCTGATGGAGGATTGTTGGCGGGATTGCTTTACCGCAATAGCGGGAACGCAAACCAAGACGAGTCCATCGTGACCATTGAAGTATTGGATGAGGATGGCAATGTATTGAGCACAACAATAGAAGAACTAGGCACCGTCAACAGTTTCGCAAATGCAGTGAACTGCCCCGCGAGTCCTCAAGACACGGTTTACATTGCAACAGGATGGACGCCAACAGAAATCGGCAACTACGTCTTGCAAGCGACAATTTCTTCGGCAAACGAAGACGAGAATCCAGACGACAATACAATGAGCAAGGTAATTGTCTATTCGGACGATGAATACGGACACGATGATGAAGGAGCGTTGGATGTTGAGTTTGCTCCCGGAGACTCTGATATTGAGGGCCTCTTCAATCCAGCGGGTTACGGTAACTACTACCACATGCACAATGCAGGGTCAATGGCTTACGGTGTTACCGTGCGATTTGGTCCTAACTGCGGTGGTGGAGATCTTGAGTTTGAGACTCGATTGTATACCTACGATGGAGCAGTGGGCTTGACGGATTCTCCTTTTGAGACGACTTACTGGGCATACGACGATGCGTGGACCCCGGGCAGTGCAGAGAACAGTGATTTTGTCTATCTCCCATTTGAAGACCCAATCGAATTGACAGACGAAAATTTCTACTTCGCATCTGTAATCAACGAATTTGAGAGTGAGGCTCAGCTCACCGTATTGGGCAATGCCAACTCAGATACCGATAATTCTACAGGAGATTACGGTTTGACAGGAGCCGGAGATTTTGTTTGGTTCACATCTCAGACGGCTACACCGGCCATTCGATTGATTATGTCAGAACGCGTAGGCATCGATGAAATCGCCAATCGCAATGGTATCGAGTTACGTCAAAATGTTCCCAACCCAGCGAACGGAACAACGATGATCCGATACGAATTGTTGCAGTCACGAAACGTTACAGTGGAGTTGCGGGACCTGCAAGGCCGATTAATCCAAGCGGTTGAGCGAGGCCAATTGCCTGCTGGAACGCACCAGACGGAATTGAATGTATCCAATCTTCAAGGTGGAATCTACACTTACACATTGGTTGCAGACGGCATGCGTTTGACCAAGAAGATGATGGTGAAATAAACGAATTTGATTTACGAGTGAAAGGGCGGTCTTTGGACCGCCCTTTTCTATTGATCTTTTTTCTGCGTTTTTTTCTAGACGTACCTTCGCACCATGTCTCTGAAAGCTACTTTGGCTCGGTCGTTTGCGAAGTGGACTGCCCGCTCTGAGGGGCGGAAGGCTATCGCGGGTTTGGCGCGCCAAGAAGCGTGTTTCAATGCGCTAATCGCGAAGGGTGCACACACGGCATTTGGTCGCGACCACGGTGTGCACGAGGGGATGTCGGTGGAAGCCTTTCAAGCTGCTGTTCCTGTGCGGGATTACGAGGGTCTGAAGGCGTATGTTGATCGCGCTGTAGCGGGCGAACACGACGTGCTCTGGCCCGGTCAGCCTTTGTATTTCTGCAAGACGAGTGGAACGACGAGTGGAGCCAAGTTCATTCCGCTGACCTCGGATTCCATGCCAAATCACCTCAATTCTGCTCGAAATGCGTTACTGCAATTCATCGCCAATTCGGGTCGTGCGGACTTCTTGGACGGAAAGATGATTTTCTTGCAAGGCTCTCCTCTGCTGACCAAGACTTCCGGAGGAATCCCCATGGGGAGATTGAGCGGAATTGTCGCGCACCATGTGCCAGATTATCTGCAAGCGAACCAGATGCCTTCTTACACTGCCAATTGCATTGAACCATGGGAAGCGAAGATTGATGCCATTGTGGAGGAGACGCGAGATGCAGATTTGCGGTTGATCAGTGGAATTCCCTCGTGGGTGCAGAATTACTTTGAGCGTCTGCTGGAAGTAACCGGCGCCAAAAGTGTGCGGGAGGTGTTTCCAAATTTGGAGCTTTTTGTTTATGGTGGTGTAGCATTTGAGCCTTACCGGGAGCGATTTAATGCGCTCGTGGGAGGTGAGGTTCCAACGGTTGAACTCTTTCCTGCGTCGGAGGGATTTTTTGCCTACCAAGACACCCTTGAATCAAGCGGTCTGCGATTGACCATTGACGAGGGTATTTTTTACGAGTTCATCCCCGCAGAATCTTATTTTGATGAAAACCCTCCTCGCCTCACTTTGGCAGAGGTGGAATTGGGGGTCAACTATGCACTGGTTGTGACCACCAATGCCGGTTTATGGGCATATGATGTGGGGGACACGGTGAAGTTCACATCCAAAACCCCTTACCGACTTGTGGTCACAGGACGGATCAAGCATTTTACAAGCGCATTCGGTGAGCACGTCATTGCCGAAGAGGTCGAAAGCGCCATCCAAGATGCCATGGCCTCACATGGCGGCACGGTGGCGGAGTTTCATGTCGCCCCGGAGGTCAATCCAGAGGAAGGCTTGCCATACCATGAATGGTTGATTGAATTTGCGGAGCCGCCAGCTGATCTGGAGGGGTTTGCGCGGGCGGTTCACAGCGGCGTGGCCGAGCGGAATCCGTATTACCGAGATTTGATTCAGGGGTCGATTTTGCAACCGGCCAAAGTGACCTCTGTTTCTTCGGGCTCTTTTCAGCGCGCCATGGATAACTTGGGTAAATTGGGCGGACAGAACAAGCCGCCCCGTTTGGCAAATGCCCGGGACTTTGCGGCGATTTTATTGAAGGTACAGGACGCGTGAAAATTTTAGCACTCATCGGCGGAAGCGGTTCCGGTAAATCAACCGTATTGAATGGAATTCGGGACCATTTTGGTGCCCGGGCAGCGGTGCTGTCGTTGGACAATTATTACCGTCCCAAATCGGAGCTTCCTGTGGATGAAAACGGATGGACAAATTTCGACTTGCCCGAGGTCATCGACCACGACCACATGATCCGAGACATCGACCAACTGCGCAACGGACGACCCATCGAACTCGACACGTACACCTACAACCGAGATGTGATGAAGTCTGAAAAAGTGGTCATCGAGCCTTCAGAATGGCTGGTAGTTGAGGGGTTGTTTGCCATGGCTTATCCCGAGATGAAGGAGCGGGTAGATGTGCTTGGGTTCATCGATGCTCCGGCTGATGTAAGGCTGCAGCGGCGGATAGACCGCGATGGGACCGAGCGAGGGTATTCTGAGGAGGAGGTCCGATACCAATGGGAGAATCACGTGCGTCCTGCCGATATCGCCTACATTGAACCTTGGAAACATCAAGCTGATGTGGTGGTTGACAACCACCACCAATGGGAAGAAGGACTTCGGATGTTGATTCAAAAAATGGAGGAATAACGAACTCAAGAACCATGAAAAAAGCATTTACCCTACCAAGCTGCAAGACCTGTGTTCGAATTTTTGATGAGCTGAAGCCAGCAGAACAGGGCTGCGAGGTGGTGGATATCAAGGCCGAGGGTATTTCTGCGGTGGATCTGGATCAAATGAAGGTCCATGCAGGCTCCTATGAGGCTCTGTTTTCACGCAGGGCCATGAAATTCCGTTCCATGGGACTGGCGGATCAATCATTGACCGAAGCCGATTACCGACGCTTGATCTTGGAAGAATACACGTTCTTGAAGCGACCGGTGTTCTTGTTTGATGACTCGGTTTGTGCGGGGTCCGCCAAGGCTTCCGTGGAAGCTGCACGCAAAGCGCTCCAAAAGTAATCTGAACCGCATCATGGCAAGGTTTCTGGCCCATCTGGCCCTCTTGATTGTTGCCCTTGTGTATGGGGGAAATTATTTAGTCGCGAAGGGGCTGATGCCCAATTTGATTGGACCGAGCGGTTTCATTGTGCTCCGTGTGCTGGGAGGCGGGGGCTTGTTTTGGTTGGTGCGGGCTGTTATCCGATACCAGCGAGGCACATGGGAGCGCATCGACCGTTCTGATGTTTGGCGATTATTCGCTTGCGGTACCACCGGTGTTGCAGCCAATCAGTTGTTGTTTTTCAACGGATTGAATGTGACCAGCCCGGTGAATGCGTCCTTGATCATGACCATCAACCCTGTGCTGGTTTTGCTGATTTCGGCGGCCATGCTCGGCACCAAAATCACAGGCCGTAAGATGCTGGGAATAGCCATTGGCGGCGCAGGAGCGGTAGCACTTTTAATCCTTGGCGCGCAGCAAACCAACGTTCACGCTTCATGGCAAGGCGACCTCATGATATTGATCAATGCTACGAGCTACGGATTTTACCTCGTTCTGGTTAAGCCCTTGATGGTAAAATATAAACCGCTGACGGTCATCTCGTGGGTGTTTTTGTTTGGAGCGCTTTGGGTGTTGCCCATCGGAGCTCAGCAGGCTTGGGCCATTGATTGGGCTGCGTTTGAGCCCCAGCATTGGCAGGGACTGGCGTATGTAGTGCTGGCTACGACATTCATGGTGTACCTCCTCAATATTTTTGCG
The DNA here is from genome assembly GCA_905479115.1 of uncultured Flavobacteriales bacterium. GTDB lineage: Bacteria > Bacteroidota > Bacteroidia > Flavobacteriales_D > Sanyastnellaceae > UA16. The sequence goes on from CAJQLF010000041.1 coordinate 36,174, forward strand.
CTGCGGCATGTGCAACCAACGGTGGTGAGCATCTACATCTATTTGCAGCCGCTTCTGGCCACGGGGTTTTCGTGGTGGCTGAGTCAAACGGGCGGGGTAGATTACACAGCGGATTTGGGTTGGTGGACTGCGGCATGTGCTGCAGCGATTTTTGCTGGCGTGGCTTTGGTCAGTTTACCAGTGCGACGTGCAAAGTGAGGTGAGATTTCTTAATTTCACCTCATGCCAATAGCCAAGCCATTCAATCTAACCCAATGGATCGAAGACCATCGGGACTTGCTCAAGCCGCCCGTAGGCAATAAAAACCTGTACGTTGAAAGTGGAGACTACATTGTGATGATCGTCGCTGGGCCAAATGCCCGCAAGGATTACCATTACAACGAAACGGAAGAATTGTTTTACCAGCTTGAAGGTCATATCACGGTCAGAATCCAAGAGGACGGACAACCTGTCGACATGAAATTGGGCCCAGGTGATATGTACCTGCATCCGGCCAAAGTGCCCCACAGCCCCATGCGCGAGGAAGGGTCGTTGGGATTGGTGATTGAATGCAAGCGATCAGGAACAGATGCCAAAGACGGACTGCTCTGGTTTTGCGACGCCTGCAACCATCCATTGCATTCCACCTACTTTAAGCTCGAGAACATCGAAAAAGACTTTTTACCCCGCTTCCGGGAGTTTTACGGGAGCGCAGATTTGCGCACGTGCTCGTCCTGTGGTGAGGTCATGGGGACCGATCCGAGGTTCGTAGACTGATGCACTGTATTCTTGATGGAGCAACCCATTGGGGAGCGCAGCGGTTTGCCCTTTAGAGGGTGAAAATTCAAACAGAAGCAACCAATGCACATGACACACTACTTTCCATGGACTCTTGCCTTGCTATTGATGGCTTTGGGTCCCATTTCATCGCGCGCACAGGAGTGTTCTGATATCCAATTTTTTGTAGTCAATCAAGCCGGAGAGAATTGGCCGGTGCTTGATGTGAATTATCTGATTTCTAACGAGGAGGGGATGCCAACAGCAGATGGGACATGGGAGGTCACACCAAACGGATTGACGGCTGATTTCTGCCTGTCTGTGGGATGTTATTCTATCGCTCTGAGCGGAGAAGCGGTCAATGGAGAGACCATAGGATTGGAGTTATTCCAGTCAGATTTTATCCAAATCTTGGAATTAAATCAGACAGAAGGAGGCATTTGGCAAGCATCTTTCTGCGTCGAGCAGCCGATGGAGTTTAACTGTCCAGAAGCCATAGGTTTTTCTGAAGGAGAAGGATGCGCATGGGCTTTTGAGATCGGTAGCTTTCAAGAAGGAGAGGAAGTGTTGTGGGATTTTGGGGATGGAACCCAGTCCATCTGGGGCGGTCATTTTATTACACATGAATTTGAGGAATCGGGGACGTACGAAATAACCGCTTTTTTCACGTCGTATGATTGTCCCATGGGAGTCAATTTGAGCACCGTTGTACAAGTGGTTGGGTGCGGAGAAACCGAGTGCTCATTGGAAATGGAGGTATCGAGTGCAGATGGCATGTTGTTCACGTTCTCCATCCCGGAGCAACCTGAAGGCGCAATCATCGAATGGTACGTCGACGGTCAGGTGGTTCCGCCCACCAGCGAGAACGGCTTGACCTTTGAAGCGGGATTTGATTTCAATCCATACTGGAGCGTCTGCGTGGAGGTCTTTACGGATGCCTGCCCTGAAGGGATGGAGGCGTGCTATACCAACCTCGAAAGCAGCGATTGCCCTGACCCCGAAATGATGGAGGTGGAATACATGGGAGGCTGCTATGCTTTGTTCTGGCTGTCTGATCCGAATGTTTGGGAGATTGGATGGTCGGTGAACGGGGTATTGATTGAATGGACCACCGGAATTTTTTTCGATTACACATTCCCAAGTGACGGCGTTTACTCTGTGACGGCAGAATTCTATTCGGCAACTTGTCAAGGCGAACTTTACGAGTGGGAAATCAACATCGAGGGTTGCGGTGAAGAGGAATGTCCGCTGGATTTGGTTTGGGATGAAATCGAGTGCAATCAGTTTTTTCTTGAAGCCATTGATCAGCCGGAAGATGCCACGCTGTTTTGGACATTGGATGGGGAGCCCTACGATTATGGATACGCAGAAATGATGTTCACCTTTGAAGAGGATGGCTGTCACACCTTCGGGGTGGGATACGAAACGCCATCTTGCCCGATGGGCGCTTTTGAAGAATTGGAAATTTGTTCGGATTGCACATGGACCGAATGTGATGTGACCATCGACTATGAGGAATTAGCGGATGGGATTTATTTGTTTTCGGCCGTCACTTCCAATGGTGAATTGTTCGAGGGTGAAGTCAACTGGTGGACCGGTGGATCCAATGTGGGAGAAGGCAATCCGTTTGCGTGGACATGGGATGTGTTGGAGCCAATGGAGGTTGGCATGTGCATTGGATACGGCAGTTGGCAAGATTGCCCGGGAGGAGAGACGTGCATTGAGCTTGAAACTCCGGAGATGACCTGTGAGGAAATCCAGTTAATCCTCGACGGAGAATGGACAGCCGAGGTTGATTGGGCCTTCGAATTGGGATTCGAAGCAGTCATTGATGGATTCGAAATTGCCGGTTGGTCGTTCGACTCCGATTGGTCTGCAGATGGTGTGATTTCGGACACCCTCATTCTGTGCGTACCACCCGCCTGTTTCGATGTGTTTTGGGGGTGGGATGCAGCGGCTGTTGATGTGGAATCTTTGCTCATCAGCGTGCTCGTTGCAGGGATGGATCCCATTGTGTTGTTCGACTGGTTCGAGCCGTACGCGGACGTCGACTTTGGCTTGTTGCCCGATTGTTTTGACGCTGTGTCTGTGGCTGAGAACCCACTTCAAGGAGCTCGCGTTTGGCCCAATCCAGCGGGGGAGTCTATTCAGTGGACCCTTCCCCATTCGGATGAAGCGTGCGAGCTCACCGTGTATACCCTGGATGGCCGCATTCTTCTTACGGATCAATTATTCGGTAGTTCGGGTCGATTGGACGTGTCGGACTGGTCGAATGGATGGTACGTTCTGTCTTGGGAAACTTCCGGTATGGCTCCGATGATGCAGAGAATCTTTGTTGTGCATTGAGCGCATCGAAGAGCCATCTCTCACGTCAATAACCCGGTGGAAAAGCCACCGTCAACAGCTCTGAGACGATTGCGTTCTGTGGTTTGTCATGCCTTAACTTCGCAGACGCAACCCCCTATGGGTTGCATTTATGAGAATGACGTATCAAAAATTAAACAACGGAGTTGGATGGTCTGTGTGGGCGCTCGCAACCGTTGTATTTCTATCGACGATTGAACCAACGGCTAGTTTTTGGGACTGTGGCGAGTTTATAGCCTCCGCCTACAAACTGGAAGTAGGCCACCCTCCGGGAGCTCCTTTCTTTATGCTGCTGGCGCGGTTCCTGATGATTTTTAGCACACCAGAGACAGCGGCCGTCAGTGCCAATGCACTTTCCGCGTTGAGCAGCTCCTTCACGATTCTATTTTTGTTCTGGAGTGTGACCCATTTGGCCAAAAAACTCATCCAACGCGAATCAGAGCCTTTGAGTGTGGCAGAAACTTGGGCCGTATTGGGATCAGGTGCAGTTGGTGCTTTGGTCTACACCTTCAGCGACAGCTTTTGGTTTTCGGCAGTAGAAGGCGAGGTATATGCGCTGTCCTCTCTGTTCACAGCGCTGGTGTTTTGGGTGATTTTGAAGTGGGAAAAAGTTGCCGATGAACCGGGGCATCTGCGTTGGATATTGGTCATTGCGTACTTGATGGGATTGTCCATTGGAGTGCACCTATTGAATCTATTGGCAATTCCAGCGATTGCTTTGGTGTATTACTTCAAGAAATACCCTTTCTCTTGGAAAGGATTGGCGGTGACCGCGCTGGTAGCGGTGGCCTTGCTGATGTTTGTGCAGGAGGGATTGATCAAAGGCGTCGTGAATTTGGCGGGCCGTTTTGAATTGATGTTTGTGAACGACTTTGGGATGGGCTTCAATTCCGGTGTTTTGGTGTATGCCTTGGTACTCATCGCTTTTTTGACAGCGGCCATTTGGTTCACTCACCAAAAGGGATGGTGGGCAACGAACACCTTGGTATTGGGGATGACGATGGTGCTGATTGGGTACTCGACATTCGCTGTGATTGTCATCCGAAGTGCCGCAAATCCGCCAATGGATGAGAACAATCCCGAAGACCTTTTCTCGCTGCTTTCGTATTTGAACCGGGAGCAATATGGCGATCGACCGCTGGCTTCAGGTCAGTATTGGGGCAGTCCTGTGGACCCCGGGAATTCATATAAAGACGGAAGTCCACGCTACGTGAAGAGTTTTAGCATCATAGAAGACAAGGGAAGAGATGTCCGAGTCAAGTCGTTCCGGACCGAAGGAGGAGCGCAGTCTTGGATGGAGGAAAACGGGACCAAACGTATGCGGATTCAGGAGGAATACGTTGACAGCGGTGAAAAGCGGGGAAGTGTGCCCAATTATGACCCGCGATTTACGATGCTTTTTCCAAGGATGTACTCCGGCACACCCAATCACATTGAGGCGTATAAGAGCTGGAGTAACTACAAGGGCTACAATGAGTCGACGGGGTTTCAAAGCCCAATGTCGAATGCGTTGATGACCAAAGCTGGCTTTGAACAGCACGTGGCTGAGGTGTACCTCAATGGGTCTATGTCCAAGCAGGACTTGACTCGGGCGATGAATGGCTTGTTTCGATTATACAACCGAAGATTCGAGGATAATTTTGAAGTGGCTTCACCCAATGAAATTTTAGTTCGCGATGCTCAAACGGGGAGCATGCAGCGTGCACCATTGGATTCGCCGGGCATGGCAGGCACATTGGCGCAATTCATTGTAAACGACCTCGAATCAGGACTGACCAGAGGGAGGGGGTATGTTGAACGGTTGGAAGGCCAGCGGGACCAAATCGAATCGCAGATGCGAATGGTGTCACGACGGGCGAATCAAACGGGCTCGCAAGAAGATGCTCAGGCTGCTCGTCAACTGCAGGGAATGCTGGACCGTGTTCAGGCGGATCTCAAACCGAGCATGGCCGAGAACCTTCGTTTTTTCAAGGATTATCAAATAGGCTGGATGTATTTCCGCTATTTCCTTTGGAATTTTGCAGGACGTCAGGACGACACTCAAGGCAACGGTGACTTTTTGGATGGCAACTGGCTCAGTGGACTGAGTATGATCGACGCCGAGCGGCTCGGGAACCAAGATCGACTGTCTGAGGTGCAAAGAGAAAACAAGGGCTTCAATCGGTTTTATTACCTGCCGCTGCTGCTCGGTATCATTGGCTTGCTCTTTCAAGCATTCCGAGATCCGCGTCAGTTCCTGGTGGTTTCGGCCTTGTTCATTTTGACTGGGCTAGCAATTGTGGTTTACTTAAATCAATACCCTTTCCAACCGAGGGAGCGGGATTACGCATTTGTCGGTTCATTTTACGCCTATGCTATGTGGATTGGATTGGGGGTTTGTGCGCTGTTTGAATTTGCTCGAAGCATGACCGTCAAAACAGCAGCCCAGGTTATCGGCTCCGCTGCAGCAGCGGGCATTGTCCTTTACGCCATGGAATTGGCTTCGGGAGGCAACCACGCGATGAGCTACAGCCTGTTGTTTATGACGGCGGTAGCGGCGGGTCTGGTCGGATTGGCACTGGTGCTACAAAAGACTTCCATGAAGGAGACCTTGCGAGCACAGGTGATGCTGGTTCTTTCGCTATCTGTTCCTGCATTAATGGCGAGTGAAGGGTGGGATGATCACAGCCGGGCGCATCGCCGCACGGGAGTCGATTTTGCGAAGAACTACTTGGACTCATTGGAACCGAATGCCATCTTGTTTACCAACGGAGACAACGACACGTTCCCGCTCTGGTACGTTCAAGAGGTCGAGGGGTACCGGACAGATGTTCGAATTTGCAATTTGAGTTTGCTCAATACCGACTGGTACATCGATCAAATGAAACGGCAAGCGTACGAAAGCGCACCACTCCCGATAGCCATGGAAGAGGAAAGTTACCGCCAAGGGACCCGTGACTTGGTGGTTTTGGACAACCCGAAAGATCCGATGAATCCTTACATGGACTTGGCTGTAGCGATGGAGTATGCGCTAGATGACAAGAACATGCGGGAGTTTGGTGGGGGGAAGAAATACGCTGTGATTCCATCAAATAGTTTCAGAATCCCGGCTGACAGCGCGCAGTTGGTGAACTTTGGCGTTCTGGATGCAGAAGAAATGGCAAATCGCGTTTCTTCCATTGATTTCACGTTATCGGGATCCAATGGATCGCCTAAATCCTACATCCTGAAAAATCAGTTGGCGGTGTTGGATATGATTTACAACAACCGATGGGAACGTCCGATTTATTTTGCTGTAACCACCGGTCCAGACAGCTACATGGGGCTGCAAGAATACTTCCGGTTGGAAGGTCTGGCTTACCGGTTGGTGCCCATCAAATATCCCCCCAATCCCAACCCCAATGCTTTTGGCGGAGTGTCCAGTGACAAGATGTACGACAACGTGGTCAACAAGTGGTCATGGGGTGGAATGGATAATGTTGAAGATGGGATTTACATGGACGAAAATAACCGCAGGATGGTGACCAATTTCCGCCTGCAGATGGCCATTCTCGCTGAACAATTGCTCTCTGAAAACGATGCCAATCGCGCGTTGGATATTTGCGAGATGGTCATGGTGAAAATGCCAGAAGAGAATGTGCCATTGAATCGTGTTTTGATGACTGTTCAAGCGACCCTTATGGAAATCGCGGCTTCGGATTCTATTCCGGGCGAGCAGTTTTATGAACTGTCCGATGAACGCCGTGCCCAGGCGCGAGAACTAGCAAAGACATTGACACGTCAACTGTTCGATATCCAGACGGAGGATTTGACCTATTACTATTCGTTAGACCCTATGCGGTTCTCAGCAGTTTCTCAGGAGCGTCGCATCGCGCAGCAAGTTGCTCAAGTGATGATTCAAACGGCTTCTTTGTATTTGCCTGAAGATTCACTGGCCAGCGAACTAACCCGCAAAATGGAAGAGATTGAAGCTATGATGGCGGAGGAACAGGTGCGCATTTCAAACTTGGGATCGTTTAACTTTTGAGATTGACTAAGCAACGCATTGCAATCTTAGCGTCAGGTTCGGGCTCGAATGCAGAACAAATCATACGCCACTTCATTGATTCGCCATGGGCGGAAGTAGCCTGGGTGGGGTCGAATGGAGCAGCCAATTCTGCCGGGATCTTCGAGAGAACGAGGACCATGGGAATGGAGACGACGGCCTTTTCACGGCGAGATTTAACGGAAGGTCGTGTGACGGAAATGTTGGTGGAGGCCGAGATTGATTGGGTTGTGCTCGCAGGTTTTCTGATGCACATTCCAGAATCTATGATTCGGGAATTTCCTCTGCGCATGGTCAACATTCACCCTTCGCTGTTACCAGATTTTGGTGGGAAAGGGATGTACGGGCTTCATGTGCATCGGGCTGTCCAGGATTCAGGTCGAACTGAAACAGGCATGACAGTGCATTATGTAACGGAGGGTTACGATGAAGGAGAGATTGTATTTCAAGCCACATGTCCCATCGAGTCGGGCTTGGAGGCAACTGCCATTGCAAAAAAAGTCCAAGAATTGGAACACGCTTATTTTCCGAAAGTCATCGAATCCTTGGTGCGAGAAAGCCTTGTAAATTCTCCCAATTGATATGGCCACCGTAACCGTATATACCGATGGGGGAGCAAGTGGAAATCCAGGGCCTGGAGGCTACGGAGCGCTGATGATGTCTGGAGAGCATCAAAAGGAACTCAGCGGAGGGTTCCGCCTGACGACGAATAACCGGATGGAACTATTGGCCGTTATCGTCGCTCTTGAGGCATTGAAGCGGCCGGGATTGGAGGTGGCCATTTACTCGGACTCGAAGTATGTCGTAGATGCCGTCGAGAAGGGTTGGCTGATGAATTGGGAGCGGAAAGGATTCAAGGACAAGAAGAACCCAGATTTATGGCGCAGGTTCCTGGTCATTTACCGTCAACATCGGGTGAAATTTCACTGGGTGAAGGGCCATGCAGGCAATCCCAACAATGAACGCGCGGATTATTTGGCTGTTCAGGCTTACCAAACAGGGAGTCTAGGCGTGGATGAAGGCTACGAGTCCTTGAAGGGCTAATCAATGCGGTTCTGGTCACATGGGGTTGGCCGGTAGGGACGTATCTTTGTTCTTCAAACGCATTAACAGATAACGCTATGCGCACGGATTTGTACCAGGGACATGACTATTACATGTTGGATGATCTGCTCACGGAAGAACATAAGTTGATTCGGGATGCAGCACGCGAATGGGTGAAGAAAGAGGTAAGTCCCATCATTGAAGATGCAGCTGAAAAATGTGTCTTTCCACGGCACTTGCTTCCGGGATTGGGTGAAATAGGAGCCTTTGGCCCTTATATCCCTGCAGAATACGGAGGGCCTGGCCTGGACCAGATCAGCTATGGTATTTTGATGCAAGAGTTGGAGCGGTGCGATAGCGGTTTGCGATCCACAGCATCTGTGCAAAGCAGTTTGGTGATGTATCCCATTTGGCGGTATGGGTCAGAGGAGCAAAAGCAAGCATTTTTGCCCAAGTTGGCAACGGGCGAAATGATGGGATGTTTCGGTTTGACCGAGCCGGATCACGGATCGAATCCCGGCGGGATGACGACGAACTTCAAAGACGACGGTGATCATGTGATTCTGAACGGTGCAAAAATGTGGATTTCCAATGCGCCATTTGCTGACATTGCTGTGGTTTGGGCCAAGAACGAGGCAGGTCGAATCAAAGGGATCATTGTTGAACGCGGAATGGAAGGGTTCAGCACGCCCACCATGCATGGCAAATGGAGCCTCCGTGCTTCAGATACGGGCGAGTTGATTTTTGATAATGTCCGCGTTCCAAAGTCGAATATTTTACCAGGGCGCGATGGATTAGGAGCACCGCTGAGTTGCTTGGATTCTGCTCGATACGGCATTGCTTGGGGCGCCATAGGTGCCGCCTTGGATTGCTACGACACGGCCCTGCGGTATTCGCAAGAGCGGATTCAATTTGATCGCCCCATTGGTCAATTCCAGCTGCAACAGAAGAAGTTGGCCGAGATGATTACGGAGATTACGAAGGCCCAATTATTGACCTTCCGATTAGGACAGTTGCGCGATTCGGGCAAGGCTACATCTCCTCAGATTTCAATGGCGAAGCGAAACAACGTGGACATGGCGCTCACCATTGCACGCGACGCTCGACAAATGTTGGGGGGGATGGGCATTACCGGAGAATACCCCATCATGCGCCACATGATGAACTTGGAATCGGTGGTGACCTACGAAGGAACCCACGACATCCACCTTCTCATCACGGGATTGGATGTGACGGGGCTGAACGCGTTCGTTTAGGTCAAGAGGTCAAACCGATCTGCATTACCGGATACGGGGAATTTCTTGCGGTAATCGTTCAACTTGCAGTGCCAGGATGCCTCGGTGGACCAACGGGTCATACTCCCACCCCGAGCGTGATTTGGCCCCGCGGTTGGCACATTTCATCTTGCCAATTTCAGCAACACGCGACAGCGATTGGTCATACAGTCCGATAGAATGCAAAGCGGCGTTTGGATTTGTAACCCTACCGACCTTTCATAGGGTCGTAAGCTGGAGGCGAGATTTAGCGCGTAACAGCGAGCTTGGCCACACCCGCAGAACTGCCGCTCGGATCTGTTGCGAAAAATAAGTACACTCCATAGGGCACAAGCTCTCCATTAAAATCACGGGTATCCCAGACGGCTCTTCCTCCCTCTGATTGTAATTCAGCTACGGCACGGCCCGATAGGGTTGTAACGTGAATGGTCGACTCATAAGCTAGTCCTT
>CAJQLF010000042.1 GCA_905479115.1 uncultured Flavobacteriales bacterium
GTTCCGGCAGAACCATATGTGGTGAAGAAATCTCCTGGAGGTCCAAATTCAGGTCCAGTTGTGAACCAGCTGTCATACGCCGCGGACTCCAAGGCTGCCAGCATAAACGGGGTGATTTCCCAACCGAAGTCGGCACTTACCTCTTCGTTGTTATACCAATTAGGAGTCGATGTCGACGTCAAGACGAATGGCTCAGAGACGGCACCAGGCGACTCTCCATATACACCATTCAAGTAATCATTGGGGTCTTCCATATTAACATACAACCGGTACGTCGTATGACCTGGAATCCCATTTACTGCATGCTCCTCTACCGTCAAGCTATAAGGCGACATGCCCGTCAACTGGCCGCACGAACAGTAATCACATGAACCATCTGAATCGGTAGCGCTCGCGTCATAATTGCAAGCCGTAGTGTCTTGACAACCCGCAATTTCATCCACATCGCATGTGGTGTCACCGTCGGTATCGCCGACTACGATTTCACCTGACCCGTCCGTCTCGCCTGAACAGTAGTCACATCCTGTGGCATACTCGCACGAGCCTGCATCGGTTGCTGCAGACATGTAATTGCAGGCCAGTGCGTCTTGACAACCGATGACCTCATCGAGGTCACATACCGTGTCATTGTCCGCATCATTGTCCACAACAGTTCCTGTTCCATCCGTCTCGCCAGAGCATGATTCGCAAACACCATCCACGTAAGTGCACGTGCCAGAATCTGTAGCAGAAGCATTGTAGTCGCAGGCGGTATCATCCTGACAACCTACAACCTCGTCAGAATTGCACACCCCATCCCCATCATCATCATTGTCCACAACAGAGCCAGTTCCATCAGATTCTCCCGAGCAAGAATCACATCCTTCTGGAAAAATACAGGATGCATCGTCATCGGTCGCAGAAGTATTGTAATTGCAAGCCAATGCAGACATGCACCCGTCAATTTCCAATTCATCGCACACACCGTCCTCATCGATATCACTCAAGCAAACATCGTCGCAGTCATAGTACTGCTCAGGATAATCGCATGATCCATTGTCCGTATTGGCTAAATCGTAATAGTTACAAGCCACAACATCCGTGCAACCCTCAATCTCAGGCAATTCCATGGAAACTCCATTGAACGTTTGCGTAACAATCACAGAGTTCGTCGAGTCACCTTCAATCCAGATTTCTGCACTCAACGTCCAAGTAAAAGTGCTATCTGTAGTAAGCTGCATCACGATTGCCTTATAATCGTCGCCTGCAAATCCATTCAGCGCATCTGGGCTGTCCAAATGCCACCCACCCTCGGTGTCTTCATCGTCCAAGAAAATGTCTACCGGACCGTAGTTACCGCTCGACATCGACTCAAGAATAAAATTACTCGACCAATCATTGGTACTCAGCGTATCCAAAACAACATCCTCCTCTCCCGCGAATTCATTGGGGAAAGCGGTAACACCAATACCAACCCAGGAGTCAATTTCATGTGCATTGTAACCACCATAGAAAAACCCTGGTGGGGGAACACCTCCTGACGTAGCTCCGACGCAAAAGTTGTTGTTGTAGATTCCGCTTGGCGCTGTGATAGCCCCTGGATAATCCTCATTTCCAAAGATTCGTTTGATATAATCTGTTGAGTTCACCGTATGCAGGTATACTTTGTACACTTTGTATCCCGTGTAATCGAACCCTGAAAACTGGTCAATTACAAAGGGGGTGTAATTAAGCTGCGTGAATTTGTATTGATCGTTGAGAACCAGAGAAGGTGCAGAAGCATCTTCCGGGGTTGAGCCTTCAACTCCCGAACGAGCAAACGAAATTTGAGTGGCAAGCGTGCAGGCAAGAAGGGCAATGAGGCCCATTTGTCCCGAACGCACCGTAAGGTTTTTGGCTACGTGGCGCATGGTGATAGTTCAGCGATTCGAGACCAAAATACAACAAAAACATCTTTTAAACGACTAAAATATACGTTTTATCTACTTTATAATTTTTATCGTTCTTGCTTTTTTGAGGCGAACCAGTCGAGAGCAACCTCTAGGCCGTGCCTGTAATCCGCGCGCAAATCCAAGGCCGTAATTCGGTAACCGTCAGATCGCAACTCGTGCAATGGAGCAATTTCTTCCCAATGGTGAAGATCCTGATCCTTTGATCTAAGTTTATCTACGATTTGATTGTATCGAATATGCCACGTTTCAAAAAGCTCCGCCAGCTCTTCATTGTCCCTATGCAAGTAAGAAGCGATGAAGTCCAGCGTATCTCGTTCGACCTTCAATCCGGAGGGTCTCGTTCGCACCACTAAAATTCGTGTGCACCCTTCTTCCATGGCCCTATCCAGCGGAATGGGGTCCGCGTATCCACCATCAAACATCCATCGGTCGCGCACCTTGACCTTGCCCCTCGTCACAAACGGCAAGGTAGCCGATGCCAAGACGGGTTTAATCCAATTCTCCTTTTGCGGATGCAGGTAGTGAGCCTCACCCGTATCAAAGTCTGTTGTAACCACATTGATGTTTTTGCCTTCAATGAAAGCATTTGCTGCTTCCCAATCGATAGGAGCCGACTCACTGACCACACGAGCCAAATGAGACAAGTTCATGAGTCCTTCATCAGAAAAAGCCGATCGAAAGCTGATGAATTTGCCGTCTTCTACCAGGCGTTCCGACAATTCTATGAAATGCTTGCGCTGTCCAGACAAAAATGAAATCATCGCCATGGAACCCGCAGACACAGCATAATAGGACTTAAATGGCTTGTAATCGATGGCCGCAAAGGCATCCAAAACACCCGCTGTGAATGCACAACGCAAGCTGCCCCCTTCCAAAACCAAGGCATCGTGAGCGTATGGATCTTTCATTGTTCTCAAATTACGACGAATACAATGAATCGGTTGCCTATTTTGCGAACATGTTCATTCAGTACCATTCAATCGTTAAAATGGCTCTGAGCGCTTCAAAACAAGCAACGCTCGTCCTGCTTTTATGTTTCACTTTTTGCGGATGTCAGTTGAAATCTGAGCGAGCCGCTCAATCAGAAGTGACCATTGTCGCAAGCAGACTCTTTCCCAGCCGCACCTACGAGAACTTCATTGAGCGACTCGATGTCCCGTGCGCTGTGCGCTGGATTAATGCTTCGGAATTGAGCACGGCTGAGCTGGATTCAGCATTATCCCATGCCAATGGAATTTTGCTGACTGGAGGTGCGGACATTCACCCCGACCGATATGGACAAGCGGGAGACACCGTACTTTGTGGCTCTATTGATTTAGAGCGCGATGAGCTGGAAAGCATTCTGCTTGGGGCTGTGGACAGCCTGGGTACTCCGTTACTCGGTATTTGCCGGGGCATGCAATTCATGAATGTGCACAATGGAGGAAGTCTCCACCCCCACTTGCCCGACGTACTCGGAACGAATGCGCATCGCGGAGGCACCGCAGAAAACAGAAAGGATACCCTCCATATGGTCGAAGCGAGTATTTCGGCAGCCTTTCTCGGAGTCAAAACCCCAACAGCCTCTCAGGTTACATCCCATCACCATCAAGGAATCAACGCATTGGCACCTGGGTTGATGAGCTGGGCTGTCGCTCCAGACGGATTAATCGAAGCCGTACGAAGGCGAGACACCATTGCCTTCCCATGCTACATTGGTGTTCAATACCACCCAGAACGATCAGGCGAAGGTCAGGCACTCGTTGAGCCCGTCGGGCAATTTTTTCTCGACGCAGTCTATCTCCATGCTAACCGAACTCCCAGAATTCAATAAGCGCCACCAATTAGCGCCTCGTATGCTTTAAAGACTTGACACGATGGCTTTTGAATTTCACAAGAATCGCGATGTATATGTCGCTCATCAAAGAACCAATGCATCAGATTACCTCATTCCATTTATTGAAAAAACCTTCTCCATCGAACCGGGTCTGAGGGTTATGGAGATTGGCTGCGGAGAAGGCGGCGTGCTCAAAGCATTTTTGGACCGAGGTTGTCAAGGAGTTGGAATCGAATTATCGGAGGGGAAAGCAAAACGAGCCAGGCAAACACTTAGAGAAGAAATCACTTCTGGCCGAGCTGTTGTGATGAATAAAAACATCTATGACATCGACATGGAAAGCGATTTGGATGGCCTTTTCGATCTGATCATTCTCAAAGATGTCATTGAGCACATCCACGACCAAGATGCCATTCTGAAAAGAATGCATGATTTTCTCAAGCCCGGAGGAAGCATATTTTTCGGGTTTCCTCCGTGGCAAATGCCTTTCGGCGGGCATCAGCAGGTTCTAGCCCATAAATGGCTAAGCAAGACCCCTTACTTTCATCTTCTTCCTGTTCCACTCTACCGAGGAATTTTAAGCGCTTTTCGAGAAAAGCCAAAGGCAATCGAAGATATTTTGGAAATCAAAGAAACTGGAATTTCCATTGAGCGTTTTGAACGGTTGCTCAGGAAGAACAAGTACTCCATCAATTCGCGTACCTTCTACCTCATCAACCCAATCTACAAGTTCAAGTTCAATTTGAAGCCGCGGGTGCAATTTGGTCTGATTGCCCGAATTCCTTATTTCCGAAATTTTGTCACAACCTGCATGTACTACCTCGTTCAAAAGGAACGCTAAGTCACGCAGCAGACAAGTCTTGACCTTCGCTTCCACCATGAGCAAAAACCTGCATCCACGCAACCGCAATCTTGCACCTTACGACTTGCAGGCTCTGACCAAGTGCTTACCCGAATTAGCAGCATACATTCGCAATAAGCCCGGCGGTGGTAAGACACTAGACTTTAGCCATCCAGGAGCAGTGAAACGGCTCAACCAAGCCCTCATGGATCACCATTATGGGATCTCCTCTTGGGAGTTTCCCAACGGCAACCTCTGCCCCGCAATCCCCGGTCGCGCGGATGCCCTTCATACGATAGCCGACCTCATCTCCAAAGAAAATCGGGGGCACATTCCCAAAGGTCCGCAAATCGTTGGACTGGATATCGGCACAGGCGCGAGTTTAGTGTATCCTTTGATCGGCACAGTCGAATATGGTTGGTCCTTCATCGGCACAGATGTCGCACCCGCGTCCATCTCCTCCGCTCAGCGGATTTTGGCAGCGAACCCCCATGCAGCACGCCACATTACTTGCCGCCTGCAATCGCACTCCACATCCATTTTTAAGAACATCATACAAGCCGGCGAATTCATAGATTTCACCTTATGCAATCCGCCTTTTCACGACTCTCTCGAAGCGGCTCAGGCCGCTGCCCGCCGCAAACTTCGTCACGTCGAAAAGCGCAAGCCGCAGGGCAACCTCACCCTCAACTTTGCGGGCATCGAGGCCGAATTAATCTATCCCGGAGGAGAAGTTGCCTTCATCCTGAAAATGATCGAGGAAAGTATCCAATGGAGCAGGCAGGTATTTTGGTTTACATCCCTCGTAGCTCAGGCGGATCACATCCCCAGCTTGCTCGCTGCACTTCAACAAGCCGGCGCAACGAAAATTGAAGAGCTACCGTTGGCCACAGGCAATAAATCGTCTCGCATACTCGCCTGGACATTTCTCGACACCAAGGCCCGAAAAATTTGGCAAGAAGCGCGCTGGCAGCGACGAAGTTCAAAGTTGAAATAAATGGCT